>JBBDQR010000190.1:0-14208 GCA_040905885.1 Gaiellaceae bacterium | reverse complement strand
CGAAGGTCGCGCTCGAGACCGTCGACGGGCTGCTCGTCCACCCGCTCGTCGGCGACACGAAGTCCGACGACGTGCCTGCCGCCACGCGCGTCGAGTGCTACCGCGTCCTGCTCGACGGCTACTACCCGCCGGAGCGCGTGCTGCTCTCGGCCTTCCCGGCGGCGATGCGGTACGCGGGTCCCCGCGAGGCGGTCTGGCACGCGATCTGCCGCAAGAACTACGGCTGCTCCCACTTCATCGTCGGCCGCGACCACGCCGGCGTTGGGGACTACTACGGCACCTACGACGCGCAGCTGATCTTCGACGAGTTCGAGCCGCACGAGCTCGACATCGAGCCGCTCTTCTTCGAGCACTCGTTCTACTGCCGCGCCTGCGGCTCGATGGCGTCGGCGAAGACGTGCCCGCATCCAGCCGAGGAGCACGTCTTCCTCTCCGGGACGAAGGTGCGCGAGCTGCTCGCCGCCGGCGAGGTGCCGCCGGAGGAGTTCACGCGGCACGAGGTCGCCGAGGTGCTGATCGAGGCGTACCGGGCCTAGGCCTATGGATTGGAAACTGGGCCTGGCGGGTCTGCTGGTCGGCTCGCTGGTGGGGCTGACGGGGATGGGCGGCGGCTCGCTGATGACGCCGCTGCTGATCTTCGCGTTCGGGTTCAACCCGAGCGTCGCGATCGGCACGGACATCTTCCACGGAGCGGTCTTCAAGACCGTCGGCGCGATCCGGCATCGCACGCTCGGCACCGTGCACGCGCGGCTCTCCGGCTGGATGTTCCTCGCCAGCGCGCCGATGTCGCTCGTCGGCGTCGCGGTCGCGACGTGGGTCAAGAACCGCTACGGCGACGACACGGGCGATCTGCTCGCGGTCATCCTCGGCGGGGCGCTCGTCCTCGGCGGCCTCGGCCTGCTCGCCAAGAGCGCGATCGGCCACACGGAGCGCCCCGACGCGCCCTTCCTGCTCGAGAACAGGCACCGGTGGGCGGCCGTCACGATCGGCTTCTTCGGCGGCCTGATCGTCGGGCTCACGTCGGTCGGCACCGGCGTCTTCTTCGGGTTGACCCTGCTCGTGCTCTTCCCGCTGCGGACGGCGATCGTCGTCGGGACCGACATCTTTCACGCGGCCGCGCTGCTCTGGGTGGCCGGGATGGGGCACTTCGTCGCCGGCAACGTCGACCTCGGCGCGGCCGGCTGGCTCCTGCTCGGCTCCGTGCCCGGCGTCCTGATCGGCAGCCAGTTCACCGTCAGGCTGCCGGACAAGGCGCTGCGCCTGGCGCTCTCGAGCGTGCTCGTGGCGAGCGGGGCCAAGCTGCTCGGCGTCCCCGGCGCGAACGTCGTGGTGGTCGCCGTGCTTGCCGCCGGTGCGGCGGCGGTCGTCTGGACCCTGGTTGCCGCTAGCCGCGGCTCCGCGCGGGTTGCGGCGGCAGAGGGCACGACACGAACGGACGCCCCCTGAGCCGGCACCCGAGCTTGTAGGCCTCGCAGCCGGCGCAGAAGCCGGTGGCCGAGGCGAGCAGGGCCAGCGCGGCGACCAGCGCGCCGAGCACGGTGCCCAGCGTGCCGAGGCCCGCCGCGTACGCGACGGAGGCCGCGACGAGGAAGGCGACGCCGACCATGTTCGCGAACCGGGGCGGCCGGGCGTCCTCGAGCGGGCCCTCCCCGAAGAGCGGCTGGACGAGCTCGAAGTAGGCGAGGCACGGGAGGCAGAAGCGGCGGCCGAAGGTGAGCCCGACGAGCAGCTGGGCGCCGAGGAGCGCCAGCAGCCACCACCAGCCCGTCGCGACGGCGAGCGCGGCCAGGACGCCGACGACGGCCTGGTTGAGGCGCGGCGCCCGCGAGTCGATCAGGTCGAGGTCGCGGTAGGGATCGGCGGCGCGTTCGCTCCGGCGCTTCATTTCGGAAAGTAATAGCAATCCCCGGCCGGCCCTGGAGCCGAATCTAGAATCGGTCGCCCGTGCCGCGCCTCGCCTCGGCCCTGCTCGTCATCGGCCTGCTCGTGGCCACGGCGGCGGCGTTCGCGGTCACGGAGCGGCTCAAGCTCGTCCGCAGCCCGATCCTCGAGACACAACTCGACCGCCGCGTCTTCTCCCCCGTCTGCGGCTGCGAGTCGGCGACGGTGGAGATCGGCTTCCGCCTGCGCAACGCCGACAGGCTCTCGGTCACGATCGTCGACACGGGCGGGCGGACGGTGAGCACGCTGATCGCCGAGGAGCGCCGGCCGGCGGGCCCGGTCACGGTGCGCTGGGACGGCCGCGGCGACGACGGCTCGATCGTCGCCGAAGGCACGTACAAGCCGCGCGTCCACCTGGCGGGCCAGCGCCGGACGATCGAGCTCCCCAACCCGATGCGCCTGGACACGACCCCGCCCGAGGTGGCCGAGCTGGACGCGCAGCCGCTCACGTTCTCGCCCGACGGCGACAGCCGTCGCGACAAGGTGGCGGTGCGCTACCGCCTGAGCGAGGAAGGGCGGGCCGAGCTCTACGTCGGCGGCGAGCTGCGGGTGACGCACCGGCGCCGCACGCTCGCGGGCAAGATCGACTGGCACGGGCTCGCGGGCGAGCGCGGCCTGCCCCGCGGCCCGTACGAGCTCTCGCTCGTCGCGGTCGACCGCGCCGGCAACCGGAGCGATCCGGCCGGGCCCGTGACCGTGACGATCCGCTACGTCGAGCTCTCCCGGAAGGCGATCCGAGTTCGGGCAGGCAGCCGCTTCAGCGTGCGGGTGGCGACCGACGCGGAGTCGTTCTCCTGGCGGCTGGGACGGGCCGGCGGGAGCTCGGTGCCGGGCGTGCTCGTCGTTCGCGCTCCGGAGCGCCCGGGCCGCTACGCCCTCGTCGTCCAGGCGAACGACCGCCGCGCCCGCGCCAACGTGACCGTCGAGGCGGCCCGTGCCGGTTGAGCTCGCCCGCGTCGCGGGAGTCGTCGGCGCGGCCGGGCTCGGAGTCCTTTTCCTCGCTCCCGGCCGCTGGCCGCGCCTCGCCGGCCTCGCCGGCTGGGCCGCCGGCGCGGCGGCGCTGCTCGTCTACCTCGAGCCGGTCAGCGGGACGCTCCGGCTCGCCGCCGGCGCGGCGGGACTGGCGCTGGCAGGCGTCGCCCTGGCCTTCCTCTTCGTGCGCTGGCCGTGGCTCGCCGCCATGACCGCGCTCGCGCTTGCGCCGGCGCGGATCCCGGTCGACCTCGGCGGCGAGCAGGCCAAGCTGCTCGTGCCGCTCTACGTCGTGATCGCCGGCGCGGCGCTCGCGCTCGCCTGGCAGCTGTGGCGCGGCGATCCGCGGGCGCGCGAGCTCGGGCCGCTCGCCTGGCCGGCCGCCGCGCTCGTCGCGTGGTTCGGGATCTCGCTCGCCTGGAGCGACGACGTACGCGAGGGAGCCGTGGCGCTCGTGGCCTTCTACCTCCCGTTCGGCCTCCTGGCTCTGGCGCTCGCCCGGCTGCCCTGGAGCCGGCGCTGGCTGGGCGCGCTCGGGCTGCAGCTCGCGACGATGGCGCTCGTCTTCGCCGCGATCGGGATCTTCCAGTGGGTCTCGCGCGACGTCTTCTGGAATCCGAGAGTCATCGTCGGCAACGCCTACGCGCCGTTCTACCGCGTCAACTCCGTCTTCTGGGACCCGTCCGTCTACGGGCGCTTCCTCGTCGTCGCCCTGCTGATGCTGGTCGTGCTGGTGCTCTTCGACCGCGGGGCGCGGGGCGCGCTCCTCGCGGTGCTCGCGATCGCCGCGATCTGGACGGGACTCGCGTTCTCCTTCTCCCAGTCGAGCTTCGGCGCGCTCATCGCCGGCGTCCTCGCGGTCGGCGCGATCGCCTGGGGACGGAGGGCGGTCGTCGCGCTCGCCGTCGTCGTGACCGTCCTGCTCGCCGTCGGCTTCGCGGCGGAGTCTGTTCGCTCCGAGCTGCGGCGGGACGTCGACCGGGTGACGAGCGGCCGCTACGACCTCGTCAAGAACGGCGCGCGGATCGCCGCCGACCATCCGCTCTTCGGAGTCGGGCTCGGCGGCTTCGAGCGCGCCTACGCGGCGCGGACGGGGCTGACGGGCGACGAGCCGAAGCGCGCCGCCTCGCACACGACCCCGGTCACGGTCGCCGCGGAGACCGGCATGCCCGGCCTGGCGCTCTTCGCGTGGCTGCTGACAGTCCCGCTCGTGCTCGGCTTCCGGCGCGCCTCCCGGAGCTTCGCGGGCCGCGCGTCCCTTATCGTCGCCCTCGCCGTGCTCGCGATCGGTGTCCACAGCCTGTTCTACAACGCCTTCTTCGAGGATCCGATGGCGTGGGGAGCGCTCGGCCTCTCGGCGCTCGTGGCAGCCTGGCGGGGGGACGGCAGGTGACCCTTCCCCACGAAATGCTTCGCATTCCGCAGGGGCCCCGATGACGGGCGGCTGGAAGCGGGCGCTCGTGCTCGCGCCCCACACCGACGACGGCGAGCTCGGCTGCGGCGGGACGATGGCGCGGCTCGCCGACGAGGGCGCCGAGGTCCGCTACGTGGCCTTCTCGATCGCCACCCGCTCGCTGCCGGACGGCTACGCGCCCGACACGCTCGCCCGCGAGGTGCGCGAGGCGACCGCCGAGCTCGGCATCCCCGAGTCCCACCTCACCGTCCACGACTTCGACGTACGCACCTTCCCCGAGCGGCGGCAGGACATCCTCGAGCTCCTGATCGAGCTCTGGGAGGAGTGGCCGCCCGACGTCGTCTTCCAGCCGAGCCTGCACGACGTGCACCAGGACCACCAGGTGATCGCCGCCGAGGGGCTGCGCGCCTTCAAGCGGACGACGATCCTCGGCTACGAGATCCCCTGGAACAACTACGACTTCGCCTACCAGGCCTACGTCGCCCTCGAGCGGCCGCACCTCGAGCGGAAGGCCGCGGCGCTCGCCAAGTACGCCTCGCAGCAGCACCGGCGCTACTCCGATCCCGAGTACATGTGGAGCCTCGCCCGCACGCACGGGATCAACGTCAACCGGGAGTACGCCGAGGTCTTCGAGGTCTACCGCGTGGTCGCATAGGGTACGCGGGTGGAGCCGCACCCGATCCGGCTCATCGTCGCGGACGACCTCCGCCGCTCCCGGCTGACGGTCTTCTTCCGGCTCCTGCTCTCGCTGCCGCACCTCTTCTGGCTGGGGCTCTGGAGTGTCGTCGCCGTCGTCGTGGTCCTCGTCGCCTGGGTGGCCGCGCTCGTCATGGGCCGCGTGCCCGGCGGGCTGCACCGGTTCCTCGCCGCGTACGTCCGCTACGCCACCCACGTGCTGGCCTACCTCTTCCTCGCGGGGAACCCGTTCCCGGGCTTCACGGGCGCGGCGGGCACCTATCCGATCGACCTGGAGGTCGATGAGCCGGTCCGGCAGAGCCGCTGGACGGTCCTCTTCCGGGTGATCCTGGCGCTCCCCGCCCTCATGCTGGCCTCGACCTTCGGAGGCGGGCGCAACACGGGCGGGACGATGGGTACGGCGGGATTCCTCGGCTGGTTCGCCTCGCTCGTCCGGGGCCGCATGCCGGAGGGCCTGCGCGGCCTGCTCGCCTACTCGCTCCGCTACACGGCCCAGACGTACGCGTACCTCTTCCTCCTCACGCCGCGCTACCCGGACGCCGACCCGGCCGAGCCCCGGCTCGGGCTCGTGGTCGAGCATCCGATCCGCCTCCGGGTGGAGGACGACCTCCGGCGCTCCCGGCTGACCGTGTTCTTCCGACTCCTGCTCTACCTGCCCCACGGCATCTGGCTCGCGCTCTGGGGGATCGCGGCCTTCCTCGCTGTGATCGCGAACTGGTTCGTCGCGCTCGTGCGCGGCCGCCCGGCCGGTCCCCTGCACGGCTTCCTCGCCGCCTACCTCCGGTACTGGATGCACGTCTCGGCGTTCGTCTACCTCGTCGCCAACCCGTTCCCGGGTTTCACGGGCAGGCCGGGGAGCTACCCGGTCGAGCTGGAGATCGAGCCCGCCGGCCGGCAGAGCCGCTGGGTGACCGGCTTCCGGATCCTGCTCGTCTTCCCGGCCTTCTTCATCGCCTCCGCGCTGGGCGCCTCGATCGCCGTCGCGGCGATCCTGGGCTGGTTCTACTCGCTCGTCCTGGGCCGCATGAGCCCCGGCCTGCGGAATCTCGGCGCCTACGGTCTTCGCTACTCGGCCCAGGTCTACGGCTACCTCTTCCTGCTGACCGCGCGCTATCCGCACAGTGCCCCTCCCGCTTAGGGCGCTCCTCGTCATAGGGGCGGCAGCCTGGGCCGCAGCGGCCTGGTACCTCTGGCAGACGAGCGTGCCGTCCGGTCTCGAGCTGCCCGACCTCGAGCCGTCGCGGTTCTTCAGCCGGTCGACGCTCGAGGAGGCGGACGACTACGGATTGGTCCTCGACGTCCTCGCGGTCGCGGCCGTGGTGGCCCTCGTGGCGGTGCTCGCCGTCTACGCGGCGAAGGGAGCGTCGTTCGCGCGCGAGTCGGCGGCCGGCCGGATCGGCACCGGGATGCTGCTCGGGATGCTCGGCCTGGGGTTGGTCTGGCTCTTCCAGATCGGGTTCGGGCTGGCGCAGCTCTGGTGGCAGCGGCGGCACGACCTCAGCGAGCAGGGCTACGTGGAGTGGCTGCTCGAGGACTGGTGGGCGCTCGGCGCCGAGTTCCTGTTCGTCTGCCTCGCGCTCGTGATCGTGATGGGGCTCGCCGGGCCGCTCCGCAACTGGTGGTGGGTCGCCGCCGCCCCCGCCTTCGTCGGACTCGCCGTGCTCTTCGCCTTCCTGCTTCCGTTCCTCCTCACCTCCGAGACCACCGTGGCTCCCGACCCGGAGCTCGCGGCGGACGCGCGGCGCATCGCCGCTCAGCAGGGCGTCGAGGGCGTCCCCGTCCGCGTCGAGGAGGTGAGCGGCTACACGAAGCTGCCGAACGCCTACGCCGCCGGGCTCGGCCCGAGCCGGAAGGTGGTGCTCTGGGACACGCTCCTGGACGGCCGCTTCGCCGACGAGGAGGTGCTCGTCGTCGTCGCCCACGAGTACGCCCACCATGCCCGCGACCACATCTGGAAGCTGGCGGCCTGGTTCGCGCTCTTCGCCGTCCCGGGCGCGGGCCTCGTCGCCCTCGCCACACGGCGCCGGGGCGGGATGCGCGAGCCCGAGGCCGTGCCCCTGGGGCTGTTCGTCTTCATCGTCCTCCAGCTGCTGGCGCAGCCCGTGTTCAACGAGTTCTCGCGCCGGCTCGAGGCCGAGGCCGACTGGCAGGCGCTCCAGACGACGCGCGATCCCGACGCGGCGATCGGGCTCTTCGAGGAGTTCACGCGCATCGGGCTCGAGGATCCCGAGCCGCCCGGCTGGGCCTACATCCTCCAGGCCACCCACCCGAGCGTCATGGAGCGGATCGCCATGGCAGAAGCCTGGCGCGCTCGGCAGGAAGGTAGAAGCCCAGCGGGATGAGCGCCAGCGGGTAGACGGCGACGAGCGCGAGCGCGACCGCCAGCGGCACGTCGGCGGCCTTCGCGACCACCGTCAGCCCGACGGCGACGGCGATCGCGGTCGCCACCCGCCGCCACTGGTACGGGACGGGGAAGACCGTCTGGGCGCGCCAGACCATCCCGGCGAACATGAGCGTGAAGGCGGCGACGGTGGCGAACGCGGCGCCCATGCGGCCGAAGGGCGGGATCAGCAGGAGGTTGAGACCCACGTTGAGGAGCGCGGCGGCGCCCGTCACGGTCCAGTTCAGGCGCGTCGCCCGGACGCGGCCGACGCTGATCACCGCGACCGTGTAGCCGCCGAACGCCGCGACCGCGAACGCGAGCGGCGCCACCACGTCCTCCGCCGGGTAGAAGGCCTCGGTCGTGATCACCCGCAGGATCCACGGTGCGAGGGCCCCGAGCGCGAGCGAGAGCCAGCAGGTCACGAAGATCACGTAGGTCATCACGAAGCTGTACGTCCGCTTGGCCTCGCGGTCGTCCTCGATCGCGTACGCGAACGCCGGCCAGCCCATGCGGAAGGCGGTCAGCGCGATCACGATCGCCGACGCGAGGCGGGCGCCGATCGAGTAGAGCCCGACCTCGTGCGTGTCGGCGAGCTTGACGAGGAAGAGGCGGTCGCTGAAGTTGGTGGCCCAGAGCGCCACGACCGAGGGGACGAGCGGCAGCCCGTAGCGGGTCATGCTCCGGTAGAGCGCCCGGTCGAACGCGAAGCCGAGCACTCCCCGCCGGTGGACGAGCAGGCCGGCGTAGACGAGCAGCGTGCCGGTGAAGTTGCCGACGATCACGCCCAGGGGCCCCTGCTCGTAGACGACGACGAGCAGGACGGTCGCGGTGACGGTGACCGTCAGGTTCGCGAGGGTCGCGACGACGTAGGCGCCCGAGCGCTTCTCGACCCGGAACATCGAGGTCATCTGCTCGTAGTTCATGGCCGCCCAGAGCCCGACGAAGGCCGCCGCGACGAGGTCGCGGTGCGACGCGGTGCCGAACAGCAGGCTCGAGAGCGTCCCCGCGAAGACGACGCCGGCGACGAGGACGCCCGTCGCCGCTCCCATCACGTACCAGAAGGCGGTGAGGATCACGCGCCGCCGCCGCTCGTCGTCGGCGGAGTCGAAGTAGAAGCGGAAGAAGGCGCTCTTCATCGCCTGGGCGACGAGCGCGGTGAGGACGGCGGCGAGCGCGACGAGGGTCTCGATCAGCCCGTAGTCCGCCGGCGTGAGGTAGCGCGTGTAGAGGGGGAGGAGGGCGACGCTGACCAGCCGGGCGACGAGGTTGCCGAGCCCGTACAGCGCCGAGTGGCGCAGCAGCTCCTTCAGCCGCTCGAACATCAGCGGGTGACTCTACGGACGGCTTCGCGGGCGCGGCGCCCAAGCGTCGCCGGATGGAGCTCGGCGCAGAGGACGGCGCTCGCGTGCGAGCCCGCGAAGCGGACGCCCGCCGGCTCGAAGGCGGGCTCGGACGCCCAGCCTTCGTGCGTGAGCATGTAGACCTCGTGCTCGAAGACGAGGAAGCCCGCGTCCTCGAAGAGCGACAGCCACTCGTCCGGCGGGAGCTGGACGAGCCAGTCGAGCTCCTCGCGCTCGCCGGTCGGGACGGAGATCAGCGTCCGCTCGGCGACCCGGCGCAGCTCGCGCAGCGCCTCGGCCGGGCCGCCCGCGTCCTGCTCGCGCCCGAGGCCGTACGTCCGGTTGTCGCGGCCGACGTGCTCGAGGGTCGAGATGCAGATCGCGACCCCGAACTCGCGGTCGCGGAACACGAGCGAGCGCACGTCCCCCACCACGCCGCGGAGGCCGGGGACGTCCGCCTCCGCGAGGTCGACGCCGACGAGCTCGGGTGCGTCCAGGCCGACGAGCGCGGCGAGGTAGGCGGGCTCGGCGAAGGCGTAGCCGACGTCGAGCAGCGGCTCGCCGCGGTAGCGGGAGAGGCACCAGGGGATCTCGATCGGGCGCTCGTCCCCGGGTGGCGCGCGCAGCTCGCGCGGTCGCTCGCCCGCCGCGCGGGCCCAGGCCGCGAAGGCGATCGCGTCGTCGAGGGCGCGCACGCGCTGGAACTCGGCGGCGGCGGCGAGCTCGGAGAGCAGCGTCGCCCGGGAGAGCGTCCCCGCCCGCAGCTTCTCCAGGTCGCGCTCGAGCGCCTCCGGCTCGGGATCGCGCCGCAGG
Organism: Gaiellaceae bacterium; assembly: GCA_040905885.1. Lineage (GTDB taxonomy): Bacteria > Actinomycetota > Thermoleophilia > Gaiellales > Gaiellaceae > JACVRU01. Next base: position 4,649 of record JBBDQR010000190.1, on the reverse strand, counting down.
AGCAGCCGGTACGCGCGGACGACGAAGTCCTGGTCGGGCGCGGCGTCGAGCTCGAGCTGCGCCGCGAGCCGTGAATCCACTACGCGTCGGCGGAAACCGGGAAGAGCACCGCGACGCGGCTCCAGCGCTCGATCTGGCAGCCGTCCGTGCGGTTGAAGCGGGCCTTGATCGTGCGGCCCCGGAAGGTGCCGGTGATGAGCGCCTCCTCGGGCCCGCCGTAGATCTGGGTGCAGGCCATGTCCTTCGGCACCGGCCTGAAGGGGTTGACGAGGGTTGACAGACGCTTGCAGGCCCGCGCGCGGTTCGGGTGCGTGCCGCCCAGCGGCCCGCAGCGGAGCGTCCACCGCTTGGCGCCGCCCGCGTCGCTGCCCTGCGGCCAGACGGTGATCGTCAGCCGGGCCCAGGGCTCGGCGGCCGCGGAGCCGTTGCCGCTCCCGCAGCCGACCACGGCCGCGAGGAGAATCGCAGTGACCCCCAGCAATCGCACGCCCGACAGGATAGGAGATCCGCGCGCGACTTGACGCAGTAAGTAAGTAAGCGGTAACTTTGTTGGATGGCAACCCCGACCGGTACCCGGCAGTCGGCCGGCCAGAGGCGGGAGGCCGTTTTCGAGGCGGCCCTGGTGGAGTTCGCGGAGCGCGGGCTGCACGGCGCCTCCGCGGACGAGATCGCCCGCCGCGCCGGCATCTCCCAGCCGTACCTGTTCCGGCTCTTCGGCACGAAGAAGGAGCTCTACGTCGCCTCGGTGGAGCGTTGCTGGGCCGAGACGCTGGCGGTCTTCGAGCGGGCCTCCGAGGGGCTGGCGGGTGAGGAGGCGCTGAAGGCGATGGGCGTCGCCTACCGGGAGCTGCTGGCCGACCGGACGATGCTGCGGGCGCAGCTCCAGGCCTATGCGGCCTGCGACGACGCCGAGATCCGCAAGTCTGTGCGCCGCGGCTTCGGCGAGATCATGGCGCACGTCGAGCGGGTCTCCGGCGCTCCACCCGACGAGATCGCCCGCTGGTTCGCGCGAGGGATGCTCCTGAACGTGGTCGCCGCGATGGACCTCCAGCAGGCCCGCGAGCCGTGGGCCCGGCGCCTGCTCGAGGGCTGCCTACCCGAATAGCAGCCGGTAGCCCTCCCGGAGGAAGGGCGTCCGGTCGATCAACGGGAGCACGTCCTCGGGATTGCACAGACCCTCCTCGGTGGCGATCACGTCGATCAGCTCGGGCGGGGTGAGGTCTCGGAGCTCCGGCTCGTCCTCGGCGGCGGGTGGTCGAGTGGGAGCGAGCTTGAGCTGCTCGCACGCGACGAGCACGCGGACACCGGCCGAGGAGGCGGCGTCGGCGAGCGGCCGGGTGCCGATCTTGTTCTTGACCGATCCGTCCTCGTAGACGGTGTCGGCGCCGACGAGCACGAGCGATGCGCCGGCGAGCGCGCCGGCGAGGTCGGCGTCCTCGACCAGCTCGGCGTCCAGCCCCTCGGCGAGCAGCTCCTCGGCCAGGCGCCGCCCCTCCTCGAACGGCGCCGAGACCGTGCAGAGCACGCGCGCCGGCGAGCCGTGCAGGACGGCCTCGCGGACGGTCGCGGACGCGGAGTGCGTGAGGACGGTTGCGTCCTCGAGCTGGGGGGCGAGGTGGACGGCGATCGAGGCGGCCGCGCGGTCGCGCCCGGCGATCAGCGCGTTCGCCTCTTCGGCGAGGAGGCGCTGGAGCTCCTCCGGCGCCAGGTGCGACGCCGTGTAGGCGGAGGCGACGAGGCGGCCGACCGCCGCCGCGATCGCGCCCTGGGACGGGCGGGCGGTGGCGAGCCTGCGGCCCGCGTCGAGCAGCCGCTCGAGCAGCTCGTCGGTCGACGACGCCGGCTCCTCCACGACCGCGAGCAGCGCCTCGACGGCTCTCCGCGCCAGCCAGCTCCCGCCGTTCGTCCGGTTGGCCCGAAGCTCTTCGACCCTCTCGGCGAGCTCGGCCACAGACCGATTCTTACAGGCCTCGCTGCGGCCCCGCCCGTGGGGGCCTTCCGTCCTGGACGCGCGAGGAGCAAGCAGGCCAAGGACGCAGGGAGGCCCCGTACTTGCCGTACGGGGCCGACTGAGGACGAGGGCATGCGCCGCTCCGCAGCCGGCCAGGACGCCAAGCGTCCTTGCGGTCGCAGCCGCCGATACGCTTCGTCGCTGCAGATGGCTCAAGTCGCCGAGCTCGCGGACGCCGACCCGGTTCCGGACGTCTCCGTCGTCGTCACCGTGCTCGACGAGGAGGGGACGCTGGACGAGCTCCACCGGCGCGCGGTGGGGGCGCTCGAGGCCACGGGGCGCTCCTTCGAGCTGATCTTCGTGGACGACGGCTCGAGCGACGGCAGCTTCGACCTGCTCGCCGGCGTGCACGAGCGCGACCCGCGCGTGCGCGTCGTGCGCTTCAAGCGGACGTTCGGCCAGCATCCCGCGATGCACGCCGGCTTCGCCCGCGCGCGGGCGCCGATCGTGGTGACGATGGACGCCGACCTCCAGAACGCGCCCGAGGACATCCCCCGGCTCGTCGAGGCCGTCGAGGCGGGCGCCGACGTCGCCAGCGGGCGGCGGGCCGCGCGGCACGACTCGTGGGGGCGCACGCTGCCCTCCCGCCTGATCAACGGGATGCTGCGCCGCTTCACGGGAGTCGACATCTCCGACTTCGGCTGTGCTTTCAACGCGTACCGGCGCAGCGCCGTCGAGCCGATGCTGGGGTCGATCGGCAGGCAGAAGTTCACCAAGGCGCTCGTCCTCTCGGGGGGCGCCAGCGTGGTCGAGGTCGACGTGACGCATGCGGCGCGCGCGGGCCGGTCGCGGTACAGCCCCCTGCGCCTGACGCGGCTCGCCCTGCACGTGCTCGCGGGGTTCTGGCCGCAGCCGATCCAGTGGACGGGCGTGCTGCTGGGAATGCTCTGCACCGGTGCGGCGGCCACGGTGGCGATCTGGGGGATCGTCTACTGGGTCGCGCGGGCCGACTTCCCGGGCTCGCTGTTCCTCGCCGGGCTCGTCCTGCTCGTGCTCGGGATCCAGGGCTTCATCCTCGCGCTCGTCGGCGAGTACCTCGGCCGCATCCAGCGGGAGGTCGAGGGCCGCCCGCTGTACGCGATCGAGCGTGAGCTCGGTTAGCGGGTCCCCACTAACCCACCCCCCACCCTTATCGGGTGGGGCAAAGGGTAGGCCCCTTTGCCCCACGTGTCTGTGCCGACTTCGTGCCGACTTCGGCAGCGCCGAGGGGGCCTGAGACCGTGTGTGTTAACGTGTGTGCATGCGTGTGCACATCTCGCTGCGTGAGGACGTCGTGAGGGAGCTCGATCGAAGAGCCGGGGCGCGGGGGCGCAGCGCCTACATCGCGCGGGCCGTCGAGCGGGCGCTCGACGACGACCGGCGCTGGGAGCTGATCGACTCCGCGGTCGGAACGATCGCGGACCGTGGACACGACTGGGATGGCGACACGGCTGCCTGGGTGCGCGCGCAGCGACGCGCCGACGGCCGGCGTGTCGGCTGATGGGCGCAGTCCTTCTCGACACCACCGTCTTGATCGACCTGCTGCGCGGCCGCGAGGGGGCCCGCGCCCGGCTGCACGATCTCCGCGCGACGAGCGACGTCGCCTGGGTCTGCGCGGTGAACGTCGAGGAGACGGTGCGCGGCCTGCTGCCGAGGGAGCGCGATCCCGCCGGGGCGCTCTTCGCAGGGGTTCGGATCGCGCCACTGGGAGCCAGGGAAGGCTGGCAGGCCGGCGAGTGGCGACGCGACTTCGCGCGCCGGGGGAAGACGCTCGCGCAGGCGGACTGCCTCGTGGCCGCCGCCACGCTCTCGATCGGCGGCCGGCTCGCGACGGGCAATCCGAAGGACTATCCGATGACCAAGCTCCAGATCGAGCACTGGCCGGTCGGAGCCTGACGCGCCGCTAAGGTTCCCGCTCGTGGCAAGGAGCTCCCTTCGCAACGAAGCACGGGCTGCCCGGCCGCGCTGGACGGCGCGATGCTGCGTCCTCAGTCGCGTCCATAGCGCTGCTATGGACGCTCCCTGCGTCCTTGCCTCGCACTCGCCCATCGCACCCGGTCAGCGCGTGGTCATCCCGAAGTGAGCTCGAAGCGGGTTCTCGTCACCGGTGGAGCGGGGTTCATCCCCTCCAACTTCATCCGCCATCTGCTCGCCAACACGCCCTACGAGGTCGTGTCCCTCGACGCGCTGACGTATGCGGGCAACGTCGAGAACCTCGCCGACGTGATGTCCCACGAGCGGCTCTCCTTCGTCCACGGCGACATCCGCGACGCCGACCTCGTCCGCGACGTCGTCGCCGACGTGGACGTGATCGTCAACGCGGCCGCCGAGTCGCACGTCGAGAAGTCGATCCTCGAGGGCGCCTCCGAGTTCGTCCGGACGAACGTGGAGGGCACGCAGATCCTCCTCGACGCGATCCGCGACGCGGCCGTCGAGCGCTTCATCCTCATCTCGTCGAGCGAGGTCTACGGGACTGCCGAGCGCGACCCGATGGACGAGGAGCACCCGCTCAACCCGCGCAGCCCCTACGCGGCGACGAAAGCCGGCGCCGACCGGCTCGCGTACGCGTACTGGGTGACGTACGAGCTGCCGATCGTGATCGTCCGGCCGTTCAACAACTACGGGCCGCGCCAGCACCCGGAGAAGGTGATCCCGCGCT
>JBBDQR010000189.1:0-14235 GCA_040905885.1 Gaiellaceae bacterium | reverse complement strand
GCCGGCGAGGGCGTCGATCTCGGCGCGGAGCTCGGGCGGGATGCGCTTGTCGCGGACGGGGACGTTCACACGGGCCTGCGGGTACTTCTCGAGGACGGCGGCCGCCTCGGAAAGCGTTCGGCCGGCCAGCGCGCGGCAGAGCAGCAGCCCGGCGACGAGCCCGTCCCCGGCCACGTGGCCGTCGAGGTAGATCAGGTGGCCCGACTCCTCGCCGCCGAGCAGCCCGCCCTCGCGGCGGAGAGCCTCGAGCACGTAGCGGTCGCCGACGTCGGTGGTGACCACCCGGATGCCGTGCTCCTCCAGCAGCCTGTGCAGGCCGAGGTTGGCCATGACCGTGACGGCGACGAGGTCGACCCCGAGGTCGAGGGCCAGGACGGCGAGGATCTGGTCGCCGTCGACCGCCTCGCCCCGCTCGTCGACCGCCAGCATGCGATCGCCGTCCCCGTCGAAGGCGACGCCGAGGTCGAGCCCCTCCTCCCGGACTTTGTGGCTCAGAGCCACTAAGTCGGTGGCGCCGCAGCCGACATTGATCCGGGCGCCGTCCCCGTCGTCCCCGAGCGCCACCACGTCGGCGCCCAGGCGGCGGAACGCCTCGGGGGCGAGGCCCGAGTAGGCGCCGTTCGCGCAGTCGACGCCGACCCGAAGGCCGGAGAGGTCGGAGCCGAAGCGCTCCAGCACGTGGTCGACGTAGCTGTCCGACGCGACGCCGACGCGGTCGACCGTGCCCGGCTCCGCGGCGGCCGGCGCGTCGAGCAGGGCCTCGATCTCGATCTCGGCGGCGTCGCTCAGCTTCTGGCCCTCGCGGTCGAAGAACTTGACCCCGTTGTACTCGGGCGCGTTGTGCGAGGCGGAGATGACGACGCCGAGGTCGAGCGCGAGCAGCGCCACCGCAGGCGTCGGAAGGACGCCCGCGAGCACGGCGTGGCCTCCCGCCGCGACGACGCCGCGCGCGAAGGCGTCCTCGAGCTCGGGCCCCGAGACGCGCGTGTCGCGGCCGACGAAGACTCGGCCGCCGCCCGACCAGAGCGTCGCCGCCTTGCCGAGGCGCTCGACCAGCTCGGCGGTGAGGCTCTCGCCGACGATTCCCCGGACGCCGTCCGTGCCGAAGAAGCGCCGCTCGGGCGCGACCACTAGCGCTTGCTGAACTGCGGGGCCTTGCGCGCCTTGTGGAGACCGGCCTTCTTGCGCTCCACGATCCGCGCGTCGCGCGTGAGGAAGCCGGCGCGCTTGAGCGGCACGCGCAGCTCGGGATCGGCCTCGACGAGCGCGCGGGCGATCCCGTGACGAATGGCGCCCGCCTGGCCCGACGGCCCGCCGCCGGCGACCCGCACGCGCAGGTCGTAACGGCCCTCGAGGCCCGCCACCTTGAACGGCGCGAGGACGGTCGAGCGGTGCGTCGGCCGCGGGAAGTAGTCGTCGATCGTGCGGCCGTTGATCCACGACGCGCCGTCGCCGGGGCGCAGGATCACGCGCGCGACCGAGGTCTTCCGCTTGCCGGTTCCCCGGTACTGGGCCAGTTCGCTCATGTCAGTCCTCCAGCGGCAGCGGCTCGGGCCGCTGCGCCTCGTGCGGGTGCTCCGGCCCCGCGTAGATCTTCAGCTTCAGGATCTGGCGCCGCGCCAGCTTGTTGCGCGGCAGCATCCCCTTCACGGCCGCGCGCAGCACCTCGGTCGGCCGCCGGTCGAGCTGCTCGCGGAGCGTGCGCTGCTTCAGCCCGCCGGGGTAGCCGGAGTGCCGGTAGTAGATCTTGTCGTCGAGCTTCTTGCCCGTGACCTGGATCTTCTCGGCGTTGACGACGACGACGAAGTCGCCCGTGTCGACGTGCGGCGTGTACTGGGGCTTCGTCTTGCCCCGCAGCGTGTCGGCGATCTGCGTCGCGAGACGGCCCAGGGTGCGCCCCTCGGCGTCCACGAGGAACCAGCGCTGCTGGACCTCGCCCGGCTTTGCGTTCCAGGTTTTCTGCAACTGACTCTTCTGCATACGAAAGCGCGGCGGACCAAGGCGTCCGCCGGGGCCGGATGGTAGCAACTACCCGCTCTCGGGCACCGCCGCGGCAGGCGCCCGCCCGAGCAGGAAGATGAAGCCGATCGGCACGAGCGCGACCAGGGACGCGCCGAGCGCGAGCGCGTTCACGCCCACCTCGTCCAGCACGTAGCCGCCGAGCAGGACGAACGCCGCTCCGGCGAAGCCGGCGAGGAGGTCGTTGAAGCCGAGCAGCTTGCCGCGCTCGTGCGGCGCGGCGCAGTCGGCGAGGGCAGTGGTCGCGGCGACGAAGGAGAAGTTCCAGCCGAGCCCGAGCCCGAACAGGAGCAGCGCCGTCGGGACGACCGCCTCGAACCAGACGATCCCCGCCGTCGAGACGGCGATCAGGCCCAGCCCGCCCGCGAGGATCGGCGGGCGCCCGACCCGGTCGACGATCCAGCCGACGGCCGGCATCAGGAGGTACATCCCGAGCACGTGCGCGCCGATGATCGGGAAGACCAGGTGCTGCGCATGGTGGCGGTGCTCGACGACGACGTAGCCGGTCAGGTTCATGATCGCGACCATCACCGCGAAGCTGACGATCCCGGCGAGCATCGCGGGCGCGACTCCCGGCCGACGCAGGAGCTCGCGGAGAGGCGCCGCCTCCTGAGCAAGTAACACTCTGTTACTTGCTCGGCCCTCGATCGCCTCGGCGATGCGCTTCGGGTCGGGGCGCACGTTGACGACCACGGCGAGCGCGACGACCATCATCCCGGCGCCGGCGAGCCACGGCACCGCGAGCGCGGCCGCCTCGAGCTCGCGGCCCTTGAAGATCGGGCTGAAGACCGCCGGCCCGAGGATCGCGCCGAAGACCGCGCCGAACATCACGTAGGCGATCCCGCGGGCGCGGCGCGCCATCGGATACATGTCCCCCGCGGCCGCCCGGGCGAGCTGGCCGGTGGCGCCGGCGGCGCCGATCAGCGCGAAGCCCGGGATCACGGCCCAGGTGGAGGACTTCCAGGCGCCGAGCGCGGTCAGGGCGGCGCCCACGCTACCGAGGACGAAGCCGCCGGCGAGCACCGGGACGCGGCCGAGGCGGTCCATCAGCCGGCCGGCGGGGAGCGAGGTCAGCGCGGCGGAGAGGAGGAAGAGGGCGGGGCCCAGCCCGAGCAGGTGCGACTCACCCGTGACGAGGACGAAGGTGAGCGCCGAGACGGCGGCGACGAGCTGCAGCGTCGCCGAGTTGACCGCCATCGTGCACGCGAGCAGGACGGTGTTGCGCCGGACCGGGAACTCGTCGGTCATCCCAGCGATTCAAGCAGCCCGGCGCGGAACCGCGCAGCACCGCCCCGCGAGGGATGCCGTACGTATGCGGCGCCGGTGGCGGCCTCGGCGACGCGCCCGACCGCGACCACGCGCCGCCGCCGCACGAGCGCGTCCAGGAACGCCAGGCCGCCCTCGATCTCGTTCCGCGTCGGCGGCCGGTTCGAGCTCGGCGTGCCCGGATGGGTCGGGACGACGTTCCAGAGCAGCACGTCGTCCTCGAGACCGAGCTCGCGGAGAACCCGGTGGACGATCGTCGCGCTCGCCTCGGCGGGGCCGGCTCCGGTCAGCTGGCGCTCGGACGTGAACGGGATGCCGCTCACGCGGGCGCCGCGGTAGCCGGCGGCCTCGCCGACGAGCAGGATCGGCGCCCGTCGGCGCGCCTCCAGGTACGCCCGCAGGCGCTCACGCAGGTTCGGCGCCGCCGCGTACTGGTTGAAGGTGTCGCCGATGCGTACGCGCGCGAGCTCGTCCACGAAACTACGGGGGTGCGGCGTCGCGTCGTCGTTCATGGCCATGTCCAGGGCGTGTTCTTCAGGGACACTACTCGTCGTCTGGCGGAACGCCACGGCGTAGCCGGCTGGGTGCGCAACAACTGGGACGGGACGGTCGAGGCCGTCTTCGAGGGGCCGGAGGAGGCGGTCGAGCGGCTGACCGAGCTGATGCGGGAGGGCCCGCGCGGCGCCCGCGTCGACCGGATCGAGGCGAACGACGAGCAGCCGGAGGGCCTCGCGGGCTTCGAGGTGCGCTAGACCCTGGAGGCGAGCGAGCGCGCGTTCATGTGCGCGACCGCGGAGATCGTCACCATCGGGTTCACGCCCGACGCGGTCGGGAACGTCGAGCCGTCGCAGACGACGACCTGGGGCGCGTCCCAGAGGGCCCCGTCCCAGTCGCAGGCCGAAGACTCCGGCGAGGCGCCCATCCGCGCCGTCCCCATCTGGTGGAACGAGTAGAGGACGAGCGAGCGCCGGCCGCGCGAGGTCACCACGCGCCGCGCCCCGGCGGCGTGGAGGATCTGGACCGCGCCCTCGAGGCCGCGGTGCAGGTGCCCGGCGTCGTAGGCCGAGAGCCGGTAGCGGACGGTCGGACGCTCGCCGCTGACCTCGCCCCCGTCGCGGTCGCGCAGGAGCACGCCGAGGGGCACGGCTCGCCCGAGCCCGCGCATCAGCTGCTCGTGCTCCTCGGCGCCGCGCCACGGGAGGAAGGCGGCCGCGAGGCTCGGGTGCGCGGCCGTCGTCTCGTAGCGGTAGCCGTAGCCGCCGTCCAGGTCTGCGAACTGGTCGGAGTGGATCGCCTGGAGCGTCCCCTCCCAGGGGCGGATCTCCTCGTCGAAGAAGCCGAGCGCGCCGGCGACCGGGTGCAGGCGCAGGTTGCGGCCGACCCACTCGTTGCCGAGGCCCGACCGGCGCAGCAGCGCGGGCGTCTGGATCGCCCCGCAGGCGACGACGACCGCGCGGGCCCGAACCGTCACCGGCCCCGCCTCGACGCGCGGGCCGCGCGAAATGCGCTCCGCCCGCGCGCCGACGACGATGCGGGCGCCCTGCCGCTCGGCGTCGACGAGCCAGGTGCGGTCGCTCGACTGCTTCGCCCCCAGGCGGCAGCCGTAGCCGCAGTAGCCGCAGACCCGGCCCTGGTCGCAGCCGAGCACGTCGCGAGGCATGTAGCCGACGTGCCAGCCCAGCCGCTCGAGCCCCGTGCGGACGCGCTCCTCGCGCGCGGAGACGCGGTTGTGATCGGTGTTGACGCCGAGCCGCGCCGAGACCGCGTCGAGGCTGCGGGAGAACACGTCCGACGTGAACGGCCCGCCCCACTCCTCCCGCACGTCGTCCGGCGTGCGGAACGACGTCGTGTAGTTGACGACCGTGCCGCCGCCGAGGCAGGCACCCGCGAGGATGCCGACGCTGTAGTCCTCGGTCGCGGCCGCCCCGCCGTCGAGGTAGAGCCGCTCAAGGCCGGCGAGCTCCGCCCCGTCGAAGTCGGGCGGCCCGAAGTAGCCGCCCGCCTCGAGCACGACGACGTCGAGGCCGGCGCCGGCGAGCACCGCGGCCGCCGGGCCTCCGCCCGCCCCCGAGCCGCCCGCCCAGACGGCGCAGTCGAGCTCCAGCTCGCCCTCCGGGACGATCGGCGAGAGCGGCTTGGCCGGCGCGGCCGGGTCGGCGCCGAGGGGGCCCGGATAGCCGAGCTCGTCCCACGGGGCGCCGGGCAGCGTCCAGGCCAGGACGAGCAGGCCGCGGCGCAGCCCCTCGAACGCGGTCCGGCGCAGGGCGACGCGGCTGTCGCCCCAGGCGAGCAGCACGCGCTCGCGGCGAGGGCGGGAGAGCCGGTGGAAGCCGCGCGCGGCGAAGAGCCCGAGCAGCGCGTCGAGGCGCGCGCGCTCGCGCTTCGACAATCGCGGCACGAAGAGGCCGACGAAGGCGTCGGTGACGCCGCGCTCGACGGCGCCGGGAACGAACGTGTCGGCGATCGCGTCGAGGGCCGCCCGGCGGCGAGCGGTCACACCCGGTTGAGCTCGGACTGCGCGTAGACCGGCCCGAGCAGCAGCGTCAGGAAGAGCAGGAAGCCGACCGGCTTGGCGATCCGGTTCTCGACGCGCCGGCGACGCTGCGCCTCCTCGATCCGCCCGAGTAGCCGCCACCAGGCGACGAACGGCGGGAAGACGAGCCCCCAGCCGACGGTGACCGCGAGCAGCGAGAGGAAGGGCCCGACAGGCATGGCGAACTCGTCGCGGAGCTCGCGGTTCACGCGCCAGTGCCAGTAGAACCAGTAGATGCCCGCGGTCAGGACGGTCCAGACGGGAATCAGCCACGGGCGCCGGTGCTTCATGCCGCGCGCGACTCTACCGTGGACGTAGGATCCAGCCAGCCGTGGGGGGATACCTGGAGGACGAGCTGAAGGGACGGCTCAGGGACGTCCTCGCCAGGGGGCGCGTGCCTATCGAGCCCGACCTGCGCCGCCTCGCGGAAGAGGGAGCCGCCGTCGAGCGGATCCTGCGCGGCGAGCTGAGGCGCCGGGAGGAGCGGCTGGCGGGGCTCGGCTCCGACCCTGGGATGTCGCTGACGGAGATCGCCGAGGAGCTTCAGCGCGCGCGGGCCCTGCGGGACCGGGCGGACGAGCTGCGCGTGATGCTCGACGAGCTCGACCGGCGGGCGCGGGAGCTTCGGGCCGGCTGGCTCGCGGGAGCGGCTACTCCCACTCGATCGTCGCCGGCGGCTTCGAGGTGACGTCGAGCACGACGCGGTTCACCTCGGGGATCTCGTTCACGATCCGGCTCGAGATCGTCTCCAGCAGGTCGTAGGGCAGCCGCGCCCAGTCGGCGGTCATCGCGTCCTCGGAGGAGACGGCCCGGATCACGATCGGGTAGCCGTACGTGCGCTCGTCGCCCTGGACGCCCACCGACCGGATCGCCGGCAGGACGGCGAAGCACTGCCAGAGCTCCCTGTAGAGCCCGGCGCGCCGCACCTCCTCGAGCAGGATCGCGTCCGCCGCGCGCAGCACGTCGAGCCGCTCCTGGGTGACGTCGCCGATGATGCGGATCGCAAGGCCGGGGCCGGGGAACGGGTGCCGCCAGACCATCGGCTCGGGCAGCCCGAGCTCCTCCCCCACGCGCCTCACCTCGTCCTTGAACAGCAGCCGCAGCGGCTCGACGAGCTCCATCCGCATGTCCTCGGGCAGCCCGCCGACGTTGTGGTGCGACTTGATCTTCGCCGCCACGCCGTCGGTGCCGCCCGACTCGATCACGTCCGAGTAGAGCGTCCCCTGGACGAGGAAGCGCGCGTCGCCGAGCCCGCGGGCCTCCTCCTCGAAGACGCGGATGAACTCCGCGCCGACGATGCGCCGCTTGCGCTCGGGGTCGTCGACCCCGGCGAGCTTCGTGAGGAAGCGCTCCTGCGCCTGCACGTGGACGAGCGGCACGTGAAAGTGGCCTTCGAAGGTCTCGACCACCTGCGCCGCCTCGCCGGCGCGGAGCAGGCCGTGGTCGACGAAGACGCACGTCAGCTGGTCGCCGACCGCCTTGTGCACGAGCAGTGCTGCGACGGCCGAGTCGACCCCGCCCGAGAGGCCGCAGATCACTCGCTCGCGGCCGACCTGCGCGCGGATCCGCTCGACCTGCTCCTCGATCACCGCGGCGGCCGTCCACGTCGGCGGCGCGCCGGCGGCCTCGTAGAGGAAGTTCTTCAGCAGCGCCGTGCCGTGCGGCGTGTGGACGACCTCGGGGTGGAACTGAACGCCGTAGAGCTTCCGCTCGGGATCCTCGAAGGCGGCGATCGGCGTCGTCTCCGAGGAGGCGGTCACCTGCGCACCCTCGGGCGCGGCGACGACGGAGTCGCGGTGGCTCATCCAGGCGGTCTGCTGCTCGGGGAGGCCGGCTGCGAGGGCGCCGCCGACGCGCAGCTCCGTCTTGCCGAACTCCGAGACGCCCGTGCGGTCGACGCGGCCGCCGAGGTCCTGCGCCATCAGCTGCATCCCGTAGCAGATGCCGAGCACCGGGATCCCGAGCTCGTAGAGCGCCGGATCGACGCGCGGGGCGCCCTCGGCGTACACCGAGGCAGGGCCGCCGGAGAGGACGAGCGCGTACGGGTTGCGGCGGCGAGCCTCATCCGGGCGGATCGTGTGCGGGACGAGCTCCGAGTAGACGCGGCACTCGCGCACGCGGCGCGCGATCAGCTGGGAGTACTGGCCGCCGAGATCGATGACGAGGACCGGCCGCTCCCCCTGCTGGGGGAACTGGAGGACCTGGGCCTCAGCCGCCGATTCGGTAATTCGGGGCCTCCTTCGTGATCGTCACGTCGTGCGGGTGCGACTCGCGCAGGCCGGCGCCCGTGATGCGGACGAAGCGCGCCTGCTGGAGCTCCTCGATCGTGGCGGCGCCGCAGTAGCCCATCGCCTGCCGCACGCCGCCGACGAGCTGGTGCAGGATCGGCGCCAGACGGCCCTTGTAGGGTACGCGGCCCTCGATCCCCTCCGGGACGAGCTTGTCCACGTCCTCGACGTCGCCCTGGAAGTAGCGGTCCTTCGAGAACGAGCGGGCGCGCATGGCGCCGAGGGAGCCCATGCCGCGGTACTCCTTGTAGCGCTCGCCCTGGGACAGGATCACCTCACCGGGTGACTCGTCGGTGCCGGCGAGCAGCGAGCCGAGCATGACCGCGTCCGCGCCGGCGGCGATCGCCTTGGCGATGTCGCCGGACGAGGTGATGCCGCCGTCCGCGATCACGGGGACGTCGACGGCCGAGGCGATCTCGTGGACGGCCGTCACCTGGGGCACGCCCACTCCCGCAACGACACGAGTTGTGCAAATCGAACCAGGACCTTGGCCACACTTCACGGCGTCCGCGCCCGCGTCGACCAAGGCTCGAGCCCCCTCAGCAGTCGAAACATTGCCCGCGATCACCTCGACCTCCCAGGCGGACTTGATCCGCGAGACCATCTCCAGCACGCCGCGCGAGTGGCCGTGCGCCGTGTCGACGACGAGCACGTCGGCCTCCGCCTCGACCAGCGCGCCGGCGCGCTCGAAGGCGTCCGGCCCGACGCCGACGGCGGCGCCGACCCGGAGGCGTCCGTGCGCGTCCTTGGTCGCGTGCGGGAACTCGAGCTTCTTCTGGATGTCCTTGACGGTGATCAGCCCCTTGAGCACGCCGTCGGCGTCCACGATCGGGAGCTTCTCGATCTTGTTGCGGTGGAGGATCGCGCTCGCCTCCTCCAGCGTCGTCCCGACCGGCGCCGTGACGAGGTCGCGCGCGGTCATCAGCGCGGAGACCGGCTGCGACGTGTCGTCCTCGAAGCGGAGGTCGCGGTTGGTGAGGATGCCGACGAGACGACCGTCCGCGTCGGTGATCGGGATCCCCGAGACCTTGTAGCGCGCCATCAGCTCGAGCGCGTCGGCGACGAGCGCCGTCGGCGGGAGCGTGACGGGCTCCACGATCATCCCAGCCTCGGAGCGCTTGACCTTGTCGATCTCCGCGACCTGGTCGGCGATCGACAGGTTGCGGTGCACGACGCCGAGGCCGCCCTCGCGCGCGAGGGCGATCGCGAGACGCGCCTCGGTGACCGTGTCCATCGCGGCCGAGACGATCGGAATCGCGAGCTCGATCGCGGGAGTGACGCGTGTTCGCGTGGAGACCTCGTTCGGGAGCACGCTCGACTCGGCGGGGACGAGCAGCACGTCGTCGAACGTGAGCCCCTCCTGCGCGAACTTCCGGTCGAGCGCGAGGAGGCGCTCGAGCTCCGCCTGAGTGACGCTCATGTCCTCCATCGGACGATGGTAGCCGAGCCGTCCGACGGGGTCAGCCCAGGCGACCGAGCCGCAGGAAGCCGATCTCGTGGCGCGTCTCGCCCTCGAGCGCGAGGTCGGCGAGGATCTCGCCGACGACCGAGCAGAACTTGAAGCCGTGGCCGGAGAAGCCGCCGCCGACGACGACCTGCGGCGCGTCCGGCAGCCGGTCGAGGATGAAGTGCTCGTCGGGGCTGTTCTCGAAGAGGCACGTCTTGAGCGTCAGCGCGGGGCCGTCCCCGGCGGGGAAGAAGCGTCGGGCGAACTCGCGGAGCACGCGCTCGTCCTCCGGCCGCGGCTCGCGGTCGAGCTCGTCCGCCGGGCCCTGCTCGCGGAGGTGGTGGTAGCGACCGAGCTTGAACCCCGGGATGCCGAAGACCGGGAAGCCGTAATAGCGCTCCTCCTCGTCGACCTGGAGGTTGAAGACGGGGAAACGCTCGGGCTCGAACAGCTCCGGGCGCAAGGGCCGGAGCCAGGCGAGCACCTGGCGCTCGGCGACAACCGGCAGCCCTGCCAGCTCCGACATCCAGGCGCCCGCGGTCAGAACGAGCCGCTCCGCCTCGTACTCGGCGCGCTCGGTGCGAACCCGCACGCCCTCCCCGACGGGCTCCCAGCCGAGGACGCGCTCGCCGGTGCGGACTTCGGCTCCGCTCGCCCGGACGTGCGCGACGATGCAGCGCTCGGGGAGGAGGAACCCTCCCTGGGGCTGGAGCACGGCCATGTGCGCCGGGTCGAGCCGGTAGGCGGGAAAGCGGCGGGCGACCTCGGCGGGGTCGAGCACCTCGTGCGGGAGCCCGTGCTCCTCGCAGGAGCGCAGCGAGCCGGGGAAGATGAGCTGGCCCGGCGGCCCGGCGTCGATCGAGCCCGTGACGTGCAGGAGCCGCTCGCCGGCGACGCCCTCCAGCTCGCGCCAGAGCTCGTAGGCCCGCCGCAGCAGCGGCACGTAGGCGACGTGCTCGTAGTACGCGAGCCGGATGATGCGCGTGATCCCGTGGGACGAGCCGAGCTCGTTCGGCACGTCGAAGCGCTCGAGCCCGAGGACACGCTTGCCTCTGCGCGCGAGATGGTGCAACGCGGCGCTGCCCATGCCGCCGACGCCGACGACGATCGCGTCGTACCGCTCGCCGCTAGTGGTCGCCGTCGCGGGTACGGTCATGATCGGCCGAGCGAAAATCGAGCAGCTCAAGGACGCAGGGAGCGCTCGTACGCTCTGCCGTACGGGCGCGACTGAGGACGCCGAGATGCGACGATTTGCAGCCGGCCGAGCGGGCCGTATCCGCGGCGGAGACCACTTAAGTGCGGACCGGCTCCAGCTCCTCGACCTGCACGTGGTTGACGAGCCGTCCCGCCTCGCGCGGGTCGAGCCGGCCGGCCCCCACTGCCAGCGTCGAGGCCGTCGCCGCCGCCACGGCGAGCCGGAGCGCGTCCTCCGAGGGGCGACCCTCGAGCCGTCCGGCGAGGAAGGCGGCCAGGAGCACGTCGCCGGCTCCGACCACGGAGACCGGCTCGACCTTGGGCGCCTCGGCGTAGAGCCGCTCCGGCTTCCGCTTCTCGCGCAGGAGCGCGTAGCAGCCCGTCTCCTGGCTGACGAGAACATTGCGGGCGCCGAGCTCGGCCACGGTCTCGAGCGCCATCACGAAGTCGTCCTGCTCGTAAAGCTCCTGGCCGACGAGCGCTTCCGTCTCCTGCTGGTTCGGCGAGACGAGGAACGGCTCGGCCTCGACCCCGAGGCGCAGCGGCTCGCCCTCCGAGTCGAGCACGCAGTTGACGCCGCGGCGGCCGAGGTCGCGGATCGCCTCGCCGTAGAAGTCTGCGGCGACGCCGCGCGGCAGCGACCCGGCGAAGACGACCGCGTCGGCGCCGCGCGAGAGGTAGTGGAGCTTCTCGAGCAGGATCTCCAGCTCGTCGGGCTCCACGTGCGGTCCCCACTCGTTGATCTCGGTGTACGTGTTCACCGTCGGGTCGACCACGGCCGTCGACGTGCGCGACTCGTCGCCGATGCGAACGAAGTCGTTGAGGATCGCCTCCGAGGTCAGCTCCTCGACCACGCGCGTGCCGGTGCGACCGCCCGCGAGGCCGGTGGCGACCACGGGGTAGTTGAGGAGCTTCAGCGCCCGCGCGACGTTGATCCCCTTGCCGCCCGCGAGCGTCAGCCCCTGGCTTGCCCGGTGCCGGTGGCCGACCTGGAAGCTCGGGACCGTGAGCGTCCGGTCGATGGCAGCGTTCATCGTGACGGTGACGATCACGTGATCAGCCCCCAGGCGTTCTCGAGAGTGCGGGTCGCGTACCAGCGGATCTTGCCTCCGAGCCCAGGTGCCGTGCGCGACTCGCTCGCGACGAGCGGGCGCTCGCCGAGCAGCTTCCCCCGCGCGTAGACGCGGACGACGCCGAGGCGCTGGCCCTTCGCGACGGGCAGGGAGACGACCGAGGGCGCGACGATGCGCTCGACGAGCGGCCGGTCGACGCGGATCGAGCGGCGCAGCGGCTCGGCGGCGACGAGCCGGACGGGCGCGCGCCCATAGCCGGTCGTCGCGGTCGCGTAGACGCGGCCGTCGTCGATCGCCTCGACGACGCGGTAGCGGGACAGCCCCCAGGCGAGCAGGGCGGCCAGGTCGGCGTTCCGGCGATCGCGCGTCGGGCTGCCCAGCACGGTCGCGTAGATCGTCAGGCCGGGGCCGCGCGCCGCGGCGACCTGCGACCAGCCGGCGGCCTCCGTGTGGCCCGTCTTGACGCCGACGACGCCGGGGAAGCCGCCGAGCAGGTCGTTCCAGGTGTGGAGCGTCCGGCCCGCGGCGCCCTCGGTTCGCAGGCGGACCGTGCGGCGGACGAACGGCTTGCGCATCGCGATCCGGGCGAGCGTGGTCACGTCGCGCGCGCTCGAGTAGTGCCCACGGGCGTCCAGCCCCGAGGGGTTGACGAAGTGCGTGTCGGCGAGGCCGAGCGCGCGCGCCTTGGCGTTCATCAGCGCGACGAAGCGGGGGACGCTCCCGCCCCCGATGTGCTCCGCGAGCGCCGAGGCCGCGTCGTTCGCGCTCTGGATCAGCGCCGCCTCGATCAGGTCGCGCACGGCGATCCGCTCGCCGGGGCGCAGGTCGATCGTCGACTCGCCGATCCGCGAGGTGCGCGGCGAGACGGTGACGACGTCGTCGAGCTTCGCGTGGTCGAGGGTCACGAGCACCGTCATCAGCTTCGTGATGCTGGCGATCGGCAGCCGGGCCGAGGCGGCGTGCGCGGCCAGCACCTCGCCCGTGGCCGCGTTCTCGACGAGCCAGGCGCGCGCGTGGGGGCGCGGAGCGGCAGCGGAGGCGACAGGGGCAAGGACGGCTGCGCCGAGGATGACGGCGAGGAGGCGCTTCACCGGCGGGGAACGTTAGCCGACTCTGATGCGCTGGCCGATCCTGAGCGCCACGGGATCGATCCCCGGGTTGAGCTCGAGCAGCCGCTCGACGGTCGTGCCGCTCCGCGACGCGATCGACTCGAGGGTGTCGCCGGCCTGGACGCGGTAGAACATCCCCTCCGTCGTCGCGGTCGTCTCCGTCGCAGCGGTCTCCGTCGGCGTGGTCGTCGCGACGGTGGTCGTCGCCGGTCTCGTCGACGGCGACTCGTTCAGCGCCGACCGGATCGCGACGATGCCGAGCGTGGCGAGGACGAGGAAGGCGAGCGGCGCCGCGACGCGGGCGGCCATCGTCTACCAGCCGGCGGCGGCCCAGATCTCGCCGCGCAGCCGGGCCGCCTCCGCGCCCGCGCTCGCGCGCCAGTCGCCACCGGCCTCGCGGTAGGCGTAGATCACCGAGCGCGACGCGCTGACCAGGGCGCTCGCCGGGCCGCTGGTGAAGGCGCGGGCGACGTCCGCCGGCGTCGCGCCCTGGGCGCCGACACCCGGCAGGAGCAGGACCGACTGCGGCATCAGCCGCCGCGCCTCGCCGACGGCGCGCGGATACGTCGCCCCGACGACGGCGCCCACGTTCGACAGGCCACTCTCCCCGACGGCCTCCTCCGCCCACTCGCAGACGAGCCTGGCGACGTGGTGCCAGAGGGGCTCGCCGTCGGTGAGGACGGCGTCCTGCACGTCGGCGCTGCCGGCGTTCGAGGTCTTGACGACGCAGAAGACGCCGGCGCCCTCGCGCCGCGCGGCGAGGAGGAACGGGTCGAGCGAGTCGCGCCCGAGGTACGGATTGACCGTGACTGCGTCCGCCAGGGGCAGGTAGGCGGCGGCGTACGCCCGGGCGGTCGAGCCGATGTCGCCCCGCTTCGCGTCGGCGATCACGAGCAGCCCGGCGGCCCGCGCGTAGGCGCAGACCTGCTCGAAGGCCCGGAAGCCGTCCGCCCCCAGCGCCTCGAAGAACGCCAGTTGCGGCTTGACGGCGACCGCGCTCGGCGCGACCGCGTCGACGATCCCGCGGCAGTACCGCTCGACCGCGTCGGCGGCCTGCTCGCGGTCGAGGTGCGCGTCGCCCCGGACCTCCACGGGAATCAGCTCGAGCCGCGGGTCGAGCCCGACGACGAGCTGGCTCCGCTTCCGCTCGACCGCCTCCGCGAGCCGGTCGGAGAACTGTGCGACCGCGACCTCCGGCTGAGCTGCCATCCGAGCATGGACTCTAGCTCCGCCTCCGGCTCTCGCCGGCACCGGCTCCCGCCGGGCAAAGCCCCCCTCCGCCCGCGCCAGGTGCCGCTCTACCCCC
>JBBDQR010000188.1:0-2359 GCA_040905885.1 Gaiellaceae bacterium | reverse complement strand
ACGCCCTTGTTGCCGTGGCGGCCGGCGAGCTTGTCGCCCTCGGCGATCTTGCGCTTCTTCGCCACGTACACGCGGACGAGCTCGTTCACGCCGGGCGACAGGTCGTCGCCGGCGTCGCGGGAGAAGGTCTTCACGTCGATCACGACGCCGCCCTCGCCGTGCGGCACCTTGAGGGACGTGTCGCGGACCTCGCGCGCCTTCTCCTTGAAGATCGCGCGGATCAGCTTCTCCTCGGCCGTCAGCTCGGTCTCGCCCTTCGGCGTCACCTTGCCGACGAGCAGGTCGCCCGAGCCGACCTCGGCGCCGATGCGGACGATGCCGCGGTCGTCGAGGTTGCGGAGCGACTCCTCCGACCGGTTCGGGATGTCGCGCGTGATCTCCTCGTCGCCCAGCTTCGTCGAGCGGGCGTCGATCTCGTACTCGTGGATGTGGATCGACGTCAGCAGGTCGTCGGTGACGAGCCGCTCGGAGACGACGATCGCGTCCTCGAAGTTGTAGCCCTCCCACGGCATGAAGGCGACGAGCAGGTTCCGCCCGAGCGCCAGCTCGCCGTCGCGCGTGGACGAGCCGTCGGCGAGCACCTGGCCCGCGCGCACCTTCTCGCCCAGGCCGACGATCGGCTTCTGGTGGATGAGCGTGCCCTGGTTCGAGCGCATGTACTTCGTCAGCTCGTAGGTGTCCTTGCCGTCCTTCGTCTCGACGACGATGTGGTCGGCGCCGACGTCGACCACCGTGCCGGCGTGCTCGGCGAGCACGACGTCGCCGGTGTCGATCGCGGCCCGGTACTCCAGGCCGGTGCCGACGAGCGGCGGCTCGGTGATCAGCAGCGGCACCGCCTGCCGCTGCATGTTCGCGCCCATCAGCGCGCGGTTCGCGTCGTTGTGCTCGAGGAACGGGATCAGCGCCGCGGCGACCGAGACGATCTGGGCCGGGGCGACGTCCATGAACTCGACGTTCTTCGCATCGACGAGCACGGCCTCGCCCTCCTTCGAGCGGCAGAGCACCTGCGGCGTCGCGAACCTGCCGGTGCGGACGTCGAGCTGGGCGCTCGCCTGCGCGATCGTGTACTGCGCCTCCTCGGCCGCGTCCAGGTAGACGATCTCGTCGGTCACCTTGCCGCCCGTGACCTTGCGGTACGGGGTCTGGATGAAGCCGAACGCGGACACGGTCGCGAACGACGCGAGTGAGCCCATCAGGCCGATGTTCGGGCCCTCCGGCGTCTCGATCGGGCACATCCGCCCGTAATGGGTCGGGTGCACGTCGCGCACCTCGATCGGAGCGCGCTCGCGCGTCAGGCCGCCGGCGCCGAGCGCCGACAGGCGGCGCCGGTGCGTCAGCCCGGCGAGCGAGTTCGTCTGGTCCATGAACTGCGAGAGCTGCGACGAGCCGAAGAACTCCTTCAGCGCCGCCACGACGGGCCGGATGTTGATGATCGTCTGCGGCGTGATCGTGTCGACGTCCTCCGTCGTCATCCGCTCGCGGACGACGCGCTCCATCCGGTAAAGGCCGACGCGGAACGCCTCCTGGATCAGCTCGCCGACCGTGCGCAGCCGCCGGTTGCCGAAGTCCTCGTACTCGTCGAGCTCGGTGCGGATCGGGTCGCGCGGCAGCGCGATCGCGTCGAGCGCGAAGTCCTTCGAGTCCTCCGGCACGCCGATCGCCTTCGGTAGGTCGACGAGCCGGCGGACGAGCGCGATGATGTCCTGCTTCGTGAGCACGCGCGTGTCCTCGGGCACGTCGACGCCGAGCCGCTGGTTCAGCTTGTAGCGGCCGACCTTGGTCAGGTCGTAGCGCTTCGGGTCGAAGAAGAGCGAGTTCAGGAGGTTGCGGGCGTTGTCCACCGTGGGCGGCTCGCCCGGGCGCTGCTTCTTGAAGACCTCGATCAGCGCCTCCTCCTCACGCGTCGCCGGATCCTTCTCGAGCGTGTTGGCGATGTACATCGAGTTGCCGAACAGCGCCATGATCGCCTCGTTGGACGAGGTATCGATCTCGGCGCCGGTCGTGGGATCGGCGGCCGGCAGCGCGCGGAGCAGCGTCGTGATCGGCAGCTTCCGCTTCCGGTCGATGCGGGCGTAGACGATCCCCTTCTTGTCGATCTCGAGCTCCAGCCACGAGCCGCGCGACGGCATCAGGTTCGCGGTGAAGACCTGCTTGGTCGGGTCCTTGGGCTCCATCAGGTAAGCGCCCGGCGACCGGACGAGCTGCGTGACGATCACGCGCTCGGTGCCGTTGATGATGAACGTCCCGTTCACGGTCATCATCGGGAAGTCGCCCATGAAGACCGTCTGCTCCCGGATCTCGCCCGTCTCCTTGTTGACGAAGCGGACCGTCATCGAGAGCGGGGCCTGGTAGGTCAGGT
>JBBDQR010000187.1:0-14488 GCA_040905885.1 Gaiellaceae bacterium | reverse complement strand
CCGCGGGCCGCCGTTCACGACGGCGGCGACCGCGACCGTGGCCCAGTCCTGGGCGCGCCGGTTGAACTTCACGTACGACCAGCCGGACTCGCCCAGCTTCGGAACCCGGATCTCGGCGAGCACGTCCTGCGGGCCGAGCGCGGTCTCGAAGACGCCGCGGAAGAACTCGCCCGCGGGCACAGTTCGCTCGCCGCCCGGGCCACGGACCACCAGCTCCCCGTCCAGCGTCACGAGCACCGTGGGCAGGTCGGAGGCGGGGTCGCCGTGGGCGACGGAGCCGCCGATCGTGCCGCGGTGGCGCACCTGCGGATCGCCGACCAGCCCCGCAGTGTAGGAGACGATCGGGCAGTGCTCCTGCAGCAACGGGTCGGTCTGGAGGTCGCGGTGGCGGGAGAGCGCCCCGATCGCCAGCCGATCGCCGGCGTCGCGCACGTAGCGCAGCTCCTCGAGCCGGCCGATGTCCACGAGCACCGCCGGCCGCGCGAACCTCAGCTTCATCAGCGGGAGCAGCGAATGCCCGCCGGCCAGGAGCTTCGCGTCCTCGCGCGCGCCGAGCAGCTCGACGGCCTCCTCGACCGACCCGGCGACCTCGTAGTCGAACGGGGCGGGGATCATCGCTTCGCCTCCTGGATCGCCCGCCAGACTCGCTCGGGCGAGGCGGGCATGTCGATCTCGGTGATGCCAAAGGGCTCGAGCGCGTCGATGACGGCGTTCATGACCGCCGCGGTCGAGGCGATCGTGCCCGTCTCCCCCACGCCCTTCACGCCCAGCGGGTTCGTCGGGCTGGGCGTCTCCGTCCGGTCGATCTCGAAGGACGGCAGCTCGACAGCCGAGGGGACGAGGTAGCTGACCATGCTCCCGGTCAGGAGGTTGCCGTCCTCGTCGTGCACCGCCTCCTCCCAGAGCGCCTGCGCGGCGCCCTGAGCGATGCCGCCCTGCACCTGGCCCTCGACGATCTCCGGGTTGATCACGCGGCCGACGTCGTCCACGGCGACGTACCGGGCGAGATCGACCGCGCCCGTCTCCGTGTCCACCTCGACGACCGCGATGTGCGTGCCGGACGGCCAGGAGAAGTTCGGCGGGTCGTAGACGCAGGTGGACTCGAGGCCTGGCTCCATTCCCTCCGGCAGGTCGTGCGCGGTCCAGGCCGCGAACGCCGCCTCCTTGACGGTCACCGTGCCGCCGTCCGAGGCGGTGAACGTGCCGGCCTCGTACTCGAGGTCGCCCGCCGCGGCGCCGAGCTTGTGCGCGGCGATCTGTCGCGCCTTCTCGACCACCCGCTCGCACGCGTGCCAGACCGCGACCCCGCCGACGGCGAGGCTGCGGCTGCCGTACGTGTCCATCCCCAGCGGGGCGACGGCCGTGTCGCCGTGGAGCACCTCGACCTCCTCCACCGCGAGGCCGAGCCCGTCGGCCGCGATCTGGGAAAACGTCGTCACGTGGCCCTGGCCGTGCGGCGACGTCCCGATGATCACCTGCGCCGTTCCGGTGGGCATGATCCGCACCTGCGCCGCGTCCCAGCCGCCCGCCCCGTAGCGGATCGCGCCGAGGATGCGCGACGGGGCGAGGCCGCACATCTCGAGGTAGGTCGAGAAGCCGATCCCGAGCTGCCGCGGGTCGCCGCGCTCGCGTCTCGAGCTTTGCTCGCGGCGCAGTGCCTCGTAGTCGAGCATCTCCAGCGCCCGGTCGAGGTGCGCCTCGAAGTCGCCCGAGTCGACCTGGAGGCCCGAGACGATCGTCGCGGGGAACTCCGAGAGGAAGTTGAGCCGCCGGATCTCGACCCGGTCCATGCCGAGCTTGCGGGCGAGCGCGTCCACGGCCCGCTCGATCGCGTACGTCGCCTCCGGACGGCCCGCGCCGCGGTAGGCGTCGGTCGACATCGTGGTCGTGAAGACGCCCGTGCACTCGAGCTCATAACCCTCAAGGTCGTACGCGCCGCAGTAGAGCCAGGCGCCGAGCAGCGGCGTCCCGGCGGTGACGAGCTGGAGCCAGGCGCCCATGTTCACGGTCAGGCGCGCCCGGACGGCGGTGATCCGGCCCTCCTCGGTGGCCGCGAGCTCGATCTCCTGGGCCATGTCGCGGCCGTGGATCGTGGCGAGGTAGCCCTCGGAGCGCTCCTCGATCCACTTGATCGGGCGTCCCAGCCGGCGCGCGAGGTCGAGGACGAGCGCCTCCTCGGCGTAGACGTTGAGCTTCGAGCCGAAGCCGCCGCCCACGTCGGGGGCGACGACCCGCAGCCGCGCCTCCGGGATCCCGGTCACGAGCGCCAGCGTCGTGCGCGCGACGTGCGGCACCTGGGTCGACGAGACGAGCGTGAACTCGCCGGTGGCCGGGGACGGCTGTGCGATGCAGCCGCGCGGCTCGAGCGCGTTGGGGATCAGGCGCTGCTGGCGGTAGCGCTCCGTCACCGTGACGGGCGCCTCCGCGAAGAGCCGATCGACCTCGCCCGCGGACAGCTTCCAGGTGTAGCAGCGGTTCGTGCCGAACTCCTCGTGCACGAGCGGCGCGCCCTCCTCGAGCGCCCGCTGGGCATCGACGACGGGCTTGAGCGGCTCGTAGTCGACGGCGACGAGCTCGGCCGCGTCCTTGGCCTGCTCGCGCGTCTCGGCCACGACGACGGCGATGCCCTCGCCGACGAAGCGGGACTTGTCCACCGCCAGCGGCCGATGGTTCGGGTGGTTGGTGTCCTCGGTCGGGACCCAGGCCGTCGGCAGCGAGGCCTGCCAGTCGTCGGCGAGATCGGCGCCCGAAAAGGCGGCGATCACGCCCGGCGCCTTGGTCGCGGCCGAGAGATCGATCGCGCCGATCCGGGCGTGCGCGTAAGGGCTGCGGACGACCTCCATCCACAGCATCCCCGGAACCTGGATGTCGTCGACGTACTGGGCACGGCCGGTCAGGAGCTTCAGGTCCTCCTTCCGCTTGACGGACGTTCCGACGACGCGCCCGATCTCGACTTCGGTGATCGTGGCCATCGCCCCTCCTAGGCCGGCGTCCCCGCCGCCGCCCGGACGGCGCGGACGATGTTCACGTAACCGGTGCAGCGACAGAGGTTGCCCTCCAGCCCGTGCCGGATCTCCTCCTCCGTCGGGTCCGGATTCTCGGCGAGCAGGCTGACCGTCGCCATGACGAATCCGGGCGTGCAGTAGCCGCACTGGAGCGCGTGGTGCTCGTGGAACGCCTCCTGGACGGCGTGCAGCGTCCCGTTGACGGCGAGCCCCTCGATCGTCGTGATCTCGGATCCGTCCGCCTGGACGCCCAGCACCGTGCACGACTTCACGGACTCGCCGTCGAGCAGCACGGTGCACGCGCCGCAGGAGGACGTGTCACAGCCGACGTTCGTGCCCGTGAGCCCCAGCCGCTCCCGCAGCACGTACACGAGGAGCTCCCTCGGCTCGAGGAGAAGCTCGTGCCGCACCCCGTTGACGCTGACCGAGACCTGCCTCACCCAGCCTCCTTTCACGGGTCTCGCGGGTCGAGGTGAGCCTAACGCAGCCGTGTCAGCGGCGCGACCGGAGCGCGCGCTCGATCTGCCGCTCGGCGTCGCGCTTGGCGACGTCCCGCCGCTTGTCGTGCAGCTCCTTGCCGCGCGCGACCGCCAGCTCGACCTTCACGCGCCCGTCCTTGAAGTAGAGCCGCGTCGGGACGAGGGTGAGCCCCTTCTCCTTCACCTTCCCCGTCAGCGACGCGATCTCGCGCGTGTGCAGCAGCAGCTTGCGGTCGCGGTCGGGGTCGTGGCTCGCCGTCGACCCCTGCTCGTACGGGGCGATGTGGAGGCCGACGAGCCAGGCCTCGCCGTCGCGGACGGTCGCGTAGGCGCGCGCGAGATCGGCCTTGCCGTTGCGGAGGGACTTCACCTCCGTCCCGGTGAGGACGAGCCCCGCCTCGAACCGGTCGAGCAGATGGTACTCGTGCCGCGCCTTGCGGTTGTCCGCGATCAGCTTCTCAGCCATTCCCGCTCCGGCGCCGGCTAAGCCGGCACCTGCGCTCCCTGGTCGCCTCCGTCAAGCCTACGGCTCATCCCTCGATTGTAGGCTCGCCCTTCTGCACCACCACCATCACCACCATTTCCGCCTCCCCGACCGCTCGCGCGCGGGCATCCGCGCCGTGCTCTGGGCGCTCGGGCTGCTCGGCGCCACGGCCGCGCTCCAGGCAGTGATCTACGTCGCGAGCGGCAGCGTCGCGCTGCTCGCCGACCTGATCCACAACGGCGGCGACGCCCTGACCGCGTTCCCGATCGGGATCGCCTTCCTGCTCCACAGCCACCGCCTTGAGCGGTGGGCCGGGATTGCCGTCGTGCTGGCGATCTTCGTCTCCGCATGCGTCGCCGCTTACGAGGCCGTCGTGCGCCTGATCGAGCCCCGCCCGCTCTCGCACCTGGGGGCGCTGGCGCTGGCGGGCGCCGCCGGCTTCGTCGGCAACGAGGCGGCGGCGTGGGTGCGCCTGCGGGCCGGGAGGAAGCTCGAAAGCCCGGCGCTCGTCGCCGACGGCTACCACGCGCGGACGGACGGGCTGGTCAGCCTCGGCGTCGTGCTCTCGGCCGCGTTCGTCTGGGTCGGGCTCGAGGTCGCGGACCCCGCGATCGCGCTCGCGATCACGCTCGTGATCCTGCGGATCACGTGGCAGTCCTGGCGGACCGTGCGGGCCTAGGCGGTCGCCGCGACGACGAGCGACGAGGCCGGGAACGCGAGCGTGCCGTCCTCCTGGAGGAACGGCGCGACGCGCTCGGCGAGCTCGCGCTGGTAGCTCGCGAGCTCGTCCGGCGACATGGCCGCGAGCACCGGCGTGACCGCGCCGGCGGCGCGCGTGACGAAGTCCCAGTAGCCCTCGAAGCTCGGGTAGTCGAGCACGAAGTCGATCACCTCGCCCTCGATCTCGCCGAATCCCGCCGACACGAGCAGCGGCTCGACGACTTCGGCCTCGGGGAGGCCGAAGATGCCCGGCTCGCCCGGCCCCGGGCGCGGCATCAGCTCCCGCTCGACCAGGATGCGGCCGAACATGACCCAGGCGTTCGCCTCCGGAAGGCCCCAGGTGGCGAAGGCGACGCGCCGCCCGGGGCGCAGGACGCGCCGTGTCTCGCGGAGGGCGGCGGCGGAGTCGGCCATCAGCATGTACCCGTAGCGGCAGAGGACCCCGTCGACGCTGTCTTCAGGGAGATCGATGTCTTCGGCGTCCAGGACGCGGAACTCGACGTTCCCGACGGCGACTTCCTCCGCGCGACGACGGGCTTCCGCGAGCATCGGCTCGGAAAAGTCGGTCGTGACCAGCCGGACGTCCGCTCTCGCGGCCGCCTCGTAGCCGAGGTCGCCCGCGCCGGCGGCGAGCTCGAGGATCGTGTCGCCGTCGCGCAGGTCGAGGCTTGCAAGAAGCCACTCGGTGACGTCGCGTGACGCCTCGGAGAGCCGCCGCGCCCAGTAGGCCCAGCCGGCCGCCGAGCTCTCCCAGCTCGCCAGGCTCGCCTTGCGGTAGCCCCCCTCCATCGCGGCGATCCTAACGCGCCGGCTGGAGCTCGACCTTGCCCTCGTGGCGGCGGATCTCGGCGACGCTCACCTTGATCGGGTCGCCCAGGCGGTACGCCCGCGAGGTGCGGCGGCCGACGAGCGTCGTGCCCAGCGTGGAGAGCTCGAAGTAGTCCTCGGTCAGCCGCCGGGAGGGCAGGAAGCCCTCGAAGAGCTCGCCGAAGCGGACGAAGAGGCCCGCGCCGATCATCCCCGTGATCTCGCCCTCGAAGGTCGCGTCCCAACCGAGCTCGAACAGGCGCCGCTCGAGCAGCCAGGCCAGGCAGAAGTCGTCGGCCTGGTACTCGACGCTCGCCGCCGCCCGCTCCCGCTCGGAGGCGTGCTCGGCGAGCGCACCGAGGTCGTCCGGCTGCTCCTCGTCGGCGAGGCCGAGCTCGCGGAGGAGCGCCCGGTGGACGACCAGGTCGGGATAGCGGCGGATCGGCGAGGTGAAGTGGCAGTAGGCGCGGCTCGCGAGCCCGGAGTGGCCCAGGTTGGCCGGGTCGTAGCGCGCCTGCTTCAGCGAGCGCAGCACGAGCGCCGGGAACGCCTCCCTCCCCCGCCCCGAGCGCGCCGTGTACTCGGCCACCAGCTCGGAGGCGGCGGATGCGAGGGCCGCCGCCTCCCCGGGCGCGAGCCGCTCCGCGGCGGGCGCGGGCGGCGTCGGAACCTCGAGCTCGGCCAGCTTCGCCAGCAGCAACAGGACGGCCTGCGGCTCGGGCCGCTCGTGGACGCGGTAGAGCGCGGGCCGCGCCCGCGAGGAAAGCAGCCTGGCGACCGCCTCGTTGGCCGCGATCATCAGCTCCTCGACGAGCGCGTGGGCCTCCGCCTCGCCCTCGAACCAGGCGCGGGCGACGCCGCCGTGGCCGTCGAACTCGAAGTTGAGCTCGGGCGTCTCGACGCGCAGCGCGCCACGGGCGAAGCGCCGCCGCCGCAGCTCCTCCGAGTAGGCGGCCGCCAGCGCCACCTCCGGCAGCTCCACCTCGCCGCGCGCGACCTGGCCGTACGTGAGCCGGGCGTCGCTGCGGATCACCGAGCGGTAGAAGAGCGGCTCCCCGAACGGCGGCAGCTCGACCGTCGCGGTCAGCCGATCGACGTGCGGGCGGAGCGAGCAGGCGTCCTCCGACAGCGTCGGCGGCAGCATCGGCGCCACCCGGCCCGGCACGTATGTCGAAAACGCCCTGCCGGCGGCGCCCCGGTCGAGCGGCGACCCGGCGGGGACGTAGGCGGCGACGTCGGCGATGTGCACCCAGGCGCGGACGCCATCCTCCTCGCGGCGCATCGAGATCGCGTCGTCGAAGTCCTTCGCCGTGTCCGGATCGACCGTGAACGTCGGCAGCTCGCGCAGGTCGACGCGGCCCTCGACGGGGGGCTCCGGCACGTCGTGAGGCTCGAACGGCTCCCTCAGCCCCTGGTGGACGAGGAGGCCCTCGAGCACCGCCTCGACGTCGTCGGCCTTGCCGAGCACGCGCTCGACCCGGGCCCGCCCGCGACCGGTGCGCACGGCGACGAGGTCGCCGGCCCCGACGTCCCCCGCCTGCTTGCGGTCGAGCATGAGCGGCGCCGCCGGCTCGAAGTACGGCTCGCCGACGAGGAGCTTCCCCCGGGACGAGACCTCGACAACGATGACGTCGTTCAACGGCTT
Organism: Gaiellaceae bacterium; assembly: GCA_040905885.1. Classification (GTDB taxonomy): domain Bacteria; phylum Actinomycetota; class Thermoleophilia; order Gaiellales; family Gaiellaceae; genus JACVRU01. The sequence continues at coordinate 7,348 of JBBDQR010000187.1, read as the reverse complement.
TTCGGCTCCCGCGGAAAATGCGTCGCGTAAGCGCGCCGCATTTTTCGCGGTTTAGACGCGCAGGAAGCGCCGCAGCGTCATCCCGGAGCCGAGTGCGCCGAGCAGCAGCCCGACCGCGAGCAGCACCGCCGCGTTCTGCCAGAACGGCCAGGCGCCGACGCCCGTGTCCTCGATCCGGCCGAGGATGCTCGGCAGCACGAGCTCCTTGCCGAGCCCGAGCAGCAGCACGGCGGCCAGCGAGCCGGCGAGGCCGCAGAGCAGCCCCTCGATCATGAACGGGCCGCGCACGAACCAGTTCGTCGCCCCGACGAGCTTCATCACCTCGATCTCGCGCCGCCGGGAGAAGATCGAGAGCCGGATCGTGTTCGCGATCAGCAGCGCCGACGCGATCGCGAGCACGAGCACCGCGGCTAGGAAGAAGCCCGAGATCACCTTGGCCGCGTTCAGGATCGAGTCCGCCACCTTCTCGCCGTCGCGCACCTTCTCCACGCCTGGGAGGCCCGCCCCCCGGATCTGGTCGGAGAGCGCGCGGACGTCCTCGGCGCGCCGCGGCGCGACCTCGAACGCGTGCGGCAGCGGGTTCGAGGAGATCTGCTCGACGAGCTCGGGGCTCCGCCGGCGCATGATCTGGAGCGCCTCCTCCTTGGAGACGAACGTGACCGCGCGCACCTCGGGCAGGCCGACGAGGTAGTTCCGGACGTCGCCCAGCTGCTTCTCGTTCACCTCACCCTGCTGCGGGCAGGTGAGCGGCGTGCACATGTAGACCTTGACGAGCAGCTTGTCCTTGGCCTGGTCGCTCCAGGAGACCACCCAGGTGCCGAGCGCGATGAACAGGCCGAGCAGGAACATCCCGATCAGCACGGTCATCGTCGCGGCGACGGTCGTCGACAGGTTCGCGGTCAGCGAGCGCGCCGACTCGCTGATCACCATCCGCAGCCGGTTCATTCGGCCGCGTAGCCTCCGCGCCGCTCGTCGCGGGCGAGCCGGCCGCCCTCGAGCGCGATCACGCGCTTGCGCATCTTGTCCACCATCTCGCGGTCGTGGGTGACCATGAGGATGGTCGTGCCCGCGCGGTTGATCCGGTAGAGCAGCTGCATGATCCCGACGGAGGTGTCGGGGTCGAGGTTCCCCGTCGGCTCGTCGCAGAGGAGGAGCGGCGGGTGGTTGACGACGGCGCGCGCGATCGAGACGCGCTGCTGCTCGCCGCCGGAGAGCTCGTCGGGGAGGCTGTTCATCTTGTCGGAGAGCCCGACCAGGCTGAGCACCTCGGGCACCTTGCGGCGGATCGAGTTGCGGCTCTCGCCCTGCACCTTCAGCGAGTAGGCGACGTTCTCGTACGCGGTGCGGTCGGAGAGCAGCTTGAAGTCCTGGAAGACGCAACCGAGGTTGCGCCGCAGCATCGGCACCTTGGACGGCTTCAGCCGGCCGAGGTCGCGGCCGCCGACGATGATGCGGCCGGAGGTCGGCTCGAGCTCCTTCAGCAGCAGCCGGACGAGCGTCGACTTGCCCGAGCCCGAGGCGCCGACGATGAAGACGAACTCGCCCTTGTCGATCACGAACGAGACGCTGTCGAGCGCGACGATGTCGGGGTCGTAGATCTTCGTCAGGCTCTCGCAGACGACCATCGCGCCCGGCCCGGGCGCGGCCGGGAGGACGGGCTCGGGCTCGGCGAGCGCCGACGGGGACTGGGTCTGGAGGTCGAGTTCCTGCACCGGGGTCGAATGAGGACGGCCGCTGGGCCGCCCCGGTTCTGGGTCGGCAGGCAGTCTAGCGGAGGTTCTAGACGACATTCCCCGCCGCTTTCTCCAGCAGGTAGGCGTGGATGAAGCCGTCGAGGTCGCCGTCGAGCACGCCCTCGGCATTGCCCGCCTCGTGGCCGGTGCGGTGATCCTTCACGAGCTGGTAGGGCTGGAGGACGTAGCTGCGGATCTGGCTGCCGAAGCCGATGTCCTGCGCCGCGCCGCGCTCGCGCGCCAGCTCGGCCTCGCGCTCCTCCTCGCGCACCTCGGCGAGACGCGACTTGAGGATGCGGAGCGCGGTCTGCTTGTTCGCGGTCTGCGAGCGCTCGTTCTGGCACTGGACGACGATGCCGGTCGGCAGGTGCGTGATCCGGACGGCCGAGTCGGTCTTGTTCACGTGCTGGCCGCCGGCGCCGCTCGCCCGGTACGTGTCGATCCGCAGCTCGGACTCGTCCACCTCAACCTCGCCCTCGTCCGCGAGCAGCGGAGAGACGATCACCTGCGCGAAGCTCGTGTGCCGCCGGTGCGCCTGGTCGAAGGGCGACAGCCGGACGAGCCGGTGCACGCCGCGCTCGGCCTTGAGGATCCCGTACGCGTTCTCGCCGCGGACCGTGAACGTGGCCGACTTGAGCCCGGCCTCCTCGCCGGGGCTCGCCTCGACGAGCTCCGTCTGGAATCCCCGGTCTGCGGCCCAGCGCAGGTACATCCGGAGCAGGATCTCGGTCCAGTCCTGCGCGTCGGTGCCGCCCGTGCCGGCGTGGATCGTGACGACGGCGTCGCCGGCGTCGTAGCGGCCGGTGAAGAGGGCGTCCTCCTGGAGCCGCTCGAGCTCGCGCCGGATCGGCGCGAGCGACTCCGCGATCTCCCCCGCCATCTCGCGGTCCATGGAGAGAAGCTCGCGCGCGTCCTCGTACTCCCGGCGCAGGCGCTCGTAGCGTTCGAGGCGCTTCGCGAGGCGCGCGTGCTCGGCGGAGACCGCCGCCGCGCGCTGCTGGTCGTCCCAGAACCCCGGCGCCCCGAGCTCGGCCTCGAGCTCGGCGACGCGCGCCCTCACCGAATCCGGGTCAAAGGTAATCACGGACCCAGTCGAGCTGGGCCCCGATCTCCTTCAGCTGCTCCTCGACGCTCGGGGTCTGGTCGGACACGGCGGGTAGCGTAACCGCCGGCCCGGGTGGATCGTTCTACCCCCGTGACTCCCCGTTCACACGAGGAGCGCCTGGCGCTCAACGAGGCGCGCGTCCGCGAGGTCAACGAGACGATCGAGCGCGCCAACGAGAAGCTCGGGCCGGCCCCCGGCGAGGACGGTCTCGCGCTCAGCATCCTCTGCGAGTGCGGGACGCGCGGCTGCGACCAGATCGTCGAGATCTCCTCCGCGGAGTACCGCGAGGTGCGGGCCGAGCCGACGAGGTTCGTGGTCGTTCCGGGTCACGAGCAGGCCAAGATCGAGCGCGTCGTCGAGGACAAGCGCCGGTTCGCGGTGGTGGAGAAGATCGGGCCGGCCGCCAAGGTGGCGAAGCGCACGGATCCCGAGAATCCCGCGGCGATGTCGGCGCTCTAAGAGCTCGAACCGCGCGGCTTCTCCCAGACGCCGACGAGCTTCTCGCTCTCGCTCGTGAACGGTTCCTGTCGCCAACCGCTCCAGCGCTCGCGCCGCCGCATGCCTGCGAGCTGCGCCATCAGGTCGAGCTCCGACGGCCACACATAGCGGAACGGGACCGACCACGGCCCGAACATCCCGTCGCGCTCGGCGTAGTGGTGCGAGATCAGGCCCTGGTCTGGGAGGTCGTACTCGTCGAACCCGAACCGCGTCGGGCTCTCGTAGAAGAACGGGTGGATCGTCTGGCCGGGCGGGAGCCGTTGCAGCTGCGGCAACGCGACCTCGATCACGAAGCAGCCGCCCGGCTCGAGGTGCGCTGCGACGTTCTGGAAGCACGCGACCTGCGCGTCCTGCGTGGTCAGGTTCATGATCGTGTTGAAGACGAGGTAGGCGAGCGTGAACGTCCCGTCCACGCGTGTCGTCGCGAAGTCGCCGATCGTGACGTCGACTGAGTCGCCGCCCGGTTTCGCACGCAGGCGCGCGACCATCGCCTCGGAGAGGTCGATCCCGTGCACGCGGACGCCGCGCGCAGCGAGCGGCAGCGCGATCCGCCCCGTGCCGATACCGAGCTCCAGCGCCGCGCCGCCTCCCGTCAACTCAGCCAGGAAATCCACAGCTGGCTCGACGACCTCGGGGTCGCCCCAGCTCCCGAGCGTTTCGTCGTAGCGCGCGGCGACGTTGTCGCCAAAGTAGTCCTCGGGCACGAGGCGCAACTCTGTCAGAGCCCGTGGATCGCCGCAGTGCGGCATCGGTTCGACCTCTGAGCCGGACGGCCCTCAGGCGCCGTGACACTTCTTGAACTTCTTGCCCGAGCCGCACCAGCAGGGGTCGTTGCGGCCGAGCTTCTGCTCGTCGGCGACGCGGCGGGTCATCGTCCCGACGGCCCCTCCCCCGGCTCCGACGGGCGTCGCGGCGGCGGCGGCGGTCAGCCCCGCACCCGCGGCCGCGATCGCCTGCGAGCCGGCGAGCGACTCGTGCTCGTAGGAGAGCTTGCCGTCGCCGTCGCCGCCGGCGGCCGGCGCCTCCTGCATCGCCGCGGCGGCCTCGGGCGCGAGCTGAACGTGGAAGAGCGTCGTCACGACCTCCTCGCGGATCGCGCGGCCGAGCTCCTCGAACATCAGGTGGCCCTCGTGCCGGTACTCGACGAGCGGGTCCTTCTGGGCCATCGCGCGCAGGTGGATGCCGTCGCGGAGGTACTCCATGTTCTCCAGGTGCTCACGCCAGCGCAGGTCGACCGTCTGGAGGAGGAGGTAGCGCTCGACGTCGCGTAGCAGCGGCTTCCCGGTGTCGGGATTGGCGCCGAACTGCTCGTCCTTCTCCTCGTAGGCGTCGCGGGCGTCGGCCTGGAACTCCTCGATCAGCGCCTGCCGGTCGAGCTCGACCTCCTCGCGCAGCTCCTCGGGCGTGATCTCGGAGCCGTACAGCGCCTCCATGTGCGTGCAGAGCGCGCCGAGGTCCCACTCCTCCCCGAACTCGCTCTCCGTGTGCGCGAGGACGGCGTTCTCCACCACCTCGTCGATCCACTGGCCGATGTCCTCGGAGAGGTTCTGGCCCTCGAGCACGCGCCGGCGCTGCTCGTAGATCACCTGGCGCTGGACGTTGAGGACGTCGTCGTACTTGAGGACGTTCTTCCGGGAGACGAAGTTCTGCTCCTCGACCTTCTTCTGGGCCCCCTCGATCTGGTTGGAGAGGATCTTCGCCTCCATCGGCTGGTCGTCGGGGAGCTTGAAGCGCTCCATGATGTTGAAGATCCGGTCGCCGGCGAAGAGCCGGACGAGGTCATCCTGACCGGAGAGGTAGAAGCGCGTCTCGCCGGGGTCGCCCTGGCGGCCCGAGCGGCCGCGCAGCTGGTTGTCGATCCGGCGCGACTCGTGGCGCTCGGTGCCGAGCACGTAGAGCCCGCCGAGCTCGCACACCTCCTCGCGCGCCTGCTCCCAGACGGGCCGCGCCTCGGCGGCGCGCCGCTTCAGCTCGGCGTCGAACTCGGGGGCGTCCTCGGCGAGCCCGCGGCCGATCAGCTCCTGCCGCGCCTCGAACTCGGGGTTGCCGCCGAGCACGATGTCAACGCCGCGGCCGGCCATGTTCGTCGCGATCGTGACCGCGTGCTTGCGGCCGGCCTGGGCGATGACCATCGCCTCGCGCTCGTGCTGCTTCGCGTTGAGGACGTTGTGCTCCACTCCCGCCCGCGTCAGCCGCTCGGACAGGAACTCGGAGGTCTCGACGGCGATCGTGCCGATCAGAACCGGCTGGCCGCGCTCGAAGCGCTCCTTGATGTCGGCGACGACGGCGTCGAACTTCGCGTCCTTCGTCTTGAAGATGAGGTCGTTCTGGTCGAGGCGGACGACCGGCCGGTTCGTGGGGACCTCGGCGACGCTGAGGTCGTAGATCTCGACGAACTCCTTCTCCTCGGTCTTGGCCGTGCCGGTCATGCCGGCGAGCTTCTCGTAGAGGCGGAAGTAGTTCTGGAGGGTGATCGTCGCCAGCGTGACGTGCTCCTCCTGGATCCGCACGCCCTCCTTCGCCTCCACGGCCTGGTGCAGGCCCTCCGACCAGCGGCGCCCCTCCATGATCCGGCCGGTGAACTCGTCGACGATCTTCACCTCGCCGTCCTGGACGACGTAGTCGACGTCGCGCTGGTAGAGCGACTGCGCCTTCAGCGCCTGGTTGAGGTGGTTGACGAGCTGCGCATTGCGCGGGTCGTAGAGGTTCTCCACCTTGACCACGCGCTCCACGGCCTCGATCGCGCCGTGCAGGGGGGCGACGGTCTTCCGCTTCTCGTCGTAGAGGAAGTCGGCGTCGGGGTCCTCGCCCTTCTTCACGTCCGGCGCGGGATGGCCGCGCAGCGTCTTCGCGATCCGGGCGAACGTGTAGTAGATCTCGGCGGCGGTCTCCGGCTCGCCGGAGATGATCAGCGGCGTCCGCGCCTCGTCGATCAGGATCGAGTCGACCTCGTCCACGATCGCGTAGCGGTGGCCGCGCTGGACGACGCCGTCGAGGGAGACGGCCATGTTGTCGCGCAGGTAGTCGAAGCCGAACTCGGAGTTCGTGCCGTAGGTGACGTCGGCCGAGTAGGCCTCGCGCCGCTCGGCGAACGGCATCATGTTCTGGATGAAGCCGACGCGCATGCCGAGCGCGTCCCAGACCGGCTTCGTCCAGGTCGGGTCGCGTTTCGCCAGGTAGTCGTTCGTGGTGACGAGGTGGACGTTCTCGCCGGTGAGCGCGTTCAGGTAGAGCGGCTGGACGGCGACGAACGTCTTGCCCTCGCCCGTCTTCATCTCGGAGATGTCGCCCTCGTGCAGGACAATCCCGCCCATCAGCTGGACGTCGAAGAGGGACACGTCCATCGTGCGCCTGAACGCCTCGCGGACGGCCGCGAAGGCCTCGAAGAGCAGCTCCTCGACGGTCTCGCCGTTGGCGACCCGCTGCTTGAACTCGGCCGTCTGCGCGGCGAGCTCGGCGTCGGAGAGCGCCTCGAACTCGGGGCCGAGCGTGCCGATGTAGGCCGCCTGGTCGGCGAGGCGGCGCATCCGGCGGCCCTCGCCGATGCGGAGGACCTTCTCGAGCGCGCCTAGGTCACGGGACGGCATTCCGGCAAGAGTAGCGCCTGTCCGGCGCGGCCCTAGAGGGCCCCGACGGCGACCTCCCAGAGCGCGCCGTCGAGCCGCTCGGCGTGGACGACGCCGTCGCCGGCGAGCAGCCGCTCGAGCGCGGGGACGCTGCCGAAGGTGCGGGCGCCGTCGATCAGCAGCGTCCGCTCGCCCTGGTGGACGGACAGCTCGACGCTGTCGCCGCCGGGATCGTCCTTCAGCTCGACGACGTCGATCCGGTTGGCGCCGACGGCCCAGAGCTCGCCCCCGCGATGGACCGCCTGCGCCCGGAACGGCGGCTGGAGCGCGACCGCCTCGGCGAGGGCCACGTCGCTCTCGTTCCCGAGCAGGGTGCCGTCGGCGAGGAGGACGAACTCGCGCTCCTCGCGGTCGAGCCCGGGCGCCTCGACGGTGGCGACGGCGAC
>JBBDQR010000186.1:7379-14505 GCA_040905885.1 Gaiellaceae bacterium | reverse complement strand
CGAGGAGTTCATCTGGTGCAAGGCCAAGGAGGAGCGGAAGGCGCGCGTCCTCGAGTCGGCCGGCTACGACATGTCGCTCGACTCGCCCGACTGGGCGTCGATCCAGTACCAGAACGCGAACAACTCCGTGCGCGTCACCGACGCGTTCATGGAGTCCGTGCTCGAGGGCAAGGACTGGAACCTGACCGCCCGCACCGACGGGACGGTCGTGGACACCGTCGACGCGCGGGGGCTCCTGCGCCAGATCGCGCAGGCGGCGTGGGAGTGCGCCGACCCGGGCGTCCAGTACGACACGACGATCAACAAGTGGCACACGTGCCCGAACACGGGCCGGATCAACGCCTCGAACCCCTGTAGTGAATATATGCATATCGATGATTCAGCGTGCAACCTCGCCTCGCTGAACCTGATGAAGTTCCGGCGCGAGGACGGCGAGCTCGACGTCGAGGCGCTCGAGCACGCGGTCGACACGGTCTTCCTCGCACAGGAGATCCTCGTCGGCTACTCGTCCTATCCGACGCCGGAGATCGAGGCGAACGCGAAGAAGTTCCGCCAGCTCGGCCTCGGCTACGCGAACCTCGGCGCGCTGCTGATGTCGCGCGGCCTCCCGTACGACTCGGACGAGGGCCGGGCCTACGCGGCCGCGATCACGGCGCTGATGACCGGGCGCGCGTACAGGAAGTCGGCCGAGGTGGCTTCCCGGATGGGGCCGTTCGCGGGCTACCAGGAGAACGCGGCCGCGATGATCGGCGTGATCTCGATGCACCGCGCGGCGGTCGGCAACATCGACCACACCGATTCAGTGCCCGAGGACCTGCTGCGCGGCGCGCGGCAGGCATGGGACGACGCGCTCGACCTGGGCGAGGTCTCCGGCTACCGGAATGCGCAGGCGACCGTGCTCGCCCCGACCGGGACGATCAGCTTCATGATGGACTGCGACACGACCGGGATCGAGCCCGACTTCTCGCTCGTGAAGTCGAAGAAGCTCGTCGGCGGCGGCGAGATCACGATCGTCAACCGCACCGTGCCGATGGCGCTCGAGCGGCTCGGCTACGCGCCGACCGAGGTGGAGGAGATCGTCGCCTACATCGACGAGCGGAACACGGTCGTCGGCGCGCCCTCTCTGAAGACCGAGCAGTATCCGATCTTCGACTGCGCGGTCGGCGACCGGTCGATCCACTACATGGGCCACGTGAAGATGATGGGCGCCGTCCAGCCGTTCATCTCCGGCGCGATCTCGAAGACGGTGAACATGCCGGAGCAGTCGACGGTCGACGAGGTCGGGCAGCTCGTGCTCGAGGCGTGGCGGCTCGGCGTGAAGGCGATCGCGATCTACCGCGACAACTGCAAGGTCGCGCAGCCGCTCTCCGGGAAGGCCAACGCGGGCGCAACGACGCTCGCTCCAGTCTCAGGCATCGCGAGCCCGCTGCCGAAGCGCCGCCGGCTCCCGGACGACCGCGTCGAGGTCGGCCGCAAGTTCGCGGTCGGCGAGTACGAGGGCTACATCCACGTCGGCCTCTTCGACGACGGCACCCCCGGCGACATCTTCGTCGACATCGCCAAGGAGGGCACGACCCTCGCCGGCCTGATGAACTCGTTCATGATCGCCGTCTCGCTCGGCCTCCAGTACGGCGTGCCGCTCGAGGTGTACGTGTCGAAGTTCAGCCACATGCGCTTCGAGCCGTCCGGGATGACGAACGACCCGGACATCCGCACCGCCAAGTCGATCGTCGACTACGTGTTCCGCTGGATGGGGAAGAAGTTCCTGACCGTCGACCAGCAGGAGGAGGTCGGGATCCTCACCCCGCAGGTGCGGGCGCGGCTGGCGGAGGCGTACGCGAACGGCGAGCCGTCCGGGCCGTCGGAGACCCAGCCCGCGACGCCGGGGCAGACGGCGCTCTTCAACGCGTTCGAGGACGCGCAGGAGTGCGCTCGCTGCGGCGGCACGATGGTCCGCACCGGCTCCTGCTACACGTGCCGCGACTGCGGCACGAACACCGGCTGCAGCTGAGTTGCAGGCCCGCGCGACCTAGGAGGCGACGCCCATGACCGACCCGCCCGGCCCGGCCGGAACCGGCGGCGACGGCACGCCGCGCTGGGTCAAGATCTTCGGCATGATCGCCGCGGTCGCGGTGGTGCTGGTCGTCATCCTGCTCGTCTTCGGTCGCGGTCACGGCCCCGGGCGCCACGCATCGCCGCCGCCTGGGGGCGTGACGATGCCGCTGTGACGCTGGGGCCTCAGCTCCGCAAGCTGGTCCTCACTGCCCACGTCGTGTCCTCGGTCGGCTGGCTCGGTGCGATCGTCGGCTTCCTTGCTCTGGCCGTCGCCGCTCTGACGAGCGACGAGACCGAGACCGTGCGAGCCACCTATCTCGCGATGGAGCTGATGGGATGGTTCGTGCTCGTCCCGCTCGCCTTCGCGTCGCTGCTGACCGGGCTCGTCCAGTCTCTGGGAACCCACTGGGGCCTGTTCCGGCACTACTGGGTCGTGTTCAAGCTTCTGATCAACGTCGTCGCGACCGTCGTCCTCCTGATCTACACGCAGACGCTCGACTCACTGGCAGACACGGTGCGCGAGAGCGACCACCTGCTGAGAAGCGCATCGCCCGCGCTCCACGCCGGCGCGGCTCTGCTGCTGCTGCTCGTGGCGACGACGCTGGCGGTCTACAAGCCGCGCGGGCTGACCCCGTATGGGCGGCGAAAGCAGCGAGAACGGGTCAGCTGACGGTCAGGCTAATCGAGCCCAGCCGGCCTGCCGATACTCCACTCGGCTTCCGGCCGGGGACTGACGGCAATCATTCCTGCGGCTCGAGGCTTCGAGGGAGCGGCCGTGTGCCGCTCCCTCGGCTTCATGCGAGAGAATCCGGGGGTGCGGGACGACGATGTCCGCAGCTCCTGCTTCGCGTCGCTCGATGTCCTCTGCGCCAAGTTCGGTGAGGACGTGCCGTACAAGGACGGGCTCGACGCAGGCTTTCCATTTCGCGGTCGCCGAGTGCCCTTTCTCTCGTACATGAAGGGGATCCACCGCGCTGCCGCGCAGCGCGGCCCGGCGGCGCTCTCGATCCTCACGTCCTGGAAGTCCCCGTACGGGGACAAGGAAACCGATGAGGGTGTCCTCTATGCCTACCGGGCTGGTTCGATCGACCAGCCCGACAACCGCGCACTCCGCGAGGCGGTCGCACTCGCCGTCCCGATCGTCTACTTCGTGGGAACGCGGACGGGCTGGTACAGGCCTCTCTACCCGTGCTTTGCCGTGCAGGACGAACCCGCTCTCCGCCGCGTCCTCATCACCAAGGGCGCGACGGCCGGCCCCCTGGATGAGCGCGAGCCGGTGCTCCTCGAGGATCCGCTCGAGCGGCGCTACGCGGTTCGAGAGATGCGCGTCCGGGTCCATCAGGCCCGCTTTCGAGGGAAGGTGCTTCCCGCGTACAGCAGCCAATGTGCGATCTGCCGGCTAAGGGAGGTTCGGCTCCTCGACGCGGCGCACATCGTCGCCGATGCAGAGGCCGGCGATCCGCTCGTGAGCAACGGCCTCAGCCTCTGCAGCATCCACCACCGCGCGTTCGACCAGGACCTCGTCGGCATCTCCCCGGATTACGGCGTTCGGGTAGCCGACCAGTTGCTCGCAGATGAGGACGGTCCGATGCTCGACCTGCTCAAGGGCGCGCACGGCACGACGATCCACGTGCCCCACCGGAGGGCGTGGCGGCCCGACCGGGAGCTCCTCGCGCGCCGCTTCGACCGCTTCCTGGCAGCGTAGGCTGCGCTCGTGAACCGGAGCGACTTCCGGCTCGACCGCCACGAGGCGGCCGGCGCGGTCGCCGACGTCGGCGTGCTCGTCCCGCTCGCCGTCGCGCTGATCGTCGGCAACGGCCTCTCGGCCACGGCAGTGCTCCTCCCCGCCGGCCTCCTCTACCTGGCCGTCGCCCTCGTCTACCGCCTGCCGATCCCCGTCCAGCCGCTGAAGGCCTTCGCCGCGATCGCGATCGCGAAGCACCTCGGCTCCGACGAGATCGCGGCCGGGGCGCTCCTGTTCGGCGTGATCTTCCTCGTCCTCGGACGCACCGGCCTGCTCGACCTGGCCGCGCGGGCCTTCCCGCGGGCGCTGATCCGCGGCGTCCAGCTCACGGTCGGCCTCCTCTTCCTGAAGGTGGCGTGGAACCTCGTCAAGAGCCCGCCCCCGCCCTTCGACCCGCACGCGCTTGCGCCGCGCTGGGCCGTCCCGGCGGCGCTGGGCGCCCTCCTCCTGCTGCTCGCCCTGAAGCGGCTGCCGGTGGCGCTCGGCCTCGTCGTCGCCGGCGCCGCCGTCGCGGCGATCGTCGGCCACCAGGGCCTCGCCCTCGGCCCCTCGGGCCTGGCCTTGCCGTCGCTCTCGGCGCACACGCTCTGGACGGCGCTCACCGTCCTCGTCGTCCCGCAGCTCGCGCTCACGTTCGCCAATTCCTGCCTCGCCACGGCCGACGCCGCCCGGACCTACTTCGGCGAGCGGGCGAGCCGGATCACGCCCGGCCGGCTCGCGACGAGCCTCGGCACGGCCAGCGTCCTGGCGGGGACGATCAGCGGCATGCCCGTCTGCCACGGCGCCGGCGGGCTCACGGCCCACTACCGCTTCGGCGCCCGCCGGGCGGCCGCGCCCGCGCTGATGGGAGGGGTGCTGCTCGTGCTGGCGCTCGCCGTCGGCGGGGGGCTGGCCGCAGTGCTGGCCGCGTTCCCGCTGCCGATCCTCGCCGGCCTGCTCGCCACCGCGGGCCTGCTCCACATCGGCCTGCTGCGCGACCTCCGCGGCGCCCACGAGTGGACGCTCGCGCTGCTCGTCGGCGGCCTGGGCTTCCAGACGAACCTCACGTTCGCGCTTGGCGTTGGCCTCGCGATCTGGTGGCTCGCGCGAGGTGGGCGGTACCTGCGCCATGCCCTCCAGCCCGCCGGCTGAAAGCGCGGCGCAGCTTCCGCTAGCCGCGCCTGTAAAGCCGCTTGTGTTTCAAGACACAAGCGAGGCTCGGCTTGAACCCGGCACCCATCCCGGGCGGACCGCGCTCCTTCCCCTCGTGTTTTGAAACACAAGGCCGGGTAGACGCCGCCTCCCGCGAGTTGTAGCTTCTGTTGCATGAAGCGTGCGCTCGTCGTGCTCGCGGCGGCACTCGTCGTCGCGCCGCCGGCGGCGTCGGTCACCGACACGACGCCGCCCACCATCGACGTCACGTCGCCGGCCCGCGGGGAGTTCGTGTCGGGCTCGGGCCAGGTGACCGTCGAGGGCACTGCGACCGACGACGAGTCCGGCATCGCGTCCGTCACGGTCAACGGCGCCCCAGCCCTGCTCGACCGGGGCACGGGCGCCTGGAGCGCGCCGGTCACGCTCGAGTTCGGGACGAACATCCTCACCGGGCGCGCCACCGACGGCGCCGGCAACGAGACGTTCCTGTCGTGGTCGTATCTCTACAGCCCGACCTACCTCCCGCTGGGCGAGCTCGTGCCCTCGGCCCTCGCGTTCCGTCTGGGCGAGGACGCGTTGAGCGCCCTCCCGCAGCAGATCCTCGGATCCGAGGCGTTCCAGCATGCGCTCGCCGCCGCCGAGCCGCTCCCAGGCCACATCGTCTTCGGGGGAATGGCCTGCGGCTCGACCACGGGCAGGGCGGCTCCCCTCGACGCGCGTCTCGCGATCGAGCTGACGTCGCTGGACTGCATCCTCACCGGTACCGGCCCCCTCGGCCAAATCGTGATCGACGCCGCGCAGGCGTCCGCCGAAGGCGTCCTCGTGCTCGTGGTCGAGAACGGACGGTTCGTCGCCGCCATGCCGATGCGGCCCTCGGTCGACCTCGTGATTCGAGGCTCGTCCAAGTTCCTGCCGGAGCCGCTGGTCGAAGTCGCGCTCTCCCTTGCGCTGCAGCAGGCGCTGCCGCCGGCCCTCGAGTCAGTCCTCGAGGAGGCGAACGGCCCTCACATGCTCGACCTCCCCGGGCTGACGTTGACCTCGACGTTCCGGCCCGCGGCGATCGACCTCGAGCCCGGCGTCCTCAAGGCCTTCGGCGACGCCGACGTGTCGGCGGTGGCCGACCGTCCGCCCCACCAGCCGCCGGGATCGCCGTCGCGGAACGGCGCCACCTCGCCGCCGCCGTTCACGTCGCAGCACGACTTCGCCGTCTCGCTGCGCGAGGACCTCCTCAACAGGGCGCTCACGGTGGCCTGGGCGAGCGGGGCCGGGACGATCAGAATCGACCAGGCCTACCTGATGCAGTCCGGCTTTCAGCTGCCGTTCCCGCTCGACGCGTCGTTCCTCGCGGAGTTCTTCCCCGCGCTCGGGACCCTGCCGCCGGGCACCCCGATCGCGTTCATGCTCGAGCCGATGCTGCCCGCCGTCGTCGAGGTCACGGGCGCTCCGAGCCTCCTCAGCGTCGGCCTCGGCGAGCTCGGCCTGTCCGTCCAGCTCGACCTGGGCCAGGGATGGGTCGACCTGCTGGCGCTCGTCGTCCACGCGGAGATGCCGGCGGACGTGATGCTCGCCCCGCCGGTGATCCAGCTCACGCCGGGTAACCCGACCAGGCTCGTCGTCGACGTGATCTCGAACCCGTTCGGGCTGGCGCAAGCCGACATCGACCAGTTCCTGCGCACCGCCCTGCCGCTCACCGTCGACATCGCGCCCGGCCTGATCCCGCCGATCCCCCTGCCTTCGTTCCCGTCCGGGCTCCAGCCGACAAACGTCGACGTCCGGCAGGACGGCGCCGGCGCGGACTTCATCACGATCGAGGGCGACGTTTAGCGAGCGAGCCTCAGACCGCCGAGCGGAGGGTCGTTCGCTAACTCTTGCGGGCCGAGGCGCGGCCGCCCTTGCGGCCGGCGGCCTTCTTCTGCGCGGTCGTCCCGCCCTGGCTGGAGCTGCCGCCCGAGCCGGACTGTTCGCCGCCGCGGCTGGAGGCGCCCGGTGAGTTGGCGATCTTCGCCGCGCGCCGATTTCCCGGGACCCGCTTCGCGGGCAAGCCGCGTAAGGCTTGGCCGTCCCGAGGCGGTCAGCCGGCCCGATCTCTTGACGCCGGCCGGCTGAGCTCCCGCCCGCCGACCACTCAGTTCATGGAGGGATCGGGCGGCATCGTCGCCAGCAGCGCGAGCGGGCCGCCCTGGCGTCCGAGCACGG
>JBBDQR010000186.1:3191-7279 GCA_040905885.1 Gaiellaceae bacterium | reverse complement strand
TCGGGCGGCATCGTCGCCAGCAGCGCGAGCGGGCCGCCCTGGCGTCCGAGCACGGCGCTCCAGAGGTCCTCGGAGCTGTCGGCGAAGACGTCGCCGGGATCGGCGTCGAGAACGACCCAGGACTCCTCCTCCAGCTCGGCCTCCAGCTGCCCCGGGCCCCAGCCGGCGTAGCCGACGAAGACCCGCGCGCGCCGCGTCGCCGTCGCCACGTCCTCCGGCTCGGAGTCGCCGGGCATGAAGCCGACGCCGTCGAAGACGACGACGGCGGCGGCGTCGGGATCCTCGAACTCGGCCACGACGAGAACGGCGCCCGGCTCGACCGGACCGCCGACGTGCACGAGGGCGCCGGGCTCGACCAGCGGCTCCAGCATCGGCGCCGCCTCCGCCACCGGCGTCTCCGACGGCCGGCTGAGGACGACGCCCATCGCTCCCCCTTCCTCGGTGTGCTCGGCGACGAGGACGACCGATCGCCGGAAGTTGGGGTCGACGAGGGCCGGAGAGGCGACGAGTAGGTGTCCGCGGAGGGAGTCCACGAGCCCATTCTGCCCGGCTCAGGGCGGCGGGACGGCCCCCTTCGGGGTTCCCTTGGGCGGCGGCTCGACGCCGAAGTACTTGGCCAGGTCGGCCGGCATGATGTGGGACGGCGTCCGGTTGAAGATCGCGTCCGTGCGCTCGAGCGCACGCGCGACGAGGCCCGAGCAGATCTGCTGGCCGTCGAACGCGAACGTGAACTTCGCTCCCGTCAGCAGGCTGAGCGCGATGCTCCCGATCGTCACGAACGCATAGGGCTGGTCGAGACACCAGAGGGCGAAGGCCGCGGCCTGCCGGCGATCGGCGGCGGAGGCGGAGATCCGCACGAGCCGGTACTCGGTGCCGTCGTAGACCGAGATGTGGCGCTTCTGGACGCCGGCGCCGAGCGCCTCGACGAGGTCGCCCTGCTCGTCCACGACGATCGCCGCGTGGTTCCAGCGCGCGTACTTCGCGTCCTCGCCGCGGAAGCGGAGCGCCTGGCCGAAGCGGATGATGCGGCTCGTCCAGGCCCGGCCGTGCGTGAGGAGGAAGTCGCCGGGCTCGAACTGCGGCGCCGTCACGCCCGGGCCGCAGACGAGCACCTGCTCCCGCTCGACCGGCTCGAACTCTTGGCGGAAGTTCATCCGCATACCATCTCAGCCGTGGCCGCGCGCGTCCGCATCGGCACCTGCTCGTTCGCCGACGAGGCGCTCCAGAAGCACTTCTACCCGAAGGGGATGCGCACCGGCCGCCAGCAGCTGCCGTACTACTCGCAGCACTTCGACACGGTCGAGATCGACTCGACCTTCTACCGGCTCCCGAGCCGCGAGAACGTGGAGAAGTGGGCCGCGTGGACGCCGGACGCGTTCGTCTTCCACTTCAAGGCGTTCGCACCGATCACGCGGCACCCGATCCGCCTCGAGCAGCTGCCGCCCGAGCTGAGGGAGGGGCTCCAGACCGACGCGCGCGACCGCGTCGAGCGGATGCCCCGGGAGGTCCGCGGCGAGGTGGTCCGGCTCTTCCGCGAGGCGCTCGAGCCGGCGGCCGAGGCGGGCAAGCTCGGCGGCATCCTCGTCCAGCTCGCCCCGTACGTCGTCCCCAAGCCGCAGTCGTGGGAGTACCTGGAGTGGCTGCGGGCGCAGCTCCCCGACGACGAGCTGCTGGTCGAGTTCCGGCACCAGAGCTGGCTGGACGACGAGCACCGCGACGAGACGCTCGCCTTCCTCGAGCGGCACCGGCTGGCGAACGTCGTCGTCGATGCGCCCCGCACGGAGGCGAAGAACGTGATCCCGACCGTGGTCGCGGTCACGAGCCCGCTCGCGTACGTGCGCTTCCACGGGCGGAACGCGAAGACGTGGAACATCCGTGGCGGCAGCGCCGCCGACTGCTTCGACTACCTCTACCCGCGCGAGGAGCTCGAGGAGTGGGTCGAGCCGATGCGCGAGCTCGCCGGCGAGGCCGAGCGGGTGTTCGCCGTCTTCAACACGAACCGCTGGTCGCAGGACCCGGAGGGGAGCGGGCAGCTCGTCGCCCAGGGGGCCGCGAACGCGTTCGCGCTGCGTTCTGTCCTGCAGGAGGCCGGGGTACAGTGAGCGGCGTGGAGCAGTGCGTCCTGCTCAAGGTCGGCGAGCTGATCCTGCGGGGGCGCAACCGCGGCTGGTTCTACCAGGCCCTCCAGCGGAACGTCCGCCGCCAGCTGCGCGACCTCGCGCCGCTCGAGCTGCGCCGGCGCGGCGGCGTGCTGGCGGTCTTCGCACCCGGCCACGAGCACCAGCTCCTGGAGCGGGCGCGGGACGTGCTGGGCATCACGCTGATCCACCCCGCGCTCGTCGTCGACAAGACCCCCGAGGCGGCCACGCGCGCAGCCGTCGACCTGCTGCGCGGCAAGGAGGGGGCGACCTTCGCGATCCGGGCGCGCCGGCGCGACAAGCACTTCCCGCTCACCTCGCAGGAGCTGGCCGTCGTCGCCGGGCAGGCAGTGGTGGACGAGCTCGGCCTCGGGGTCGACCTCGGCAACCCCGACCTCGAGCTCTACCTGGAGGTCGACCGGGACGAGATCTTTGCCTTCACCGACCGCATCCCCGGCCGCGGCGGGTTGCCCGTCGGCACGAGCGGCCGCGCGCTGGTGCTCCTCTCGGGCGGGATCGACTCGCCCGTCGCCGCCTACCGGATGATGAAGCGCGGGCTGCGCTGCGAGTTCGTCCACTTCTGCGGCCGCCCGTTCACGGGGCCCGAGTCGATCTACAAGTCGTACGCGCAGGCGGCGGCGCTCGACCGCTTCCAGGCCGGCTCGCGCCTGCACATCGTCACCTTCGGCAAGGCGCAGCGGCAGCTGGCGGCGGCGGGCGCGGGCCGGCTGCAGGTGATGGCGCAGCGGCGGCTGATGGTGCGGGTCGCCGCCGAGCTGGCGAAGCGCGAGAAGGCGGAGGCGCTCGTGACCGGTGACTCGCTCGGCCAGGTGGCGAGCCAGACGCTCCACAACATGCGCGTCGTCGACGAGGCCAGCGACCTGCCGGTGCTGCGGCCGCTGCTCGGCTGGGACAAGGCGGAGATCATGCGCGAGGCCGAGGAGATCGGCACCTACGACATCTCGATCCTGCCCGCCGAGGACTGCTGCACGCTCTTCGCCTCGCCGCTCGCGGACACGCGCGTGCACCCGAGCCGGCTCGCCGAGCTCGAGTCGCGCGTCGAGCTGCCGCAGCTGATCGAGGAGCTGCTCGCCGGCGCCGAGCTCTTCCGTCCGAAGCGCGACGAGCAGCCCGCGGCGGCCTAGAAAGCCATGTGCTTCGACCTCGACTCGCTGCCGCCCGTCCCCGTGATCAGGGGCGCCGCCGTCTCCCACCGGCGGCTCGAGCTGGAGGCGGCGGACGGAAACCGCTTCGCGGCCTTCGAGGCGCAGCCCGACGAGCCCGGCGGCACGGCCGTCGTCGTCCTCCCCGACGTCCGCGGGCTCTACCGCTTCTACGAGGAGCTGGCGCTCCGCTTCGCCGAGCGCGGGATCGGCGCGGTCGCGATCGACTACTTCGGCCGGACGGCGGGCGTGGACACGCGCGGCGACGACTTCGAGTACATGCCGCACGTCGAGCAGACGACGCCCGAGGGGGTGCAGGCGGACGTGGCCGCGGCGGTCGCGCACCTCCGCGGCGAAGGCTACGGGGCGATCTTCACGGTCGGCTTCTGCTTCGGCGGCAAGAACTCCTGGCTCGCGGCGACCGCCGGGCACGGGCTCGCTGGCGCGGTCGGCTTCTACGGCCGGCCGATCGACACCTCCAGGATCGCGGCGCCGATCCTCGCCCTGATGGGCGGCGCCGACCAGGGCATCCCGCGCGAGGACGCCGAGGCCTTCGACGCGGCCCTGGACTCAGCCGGCGTCGAGCACGAGGTCGTGATCTACGACGGCGCGCCGCACAGCTTCTTCGACCGCAAGCAGGAGGAGTTCGCCGAGGCCTCCGAGGACGCCTGGCGGCGGACGCTCGAGTTCGTCGAGCGCTTGTCCTGATGAAGTGCTTCGCACTTCATCAGGCATAGGCTGCCTTCCGCTGGGACGTCAGAGTCACGGGCGCCCCCCCCGCCCCCCC
>JBBDQR010000186.1:0-3181 GCA_040905885.1 Gaiellaceae bacterium | reverse complement strand
GCGCTTCGGCCACCGGCTCCCACGCGTTGTGCGAACACCAACAACCTGGGCCTCCGCGCGCGGCGCTTCGCGCCGGGCGCTCCGGCGAGCCACACCTCACCAGGTTCGGAGCGCCTCGCGACGGTCGAGATGCGCGGCCTTCGGCCGCTGCGATCTCGCCCGTCCGAGCTCAGCAGGCGATGGCTACGCCGCTTTGATGTCGAGGATCTTGTACTTCAGGGAGCCTCGCGGCGCGGCCACCTCGACGACCTCGCCCTTCTTCCGGCCGATGATCGCGCGGCCGACGGGCGACTCGTTCGAGAGCTTCTGCTGAGCGGGATCGGCCTCGGCCGACCCCACGATCCGGTACTCGACCGTCTCGTTCGCATCCATGTCCTTCAGGCGCACCTTGGTGCCGACGCCGACGACCTCCGGGGGCTTGCGCGTCCGCCGGATCACCCGTGCGCTGGCGAGGCGCTCCTCGAGCAGGGCGATCCGCTGCTCGAGACGGGCCTGCTCGTCCTTCGCGTCCAGATACTCCTGATTCTCGGACAGCTCGCCGCCCGCGTGGAGCGCTTCGGAGATCCGCTCGGCGACCTCGCGGCGGCCGACCGTGCGCAGCTGCTCGACCTCGTCCTTGAGCTTCTGCATGCCCTCCGGGGTGAGCAGCACTTCCTTCTCGGGCCGAACGTCTTCCATGGAGCGGGAACCGTAGTTGCCCGACTCGTCGAGTGCAAACATCTTTTCCATTAGGGATTGGAAACGACCGCACCACCGTTCCTAATCCCGTTCAGGAGCGCCGGGAGGAGGCCGCGACGGGAGCGGACGAGCGCCCGGCGGAGCTCGCCGGCCGCGTCCTCGTGGACGCCCTCGCCGTGCCCGACGAGCACGTGGAGCGGCTCGAGCCGGCCCAGCTTGCGCGGCGGCGTCAGGCGCAGGAACGGATGGATGCCGAGCACCGCGCCCGGCTCGCAGAAGTACGGCAACGTGCCGACGGCGTCGGCCGCGACGAGGACGCGCCGCTCCGGCCACCAGAGCGCGAGCTCGCGCCAGCCCGGCAGCCGGACCAGGTCGATCGGCTCGAAGGGCCCGGTGCCGAGGCGGTGGTGCGGGACGCCGAGCCTCTGCGCGACCGCCGCGCAGTCGCGGTTGTGCCGGTCGAGCAGCTGGAGGACGCCGCGCGGCTCGCCGAGTGCGGCCACCCGCTCGTCCAGCCCCGGCACGTCCACCGGCTCGACGAGCCACACGCCGTCGGCCAGTAGCGCATGCGACGTCCTTGGCACGGGCCCGTCGGCGATCCACCCGAAGGCGAAGTCGAGCTCGTCGCAAAGGCGGTAGCGCGGCATGGCCGGTATCGTCGCAGCGCGATGCTGGAGAGCGACGTCGACCGCGACCCGCTCGTCCAGTTCCACCGCTGGCTCGAGGAGGCGCGGGCAGCCGTGCGCGTGCCGGAGGCGATGGCGCTCGCCACCGCCTCGGGGGACGGAGCGCCCTCGCTGCGGATGGTGCTGCTCAAGGAGGCGGGCGAGGACGGGTTCGCCTTCTTCAGCGGCTACGACAGCCGCAAGGGCCGCGACCTGGCCGCGAACCCGCGGGCGGCGCTGCTCTTCCACTGGGACGAGCTCGGCCGCCAGGTCCGGGTCGAGGGACCGGTCGAGCGGCTGCCCGAGGAGGCCTCCGACGCCTACTTCG
Organism: Gaiellaceae bacterium; assembly: GCA_040905885.1. GTDB lineage: Bacteria > Actinomycetota > Thermoleophilia > Gaiellales > Gaiellaceae > JACVRU01. The sequence goes on along the minus strand of JBBDQR010000186.1, from coordinate 1,510 downwards.
CGACCCGGCCGGCCGGCGCCCAGGCCGCGGCCCGGGGGACGCGCCAGGGCGAGGTCGTCGAGACTCGCGAGGAGCTGGAGGCCGCGGCGCGGCGCGCGGGCCCCTGCCGGCGGCCGGACTGGTGGGGCGGCTACTTGCTCCGGCCGCAGGCCTACGAGTTCTGGCAGCACCGCGAGGACCGGCTCCACGACCGTCTCCGCTACCAGCCGGACGGGGCCGGCTGGCGGATCGTCCGGCTAGCCCCCTGATGCCTGACCGGTGATCCCCGTGGATGCCTGGCGAGCGAAAACGAAGCGATGCAAGGACGCAAGGAGCGCCCATACCTAAACGGTATGGGCGCGACTGAGGACGCCGCAGCGCGCCGGTTTGCAGCCGCCAGGCGCCGCGAGGGATTGCCGGTCAGGCATCGAGCAGCCGCTCGTTCGCGCGGCGGCGCAGCCGCCGGCCGAGGAGGAACGCGGCCGCGAGCAGCACCACGAACGGGGCGCCGACGATCAGCACGGCCAGCACCCACGTCCACACGCTGCCGAGCGCGTCCACGGCGCGGTCGATCACTCCGCTGCTCGCCGGCGCCTCCTCCTCCGGCTGGGCGGTGAGCGTCAGCGTGATCTCCGCCATCCGCCCCTGCCGGGCGGTGCCCTCACGCTGCGCGAGCACGTCCTGGAGCTCGCGCTCGGCCTGGTCGAGCCGGGCGCGCAGCGCGGTCCGCTCGCCGGGGGTGAGCGCCGGGTTCCGGAGCTGGCGCTCGAGCGACGCGATCCGCGCCTGGACCCGGTCGGCCTGTACGTCGAGCTGGTCGATCGTCGACTGGAGATCCTGGAGCGAGAAGCGCTGGCTCGTCAGCTCCCCCAGCCTGGAGAGCCGGTCGATCGCCTCCTGGGTGCGGGCGATCGGCACGCTCAGGACGAGCAGGCTGTCGCTCTCGCCGCCGTCGTACTGAGCGGAGACGACGTAGCCGCCGAGCGACTGGGCGGCCTGCATCGCCCTCTGCGTCGCGCCGGAGAGGTCGTCGACGCGGACGCTCAGCTCGGCGCGATAGTCCACCAGCCTGCCCAGGCTGGTCGACGGCAGGGACGAGTCCTCCTGAACCGGAGCGCCTCTGACAGCGGTCTCCGCTCCAACGGCCTGGTCGGCGGCGGGCTCCTCTTGCCTGAGGACGCCGGCGACCAGGCCGGCCGCGAGCACGCCGGCGGCGAGCACGAAGACGAGGCGGCGGCGGGTGACGAGCCGCCGCGGCGGCACCGGCTCGAGGCTGGCGATCAGCTGGACGCGCCGGCGCAGCGCGGGGGGCGCCTCCGGCCGGGCGCGGCGGATCTCGGCGAGCGCGGATTCAGGCTGCGACGGCATTGCGCAGAGCCTCCTCGAGTCGGTTCAGGGCACGGGAGAGTCGGGTGGAGAGGGCGGTGGGGCTGATCCCGAGCACGCGGGCCGCGGCCGGCCCGTCGAGCTCGAGCAGCACGCGCAGGGCGATCACCTCGCGCTCGGCCGGCGAGAGGCCGGCGAGCGCGCG
>JBBDQR010000185.1:0-14513 GCA_040905885.1 Gaiellaceae bacterium | reverse complement strand
AAGCGCCGTCGTCGCAAGCCACCTACGCGCTTCGCGACGTGTAGCGGGATCGAAGGTTCCGTCGGGGGACATTCGTGAACGCTGGCGCATGTCAGAGGCCTGTCCCCTGAGGTGGCCTGATCAACCCCCGGCGACCGCGGCTTCGACCCCGGTCTCCTTGAGGGCCGCCTGGGCGGCGGCAAGCCGGGCGAGCGGCACGCGGTACGGCGAGCAGGAGACGTAGTCGAGCCCGAGCTCGTGGCAGAAGGCAACGGACCGCGCCTCGCCGCCGTGCTCGCCGCAGATCCCCATCTTCAGGTCGTCCTTCACGGAGCGGCCACGCTCGACCGCGATCCGCATCAGGTCGCCGACGGTCGGGGCGTCGGGGGCGGTGTTCGGGCTCTTCGGGGCGGCGTTCGTGCTCGAGCGGCAGGCGGGGATCACGCAGGGGCCGGCCTTCACGGTCATCGTCCTCAACCTCCTGCTGTCGTTCGTGCTCCCGAACATCTCGATCGGCGGCCACCTCGGCGGCCTGGTCGGCGGCGCCCTCTCGATGCTGGCGCTGACGCGCTTCGGGCGCACGCACGCGGCGTACGGGCGGCCGGGGGTCCTGGGCGCGGTCGGCGTGGCCGCGGTCGGGGTCGCGAGCCTGGCGATCGCCTGGCTCCAGGTTCAGCAGTACACGTAGCGGGCCGCGTCCCCCGCATACCGGCGAGGACGAGGAAGACGAAGGGGAGGGCGGGCGCGCCGCCTAGCCGCGCCCGACCTCGTTTCTACATCGGTGATCCCTACATCGACGCCGGCGCCGCCGTCGGCGCCTCACCGGGCATCGAGCGGCGAAGCAGCAAGCCGCTCGTGAGCAGCACCCACGCTAGGAAGGCGAGGAAGCCGATGAACCCGAAGCCGCCGGACGGCGAGAAGAAGCCGCTGTCGGCGTAGGTCAGGCCGCTGACGACGAACCAGAGCGCCGCCAGGACGCTCAGCCCGCTGTACCACGCGGGCAGCATCGCCGAACGCATCGCCGCGACGCCCGTCGCCAGAGCGATGATCGCGAGCCCCCAGCCGAATGCGTAGGGCGCCATGGTCAGCAGGAAGACTCCGCGAACCGTCTCGGCCTCCAGCCTCCCGGCCAGGTCGTAGGCGAGCAGCGCCTCGAGCGCCGTCGCGAGCGTCGCCATCGCCCCGAGCATCACGGCCCCGGCCAGGACGACGATCGAGAGGCGCACCTCCCCGGCGTTCCAGAGCGAGTAGACGAGGCTCGCGAAGAACCACGTCAGCGCGATGATCGCCAGCCCGCTGAGGAAGGCGCTTGTGAGCAGCTCGCTCCGGTTGTCGGTGAAGAAGGCAGCCACCATGGCGGCCTCGTCACCCACCTTGGGCGGCGACTTCGCCGGTAGGAAGAACGTCACGATGATGAGCGCCACGCCGAGGATGCCGGCGCCGGGCGCCCACCGATCCCACTTGGCCCGATCCATACCGCCCTCCTAGAGAGAGGAGTGTTGCGGGGGGATCTTCTCGCTTGTGCCGGACGGGATCAACCGCCGGCGACAGCACGCGCCTCTCGGGGGCGAGCCATCGACAGCGGGCGGCTTCCGAGACCCACGATCGCCACGAGGGAGGCGAGCGCGAGCACGGCGGCGGCGCCAAGGACGACCGTGCCGACCGGCAGGAACCGGTTCGCGAGCGGTGCCAGCGCGACCGACAGCATCATCGTCGTTCTGACGAACGCCGCGGCGAAGCCGAAGATCGAGCCGAGCACGTGCGGATCCGCCTCCCGCTGCACGACGGTCTCGAAGACGACGTCCGTCGTGCCGTCGATCACCCCGACGGCCGCCAATAGGAGCAAGAGCGTCGCGGGGTGCGTGTCGAGCGCGACGAGGGCGAGCAGCCCCGACATGAGCAGGAGGCCCGCGCCGATCCAGCGGGAGGCCCCGTCGCCGAGCCGCGTGAGGCCGACCGCGACCTGTCCGACGGCGAGGCCGGCCGCGATCGCGCCGAAACCGAAGCCGTAGCTGGCGGAGCCGAGTCCCGCATGGCCCTCGAGCAGCCTCGGAAGGCTCGTGTTCGTGAGCCCGGTCGCGAGCGTCGCCGTGGCGAAGGCGAAGACCAGCACGAGCAGCCGCCGATGAGCGAGCAGGTAGCGGAGGCCGTGGAGCCGTGGCTGGGAGCGAGCGATGCGCTCTGCCTCGCCGACGCCCGCCGGCAGCCCCAGGAGGAGGACGCCGGCAGCTCCGAACGTCGCCAGGTCGAGCACGAGCGTCGGGCCGATTCCGATCAGGGCGAGCGCAGCGCCGCCGCCGAGCGCGCCGATCGCCGTCGCCCCGTCAGCGGCGATCCCGAGGCCGGCGTTCGCCGACCCGTAAGCCTCCTCGGGGACGAGTCGCGGGACGAGCGCGGGGATTGCAGCCGCCGAGAGGGACCCGAGGAAGCTCGACAGCGCGAGGGCGGCGAAGATCTGAGCCTCGGCGCCGGCCACGACCCCCGCCAAGGCGACGAGGATCATGCCCCCGCGCGCTGCTTCCACGCCGACGAGCAGCGGACGCTTCGGCAGGCGGTCGACGATCAGAGCGGCCAGTCCGCTGCCGAGGATCGGCGGGGCCAGCCGAACGAGCAGCACGCCGGCGACGTTCGCCGTCGAGTGCGTCTGCTCGAACATCCAGCCGACGACGGCCGCCATCGTCAGCCAGTCGCCCGTCTGGGAGAGGAGCCGAGCCGCGAGGAGCCGCCGGTAGGGCTTGACGCGCAGGGGCGCGGCGAGGAGCGCCGCGCTGAACGGAGCTCGGCCGTCCGCGACCGAGACGTAGGCGATGAACGCGATCATCCCGATCCCGATCAAGATGTCGCCGATGGAGAAGACGTTCACCAGCGGCACCTGCGACGGCAGCGCGAAGATGTCGCCCAGGAAGCGAAGATGCGACGCGCCGGCGGAGAGGTTGCTCGGCTGATCGAGGGGAATTCCGGCGACGTGCGCGGCCCCGGGCGAGATCGGCATGCGCCCGCCGTTCGCCGCAATCGCCAGGGCGTTCAGGGCCATGCCGGCGAAGACCACGAGGAGGGCGCGGACGCGCCGGTTCGCCAGGGCGAAGACGGCGAGCAGTGCGTAGCTCAGGAGGTGGATCAGGCGGCTCGCGGCGGCCGGCACGGCCGCGCCCCCGGCGGAGAAAGCGAGAATCTGAAGCGCCAGCGCCGCCGGCGGCGCCCACGGCCGCCGCAGCTGCACCTCGAGCAGACGACTCAGACGGCCGCCGAGAACCAAGGCCACGACCAGGCCGAGTGCGATGCTGGGCAGCAGGAACATCTACGACACCGCCACGAGCCGTGGCTTGACGCGCTCGGAGGCCGGCTGCTCGGCCCCCAGCGCGGCCGGCAGCGCATCGACGATGTCGCCGAGCGCGAGCTCGACGTATCGCGGCAGCGGGCCCGCGAAGCCGAGCACGACGTACTGCACGACGCGGCCTCCGGCGAGCACGGGAATCGCGGCGTACGTACCGTTGCGGCCCAGCTCGGCCCCGGGTGCGACGAGCAAGCTCACGGATGTCTCGACGGCGTCTCGGAGGAGCCAGCTCTCCAGGGTCGCGGTCGCGGGCCCGTCCCCGGCCACGTCGACGCCCTGCCTGACGTGAGCCGTCAAACGCGCCGCGTCCCATTCGACCAGGCCCGCCCACGTCAGGTCGGTCGCCCCGGCGAGGCGGTCGACGAAGGAGCGAAACCGCTTCGCGGCGGATCGCGGCTCGTCGAGGGCCCGGCGCACGGCGCGAACAAGGCCGCGGCGCCGCCTCGCCCTCACCTGCCCGGCCGCGATCCCTGCGAGCGCCAGAAGCGCGGCGGCCGCCTCCAGCTCGAGCTGGCCCAGGCCGGCGGCGAGCAAGACCAGCGCGACGCCCGCGACCGTCAGCGCCTCCGGGTGGTCGCCGATCAGTCTGGGAACGCGCGCTTGGCCGCGTGCCGTGCGGAATCCCAGCCCCCGCAGCTCCTGCCGCTCCGCGACCGTCAGCGCCGCGAGCGGATCCTCGCCCCGCTGCATGGCTACGAAGGCCTTGGCCACCGCCGGATGGAACTGGCGGCCGGCTCCCGCTTCGATCTCGGCGAGGGCCTCTTGCGGTCGGAGCCCAGCCCGGTACGGCCGGCCGCTGACCATCGCGTCGTAGGTGTCGGCGACCGTGAGGAAGTGCGACGCAAGCGGGATCTCGCCCTGCGCGATGCCGTAGTAGCCCGTTCCGTCGAAGCGCTCGTGGTGGTACTCGACGGCCTGTGACGCGGCGCTCGCGAAGCGGAACCGGCGCAGCAAGCGCGCGGAGAGCCGAGGATGCCTCCGCATGACCTCCCACTCGCCGGCGGTGAGCCCCGTCGGCTTCGCGAGGATGCTGGAGTCGACCGCGATCTTGCCGAGATCGTGCAGCCGCCCGGCCCAGCGCAGCCGCGAGACGTCGGACGCGGGCAGGTCGAGAGCGGTGGCGAGCCGCGCGACGTGCTCCGCGACGCGGGCGGAGTGCCGGTAGGTGTAGGGATCGCGCTCGTCGACGACGTTCGCGAACGTCTCGAGCGCGACGGCGGTCTCCTGCCGCAGCAGGGCGAGGCGCGCGTGCGCCTGGTACACGGCCAGGACGAGCGGGGCGAGGATGAGGATCTTCCACGGGTTCGAGAAGGCGAAGAAGGCCAGCGTCACGCCCAGCCCGACCTCCGCGGCCGCGGACGAGATCCCGCGCCTCGCGGAGTGCCAGAGAAGCGGCCAGAAGCGCATCGCCGCGGTGAGCGTGACGACGGCGCTCACGAGCACGATGTTCACCGCCAGATAGGTCACCGCCATCGCCGCGACGGCGACGAGGTCGTGCGGCAGGCCGAGCGCGCCGGCGCGTCCCCCGGCGAGCTCGAACGCCGTGCCACCGCCGAGCGTCGCCAGCCCGAACGCGGAGGCGTTGAAGAGGACGCGGTGCGGCTGCGATCCTCGCAGGAAGTCCGCGACCAGCACGCCGAGCGCCGCAACGAGCACGCCGGCCCACGGCCCGAGGATCAGGATCGTCGCGAGGTGGACGCTCGAGGAGAAGCTGAAGCTGGAGCCGCCCTCGAACGGGTCCTCGTCGCGGACCTGAAGGAGCTCGGTGACGATGGCGGCCGCCGCGCGCAGCGCGAGCGCCGACGAGCGGCTCCCGCTCTGCTCCAGGACCGCGAGCGCGACGGCGGTCAGGCCCGCCGCGATCGTCGCCCAGACGAACACCCTCGCTCCGAGCTGGATGACCATCTCAGCCCGCCCGCTCACCCGTGCAGGCCGCAGCGAAGCGTTCTCGGTCGCCTGCTAGTCGCCCCACTTCCAACCGATGCCCCACTTCCAACCCGCGCCCGCAGCGAGCACGAACGAGGCGAGGATCGCGATTCGAACGATCCAGGGTCGCATCTGCAACATGTCCGGTCACCTCCTGCAAGGGTCGTTCTGGGGGACACAGATTGCATCCCTCCGACGAGCGAGCATCCCCCCATTCGAGGGAAATCCGCGAACTTCCCTCGAACGAGTGATCCGAGAGGCCGGGACCTCAGCCGCCGGCGACGGCGGCCTCGACGCCTGTCTCCTTCAGCGCCGCCTGGGCCGCCGCAAGCCGGGCGAGCGGCACGCGGTACGGCGAGCAGGAGACGTAGTCGAGCCCGAGCTCGTGGCAGAAGGCGACGGAGCGCGCCTCGCCGCCGTGCTCGCCGCAGATCCCCAGCTTCAGGTCGTCCTTCACGGAGCGGCCGCGCTCGACCGCGATCCGCATCAGGTCGCCGACGCCGCCGGCGTCGATCGTCTCGAACGGGTTCCGCTTGAGGATCCCGTTCTCGAGGTAGAAGGTGAGGAACTTGCCCTCGGCGTCGTCGCGCGAGAAGCCGAGCGCCGTCTGCGTCAGGTCGTTCGTGCCGAACGAGAAGAAGTCGGCGTGCCGGGCGATCTCGTCGGCTCGGAGGCACGCGCGCGGCAGCTCGATCATCGTCCCGCAGAGGTAGGCGACCTCGTCGCCCTCCTCGGCGGCGGTCCGCACCGTCAGCTCGCGCAGCCGGCGCAGCTCCTCTTCGAAGCCGACGAGCGGGTGCATGATCTCGACGAGCGGCGCCTCCCCGGTCCGCGCCTGGACGGCCGCGGCCGCCCGGATGATCGCCCGCACCTGCATCTCGTAGATCTCCGGGAACATCAGGCCGAGCCGGCAGCCGCGGGTGCCGAGCATCGGGTTCGCCTCCTCTAGGGCGCGGATCCTCCGGCGCATCCGCTCGTCGGTCGCCTCCTCGGCCGGCGGGAGGAACTCGTGCAGCGGCGGGTCGAGCAGCCGGATCGTCACCGGCAGCCCCGCCATCGCCTCGAAGATCGCCTCGAAGTCGCCCTGCTGCACGGGCAGCAGCCGCTCGAGCGCCGAGCGGCGGCCCTCCTCGCTCTCCGCCATGATCATCTCGCGGACGACGGGCAGCCGGTCCTCGGCGAAGAACATGTGCTCTGTCCGGCAAAGACCGATCCCCTGGGCGCCGAACTCCCGGGCCTTGACGGCGTCCTCGGGCGTGTCGGCGTTCGCGCGCACGTCGAGGCGCCGGAACTCGTCGGCCCACTCGAGCACGGTCTGGAAGTCCTCGTTGATCTGGGGTGCCACGAGCGGGACCTCCCCCACGATCACCTCGCCGCTGCCGCCGTTGATCGTCACCACGTCGCCCTCCGAGAGCTCGTGCTCGCCGATCCGCGCCGTCCGCGCCTCGAGGTCGATCGAGACCGCGTCGCAGCCGGCGACGCACGGCTTGCCCATGCCACGCGCGACGACGGCCGCGTGGGACGTCATCCCGCCGTGCGCGGTGAGGATCCCCTGCGCCTGGATCATTCCGTGGATGTCGTCCGGGGTCGTCTCCCAGCGGACGAGGATGACGCTCTCCCCCGCCGAGCCGCGCTCGGCCGCCGTGTCGGCGTCGAAGACGATGCCGCCGCTGGCCGCGCCGGGGGAGGCGTTGAGGCCGCGGCAGGCGACGTCGTAGTCGGCCTGCGGGTCGATCATCGGGTGGAGCAGCTGGTCGAGCTGCGCCGGGTCGATGCGCGCCACGGCCTCCTCGCGGGAGATCAGCCCCTCCGCGACCATGTCCACTGCGCACTTGAGCGCCGCCGCGGCCGTGCGCTTCGCGGTTCGCGTCTGGAGGAGGTAGAGCCGCCCTGACTCGACCGTGAACTCGATGTCCTGCATGTCCCGGTAGTGCCGCTCGAGCCGCTCCATCGTCGCCACGAGCTGCTCGAACGCCTCTGGCAGCCGCTCGCGCATGCGGTCGAGCGGCTCGGGCGTGCTGGTGCCGGCGACGACGTCCTCGCCCTGCGCCTCGCCGAGGAACTCGCCGTACAGGCCCGGCTCGCCCGTCGACGGGTCGCGCGTGAAGCAGACCCCCGTGCCCGACTGCTCGTCCTTGTTGCCGAAGACCATCTCGACGACGTTCACGGCGGTGCCGAGGTCGTCGGGGATCCCGTGCGCGCGCCGGTACACCTGGGCGCGCGGGTTGTCCCAGGACTCGAACACGGCCTCGACGGCGCGGGCGAGCTGCTCGCGCGCGTCCTGCGGGAACGCGCGCCCGGTCTCCTCCTCGTACACGCGTCTGAACCGATCGGCCTGCTTCTTCGGGTCGTCGCCGTTCTCGAAGCGGTGCGCGTCGATCCCCTCCACGACCTCGCCGTACATCTGGATCAGCCGCCGGTACGAGTCCCAGCCGAACCAGCTGTCGAGGCCCTCGGCGGCCTCGTCGTTCAGGCCGAGGTTGAGGACCGTGTCCATCATCCCCGGCATCGAGACCGCGGCTCCTGAGCGGACGGAGACGAGCAGCGGGTCGCGCGGGTCGCCGAAGCGCTTGCCGGTGCGCTCCTCGAGCCGGCGCACGTGCTCCGCGATCTGGTCCTCGAGGCCGTCCGGCAGCCGCTTGCCGCCGGAGATGTACGCCCGGCAGGCGTCGGTCGTGATCGTGAACCCAGCAGGGACGGGAAGCCCGAGCTGCGTCATCTCCGCGAGCCCGATCCCCTTGCCGCCGAGGAGCTCGCGGCCACCCTCGGCCGGCTCGTCGAAGTCGTAGGCGTAGCGGGTGGTCATCTCCATGCGGGGCCGCAATCTTCCCACACGCGCCTCCGGTTACTCGTCCACGAGCCGCTTGCGCATGCGCCAGCAGATCTCCTCGAACTGCTCGACCACGCTCCCCTCCTGCTCGACCCAGCGGTTGACGCCGTGCCCGCAGATCTCGTAGCCCAGGCGGCCGTACAGTCTCAGAGCGGAGCCGTTGTCCTGGGCGACGAGCAGCTCGACCGTGGAGCAACCACGGTCGCGGGCGACGTCCTCCAGATGCCGCATCAGCGCGGTGCCGACGCCGCGATCCCGCCACTCCTCGCGCACGAGGGCCGCCCAGAGGACGACGACGCCGAGCTCCCCGGAGGCCGTGAAGTCGAGTCCGATCCGCCCCACGGGCACGCCCTCGACCTCCGCGACCGCGACGTGGATCTCGTCGCGCCGCTGCCGCGCCAGCCACTCGTCGGCAGCCCAGCGGAGGCGGGGCCCGAAGAGGAGGTCCCGATCGCCCTCCTCGAGCGTTCGGATCCTCATTCCTCGAGGAAGACGGCGAGCGTGGCCGTGAAGCCGTGCAGGAAGGCGCGGCCGCCGACCGGGCCGATCTCGCCGCCGCAGAAGAAGCCGGCGAGCGCCTCCGCTCCCAGCGCCTCGGTGACGAGGCGGGCGTCGTGGCCGGGCTCCGGGAACATGTTCGTCCCGCGGCCGTTGCAGGTGAAGAGCAGCGCCCCCGCGGCCCGGCCGCCGACCAGCGGGGCCAGCGTCTGGCGCAGGTCGTCGTCGGCGCTGGCGCCGTCGCGGACATGGAAGCGGACGGTCTGACCGACCCGGACCGGCACGCCGACGGCGATCGCTCCGGAGTCCTCGTCGGCACCCACGAGGCCGCGGATCAGGTAGTCGCCGCGCCCGTACTCCGGCTTGTTCTCGTCGATCACGAGGCCGACGAGGAGCCCGGTCGCCGCAAGCGTCCGCTCGCGCTCGTCGAGCGCGACGACGTCCGCCCGCAGGCGGTCGAGGGCGCGCTCGCCCGCGAGCTCGTAGATCACGTTCTCCTCGGCGGCGGTCACGACGGCGTCCCGCCCGATCGGCGCGCAGCCCTGCGAGACGAGCGTGCGGACGGGTACGCCCGAGAGGACGGCGCCGACGGCCCCTTCGGGGATCACCTCCTCGCCGAGCAGGAGCTGCCGGCCCGAGGCGACGCCGCCCACGAGCGGGGTGCCGGGGTTCTCCTCGTTCAGCTTCTCGAGGAAGGCGTCGGCGGGGAACGTGTAGGGGTCGACGATCAGCGCCACCAGGTCGGCCCGGTCCGCCTGCGGGAAGCCGACGATCGCCGTTCCCTCCTCGAGCTCCAGCGTCGTCGCGTGGAACGAGCCCACCTCGGCGCCCGGCAGCGAGGCGGCCCAGACGGCGGCCGCGGTCCCGGTCTCCACCTCCGTGTCGCGCCCGACCACGCCGTCGGCCACGCAGCCCACGAGGTGCCGCGGGGCGAGCTGCTCGTGGACTGCGGCGACGGCCTCCTCGGCCGCGGCCGCGTTGTCGCCGGAGAGGAAGACGAAGGCGAGGTCGGCCGTCGCGTCGCCGAGCTGCGCGGCCGCCGTTGCAGCCGCCTCGGCCGCGTTCGCGGCGAGGCCCGTGCCGACGCGGATCACGAGCGCCCTGCGCGCGCCCGCGCGTCGGCCAGCCACGCGGCGGCGCGGATCCCGAGCCAGAGCGGGGTCAGCAGCACGTAGAAGACGACGATCCCGAGGCCCAGGCAGGCCCACCAGATCGCCCAGCGCCAGAGCGGAACCGGCGGCTTCGGCCTCACGACGCCGCCGCCTCCTGGCGGTCCTGGACGAGCTTGACGATCCGCGCGGCGGTCTCCTCGATCGACAGGTCGGAGACGTCGATCACCGGGCAGCCGAGCCGCCGGTGGACCTTCGCCGCCTCCTCGAGCTCGTCGTAGACCTCCAGCAGCTCCGCGTACTTCTTCGACCCGCCCATGCTGCGGACGCGCGCCTCCCGGATCTCGGCGAGCCGCTCCGGGTCGATCGTCAGCCCGACGACCTTGGCGGCGGGCAGGCGGAAGAGCTCGGACGGCGGTGCGATCCCCTTCACGATCGGGATGTTCGCGGCCTTGTGGCCGAGGTAGCCGAGGTAGATCGAGAGCGGCGTCTTGGACGTACGCGACACGCCGACGAGCACGATGTCGGCCTCCTCGAGCCCGCGCGAGCCCACGCCGTCGTCGTACTTGACCGCGAACTCGATCGCCTCCATCCGCTTGAAGTAGGTCTCGTTCAGCGCGGCCCGGGCGCCGGGGGTCATCCGCGCCGCCATCCCCGAGACACGGCGCACGGAGTCGATCGGGTGCCCGAGCAGGTCGCAGTAGTGGACGCGGCTGCTCCGGCAGTACGCGCGCATCGCCTCGCGCCACTCCGGCTTGACGAGCGTGTACACGATCACGGCCGGGCGGCCCCGGGCGCGGCTGACCGCGCGCGCCAGGTCCTGCACCGACTCGACGCGCGGGTGGCGCACCTCGACGAACGGCTGGTCGGGGAACTGCGCCTCGAGCGCGGTCACGAGCCGCGCCGCGGTCTCGCCGGTCGAGTCGGAGACGACGTGCAGCTCGACCGGCGTGGACGTGCTCTCCCGCTTCCTCGGCACTCATCCATTGTGACGCAGAGGGCCGGTCTCCCGGCCCTCGCGCCTCGGAGGAGCAAGGACTGCTACGCGGAGGAAGCGGGCCGCGTCCCGAGCTCCACGGTCACCGTCGTCGTCTCGCCGTCGCGCTCCACGGTCAGCTCGAGCGAGTCGCCGGGCTTGCGCGCCGCGACCGCCTCGCGGAGCTCGTCGGCCGAGCCGATCCCGGCGCCGGCGACCTCGGTGACGACGTCGCCCTGCCGCAGGCCGGCCTCGGCGGCCGGGCTGCCGGAGACGACCTCGACGATCCGAGCGCCCTCGTCGGCGTCCTCGATCCTGACGCCGAGGTACGGGTGCTCGACCTTGCCGCTCGCGATCAGCTGGTCGGCGATCTGCTTCACCGTTTCGACGGGGATCGCGTAGCCGATGCCGCTGTTGGCGCCGGTCTCGCTGGCGATCTGCGCGTTCATGCCGACCACGCGGCCGCTCGCGTCGAGCAGCGGGCCGCCGGAGTTGCCGTGGTTGAGGGCGGCGTCGGTCTGGACGGCCCCGTCGATCGTGAACTCGTTCGGCGCCTGGATGTCGCGGCCGAGGCCGCTGACGATCCCCGCGGTCACCGTTCCCTGGAGGCCGAGCGGGCTGCCGATGGCGATCACGGTGTCGCCCAGCCGGAGCGACGACGTCGACCCGAGCGGGAGCGGCGACGACTCGTGCTCCTCCTCCAGCTCGAGCACCGCCACGTCCGTCGAGGGATCGGTGCCGACGACGCGGGCGGGAACCTCGGTGCCGTCCTGGAAGACGACGGTCACCTTCGCCGCCCCGTTGACGACGTGCTCGTTCGTGACGAGGTGGCCCTGGTCGTCGAACACCCAGCCGCTGCCGAGGCCCTGCACCCGGGGGCTCGGGACGGGAAGCGGGAACGGGTTCGGGAGCGACTCCGCGCTGCCCTCGACCTTGACCTCGACCACGCTGGGGAGCGCGGCCTGGACGATGCTCGCGATCGAGGACTGCGTGCCGGAGCTCGAGACGGGCTCCGCGGGCGCCGTCGTCGTCACCGTCGTCGTCGACGCCGGGTCGATCGCTTCCCAGGCCGCCACGGAGGCCAGCCCGCCGACGACGCCGGCCGCGAGGAGAGCGGCGGCGGGCGCGAAGACTCGTTTCAGAATCCTGTCCATGCCGGTATGAAAGCGTGCCTGCCTGAGAGAAACCTGAGAGCCGGGTTAACTCTTCGTAGGAATGCGCAGCCGGACCACCGTGCCGCCGCCGTCGGCGCGCTCCGCGACGGCCGAGCCCCCGTGGGACTCCGCCACCTGGCGCACGATCGCCAGCCCGAGCCCGGAGCCGGGGCGGTTGCGGGCCGCCGCCGAGCGGTAGAAGCGCTCGAACACGTGCGGGAGGTCGTCCGGGTCGATTCCCGGCCCGCGGTCGCGGACGCTGACCTCGCCGTCGTGGACGGAGACGTCGACGTCGCCGCCCGGAGGGCTCCACTTGGCGGCGTTGTCGAGGACGTTCGTCACCGCCCGGTGCAGCCGCTCGGGCACGCCGGCGACGAGCGACTCCTCGAGCTGCTCGCGGAACGTGATCCCCGGTGAGTGCAGCCGCGCCCGCTCCACCGCGTCCGCGACCAGCAGGTCGAGGCGGACGTCCTCGACCTCGTGCCGCAGCTGCCCGTCGCGTGCGAGCTCGACGACGTCGGTGATCAGCGCCGTCAGCTCGGCGATCTGCGCGCCCACGTCGTCCATCGCCCGCTCCCGCTCCTCGGGCGCGAGGCCGCCGCTGGCGAGCAGCTCGACGTTCGTCCGCAGGCTCGTCAGCGGGGTGCGCAGCTCGTGCGAGGCGTCGGCGACGAGCTGGCGCTGCGCGCGGAGCGAGTCCTCGAGCGCCGCCAGCATCGTGTTGAAGCTGGCCGCCAGGCGGCCGAGCTCGTCGCTGCGGTCGGCTTCCACGCGCCGCGTCAGGTCGTGCGTCTCGGTGATGTGCTCCGCCGTCTCCGTCAGCCGCCGCACGGGGGCGAGGGACGCGCGGCTGACCGCGAGCCCGAGCGCGGCCGCGATCGCCACGCCGCCGAACGCGACCAGCAGGATGATCAGGCGCAGCCGCCGCAGCACGTCGTCCACCTCGCTCAGCGGGCGGGCGACCTGGAGGGCGATGCCGGGCGCGAAGGAAACGGTGAGCAGCCGCGCGTGGATCCCGTCCACGGTCACGTCCTCGTAGTACGCGTCCTCCTTCCCCGCCGCCACCGCGAGCGTCCGCTCCGAGACCGGCAGCTCCTGCTCGGCCTCGGCGAGCCGGTCGCCGGTCGAGTCGACGAGCTGCGCATAGCCGGCGGCGCCGCCGAGCTCAGGCTCCGGCGTCGTGGGGAACTCCCGCTGCTGGAAGAGCCGCGCCGCGGTCGCCGGGCTGGTGGTGATCTGCTCCGCGCGCGTCGCGAGCGCCTGGTCGAGCTCGCTGCGCAGCTCGTTCCGGACCATCACGTAGGAGACGATCGAGAGCGCGGCGACCGCGATTGCGACCGCGGCGGCCGAGGCGAGCGCGAGGCGGCGGCTGAGCGTCACGGCTCTCGCAGCGCGTAGCCGACGCCGCGCACGGTCTGGATCAGACGGGGCTCGCCCCCGGCCTCGGTCTTCCGCCGCAGGTAGCCGACGTAGACGTCGAGCGAGTTCGAGGTCGGGCCGAAGTCGTACCCCCAGACGCGCTCGAAGATCAGCGACCGGGTGAGCACCTGGCGGGGGTTCCGGAGGAAGAGCTCGAGCAGGTGGAACTCGGTGCGCGTGAGCTCGATCGAGCGGTCGCCGCGCTTCACCTCCCGCGTCGCCGGGTCGAGCGAGAGGTCGGCGAACCGGAGCACGCCGTCCCCGGCAGCGGCGTCGACGCGGCGCAGGAGCGCCCTGATGCGCGCCAGGAGCTCCTCGAGCGCGAACGGCTTGACGAGGTAGTCGTCGGCGCCGGCGTCGAGGCCGGCGACGCGGTCGCCGACGCTGTCGCGCGCCGTCAGCATCAGGACCGGGACGCGGCTGCCTTGCTGGCGCAGCCGCCGGCAGGCGGTCAGCCCGTCGAGCACCGGCATCAGGACGTCGAGCACGACCGCGTCCGGCTCATCGGCGGCGATCTGCGCAAGGGCGTCGGCCCCGTCCTCGGCCAGAGCGACGCGGTAGCCCTCGAGCTCGAGCGCGCGGCGCAGCGACTCGCGAACCGCAGGCTCGTCGTCCACCACCAGCACGCGTGCTCCGTCGGCGCTCATCGGACTCAAAGATGCCACCGAGCGGCCCAAGCCCGCCGAAACTCTTAGGGCGCTCTCAGGATTCGCTGCTACGTTCGCGCTATGACCCGCTCCGGCGCCGGCAAAGCCGGCACCTCCGCTCTTGTGAGCCTCCGTCAAGCCTACGGCTCATGAACATCACCCGTACGCACGTGCTCGGGATCGTCGCGGTGCTCGCGCTCGTCGGCGCCGGCGCCGCTTTCGCGGTCAGTCGTGCCTCCGACGAGCACCCCATGCACGCCCGGGGGTTCCATCACCCCCATCGGGGCGGAGCTCACGTTGCCGTCCGCGAGGCGTTCTCGGCCGCGGCCGACTACGTCGGGTTCTCGCGCGCCGAGCTCCTCGAGCGGCTCCGCGACGGGCAGTCCCTCGCCGAGATCGCCGAGGCCGAGGGCAAGTCGGTGGAGGGGCTGAAGCAGGCGATCCGCGCCTCGATCACCGCCCGCCTCGACGCTGTCATCGACGATCTCGTCCAGCGCGCGCGCGCACCGCGCAGCTAGTGGGCCTTGAGGAAACGTTGAACCCGAAACGGCGTCATCTTGATCAGCGCAGTTGCCCGGTCGCCGTCCGAAGTCAAGTCGTCTGACGTGGTGTAACGCTCTCGCTCGTCGGACGGGCGGTCA
>JBBDQR010000184.1:0-2383 GCA_040905885.1 Gaiellaceae bacterium | reverse complement strand
CTTCGAGATCTGGGTGTGCGCGGACGGCTACTGGTGCGACCACACGAAGAACCTCTGTCCCGGCGAGCTCGACCCGCGCTACGCGGAGCTCGAGCAGGGGCTGCTCGGCGTCTACGACGCGGCGATCGCGTACTGCCGCCCGGGCGCGAGCCTCGCGGAGCTCGACGTCCTCATCCGCGACGGGATCGCCGAGCTCGGCTATCCCGGCCAGCCCACGCACCCGGTAGCCCACGGCGTCGGCGCCCGCGCGCACGAGCCGCCCTACGCGCACCGGGCCGGCGGCGGGACGATCGAGGAAGGGATGGTGCTGGCGATCGAGCCGGGCTGCTACTGGCCGGAGGGCGGCGGCCTGCGGGTCGAGGACAACTTCCTGATCACCGCGGACGACGCCGTGAAGCTCTCCTCCTTCCCCGACGGGATCGTCCGATGATCTGGACCGGGGACGTCAACCGCCCGTACGTGCTCGAGGCCGAGGTCGGCCTCTACGACACGACACTGCGCGACGGCGAGCAGACCGTCGGCGTCGTGCTCGACCCGCAGCAGAAGCTCGCGATCGCGCGGGCCCTCTCCGAGGCCGGTATCCAGCGGATCGAGGCGGGCTTCCCGCGCGTCTCGGAGGACGACTTCGAGGCCGTCCGCCTGATCGCGGCCGCAGGGCTTGAGGCGGAGGTCTGGGGCTTCTCGCGCGCGGTCGAGGCGGATGTGAAGGCGCTCGTCGAGCTCGGCGTCGAGCACAGCGTGATCGAGTCCCCGATCAGCGACCTCAAGCTCGACGCGCTCGGCGTCGACCGCGAGGCGATGCTCGAGCGGATCGTCTACGCCCTCTCCTTCGCCGTGCGCGAGGGAATCCACGTCTGCTTCTTCGGCGTGGACGGGACGCGCGCCGATCCGGCCTACTTCGAGACGGTCTACAAGACCGCGGTCGAGGCCGGTGCCGAGGAGGTGGCGGTGGTCGACACGCTCGGGATCGCCGGCCCCGAGGCGGCGGCGGAGCTCGTCGGCCGTGCGCACGAGTGGCTCGACGTCCCGATCCACTGGCACGGCCACAACGACTTCGGACTCGCGACCGCCGCCGCGGTCGCCGCCGTGCGCGCAGGGGCGCGCTGGATCCAGGGGACGATCAACGGGATGGGCGAACGGGCCGGGAACGCCAACCTCGGCGAGATCGCGCTCGCGCTCGAGGCCGTCTACGGCGTGCGCACGGGCCTGAAGCTCGACCGCGTCCGCGCTCTCTCCCGGCTGACGGGCGTGGAGCTGGAGGCCTGGAAGCCGCTCTTCGGCGAGAACCTCTTCCGGCGGGAGAGCGGCGCCGTCGCCAGCCAGTTCCACGACCCGCCCTCGATCGAGCCGTACTCCTCCGAGCTCGTCGGCGCCGAGCGCTCGATCGTGCTCGGCAAGAAGAGCGGGATCGACTCGATCCGGATCAAGTGCGAGGAGCTCGGGCTCGACGTGCCCGAGGAGCGGCAGCGCGAGCTGCTCGCCGAGGTGAAGCGGCTCGGCGCCGAGAAGCGCGGCCTCGTCACCGACGAGGAGTTCCGCCGGCTGGCCGGATGACGCGGACGTTCGACGCGGTCGTCATCGGCAGCGGGATCAACTCGCTTGCCTGCGGCGCCCTGCTCGCCCGCGGCGGCTGGGGCGTCTGCGTCCTCGAGCGGGAAGACATGCTCGGCGGCGCGATCCGCAGCGAGGAGCTCACCGAGCCCGGCTTCCTCCACGACACGTTCAGCGCCTGGCATCCGCTCTGGGTCGGCGGCGCCGCGCACGCGGAGCTCGGCGACGAGCTCGCGGCGCGCGGGCTCGAGTACCTGAACACCGACCTCCCGACGGCGACCGCCTTCCCCGACGGGGAGGCCGCCTTCCTGCTCCGTTCGACGGAGGAGAACGTCGCCGAGCTGGGCGAGGAGTGGCGCGGCGTCGTCGACTCGTTCCTCCCGAACGCCGACCTCGCGTTCGGCACGCTCGGCACCGAGCTCTGGTCGCGCGGCGGGCTGATGCTCGCGCTGAAGGCCCTGCGCCGGCTCGGCCCCCGTGGCCTTGTCGAGTACGTCGGCGGGATGCTGGTGACCAGCCGGGACTGGCTGACGGAGACGTTTCCCTCGGAGCGGGCCCGCGGCGTGCTCGCGCCCTGGGTGCTGCACACGGGCCTGGGCCCCGACGCGGCCGCCTCCGGCTTCATGACCCAGGTCATCGCCGTGGCGATCCAGGAGGGCGGGATGCCGATCCCGCGCGGGGGCGGCGCGCGCCTGGTCGACGCGCTCGTGCAGCTGATCCGCGACCGCGGGGGCGTGGTCGAGCCCGGCCGCGACGTCGAGCGCGTGCTCGTCGAGGTCGGCCGGGCCGCCGGCGTCCGCACGGCCGGCGGCGAGGAGCTGCGCGCGGAGCG
>JBBDQR010000183.1:909-14682 GCA_040905885.1 Gaiellaceae bacterium | reverse complement strand
CGGGAAACAAGCGATGCCGCACTCTGGCGCGAGCTCGGCCAGCAGCTGAGGGTCGACGCGGTGCGCGCGAGCGCGAAGGCCGGGTCGGGCCACCCGACCTCGTCGATGTCCGCCGCCGACCTCGCCGCGGTGCTGCTCGCCGCCCACTTCCGCTACGACTTCGGCGACCCGCGCGACCCGCGCAACGACCGCCTCGTCTTCTCCAAGGGGCACGCCTCGCCGCTCGTCTACGGGCTCTTCCGCGCCGCCGGCGCGCTCTCCGAGGACGAGTTCATGACCTACCGACAGCTCGGCAGCCGGCTCGAGGGGCACCCCGTACCTGTGCTCCCGTGGGTGGACGTGGCCACGGGCTCGCTCGGGCAGGGGCTGCCGATCGGGGTGGGGATGGCGCTCGCGGGCAAGCGGCTGAACCGCCTCCCCTTCCGCGTCTGGGTGATCTGCGGCGACAGCGAGATGGCCGAGGGCTCGATGTGGGAGGCGGCCGAGCACGCGGCCTTCTACGGGCTCGACAACCTGACCGCGATCGTCGACGTGAACCGGCTCGGCCAGCGCGGCGAGACGATGCACGGCTGGGATCTCTCCTCCTATTCGGAGCGGCTGCGCGCCTTCGGCTGGCACGCGATCGAGATCGACGGCCACGACGTGGAGCAGATCGACGCCGCCTACCGCGAGGCCGCGTCCACATCCGGCAAGCCGACCGCGATCGTGGCCAAGACGCTCAAGGGCAAGGGCTACTCGAAGGTCGAGGACCAGCCGGGCTGGCACGGGAAGGCGGTCGCCGAGGAGGCGGTCGCCGAGCTCGGCGGCGTCCGCAACATCGAGGTGGACGTGGCGAGGCCGGCCGCCGGCGAGTCGCACGAGTTCCAGCCCGCGGCGCGGGACTGGCCCGCCTACGACGCCGGCTCGAAGGTGGCGACCCGCAAGGCCTACGGCGAGGCGCTCGCGGCGCTCGGCGGCGAGCGGGGCGACGTCGTCGCGCTCGACGGCGAGGTCTCGAACTCCACCTACGCCGAGATCTTCGCGGAGGCCCATCCCGAGCGGTACTTCGAGATGTACATCGCCGAGCAGCAGATGGTCGCCGCCGCGGTCGGGATGCAGGTGCTCGGCTGGAAGCCGTTCGCCTCGACGTTCGCGGCCTTCATGACCCGCGCCTACGACTTCGTGCGCATGGCGGCCGTCAGCCGCGCGACGCTGAAGCTGTGCGGCTCGCACGCGGGCGTCTCGATCGGCGAGGACGGGCCGTCGCAGATGGGGCTCGAGGACCTGGCCGCGTTCCGCGCCGTCCAGGGCTCGACGGTGCTCTATCCCTGCGACGGCAACCAGACGGTCGAGCTCGTCCGCGCGATGGCCGACGTCGACGGGATCTCGTACCTGCGAACGACGCGCGCCGACACGCCCGTGATCTACGAGGCCGGCGAGGACTTCCCGGTCGGCGGCTCGCGGACGCTGCGCGAGGGCGACGACGTGACGATCGTCGCCGCCGGGATCACCGTCCACGAGGCCCTGGCCGCCGCCGACGCGCTCGCCGCGGACGGCATCGCCGCCCGCGTGATCGACTGCTACTCGGTGAAGCCGATCGACGCCGAGACGCTGCGCTCGGTGGCGACGCCGATCGTGACCGTCGAGGACCACTGGGCCGAGGGCGGGCTCGGCGAGGCCGTCCTGGCCGCGCTGGCGGACGCAGAGGAGCGGCCGAGGGTCGTGAAGCTGGCGGTGACCGAGCTGCCGCACTCCGGCAAGCCGGCCGAGCTGCTCGCCGCCGCCGGCATCGACGCCGAGCACATCGCCGACGCGGCCCGGCGGCTCGTCCGCGAGCGCGCGCCGGCCTAGTTACATCTGCCGCATCCCCGCGCGCGGCGTGGTATTAGTCCCGCGCCGTCAGACCCATCGTCCAGGGAGGCAAATCATGAAGAGAGGCCTGCTCGCCGCGGTGACGGTTGTCCTCGCCGTGGCCGCGCCCTCGAGCGCGGGCGAGCCCGGTGCGGAGCCCCTCCGCGAGTCGTACATCGTCGTCTTCAAGGCCAACGCCGTCCAGAACGTCCCAGCCGCGGCCCAGGAGCTGGCCTCGGCCAACGGCGGTGCCGTCAGCTTCGTCTACCAGCACGCGCTGGAGGGCTTCGCCGTGCAGATCCCGGCCGGCCGCGCCAGGGCCCTCGAGAACGACCCGCGGGTCGCCTACGTCGAGGCCGACCAGGTGGTCGAAGCCTTCGGCACCCAGAGCCCGGCGACGTGGGGGCTCGACCGGATCGACCAGCGGAACCTCCCGCTGAACAACACGTACAACTACAACCAGACGGGAGCGGGCGTCCACGCGTACGTGATCGACACGGGCGTGCGCGGCACGCATCAGGAGTTCACCGGCCGCATGGGGACCGGCTACACCGCCATCTCCGACGGCAACGGGACGAACGACTGCAACGGTCACGGCACGCACGTCGCCGGCACGACCGGCGGCACCACGTACGGGGTGGCGAAACAGGTGACGATCCACCCGGTCCGGGTGCTCAACTGCCAGGGGTCGGGCACGAACGCGGGCGTGATCGCCGGCGTCGACTGGGTGACGGCGAATCGCGTCGAGCCGGCCGTCGCCAACATGAGCCTCGGCGGCGGCGCGTCGTCGGCGCTGGACAGCGCGGTCAACAACTCGATCAACGCCGGCGTCGACTACGCGATCGCCGCGGGCAACTCGAACGCCAACGCATGCAACTACTCGCCGGCGCGCGTGGCCGCGGCCAACACGGTGGGAGCGACGACGAGCAGCGACGCTCGCTCGTCCTTCTCCAACTACGGCACGTGCCTGGACATCTTCGCGCCGGGCTCGAGCATCACGTCGGCGTGGCACACGAGCAACACCGCTACGAACACGATCAGCGGCACGTCGATGGCCTCCCCGCACGTGGCGGGCGCGATCGCGCTCTACCTGGAGACGAACCCGGGGGCGTCGCCGGCCACGGTGACGCAGGCGCTCGTCGACAACTCGACGACGGGCGTCGTGACGAGTCCCGGCTCGGGGTCGCCGAACCGGCTGCTCTACTCGCTCTTCGGGGGAGGCGGCGGCGACACGACCCCGCCGACCACCTCGATCACCTCGCCCGCCAACGGCGCCACGGTGAGCGGGACGATCACCGTCTCCGCGAGCGCGAGCGACAACGTCGGCGTCACGCGGGTCGAGCTCTTCGTCGACGGCTCGCTGGCCGGCACGGACACGTCGTCGCCCTACTCGTTCTCCTGGAACACCGCGAGCGTGGCCGACGGGTCGCACGGGCTGCAGACGAGGGCCTACGACGCCGCCGGCAACGTCGGCTCGAGCTCGGTCGTCAACGTGACCGTGAGCAACGGCGGCGGAGGCGGAGGCGAGCTGATCTCCAACGGCGGCTTCGAGGGATCGTCCTCGCCGTGGACGCTCAGCGGCGACGCCTACTGGTCGACGGGCGGATACCCGCACTCGGGCACCGGCTACGTCGTCATGGGCTTCTACAACTACGCCAGCGGGACAATGTACCAGCAGGTCAGCATTCCATCCGGCCACCCGGCCAACTACACCTTCTGGCTGAACGTCACCTCGGACGAGACAACCACCACGACGATCTACGACCGGCTCTACGTGGAAGTGCGGAGCACGTCCGGGACGCTGCTCGGGACGCTCGCCACGTACAGCAACCTGAACAAGACGACCCTGGGCAACTACTCCCAGAAGTCGTTCAGCCTCGCGAGCTGGCGCGGTCAGACGGTGCGCGTCCAGTTCCGGGCCACGACCGACTCGATCTATCCCACCAGCTTCCGGATCGACGACGTCTCGCTGAGGTAGATCCGTACGACGGGCGGGCGGCCGAAGGGTCGCCCGCCCCCCCCACACAGGAGGAACTCGCGCAAGGCGGCGTTGAAGGCGTCCGGAGCCTCGAGGTTGCTGACGTGCCCAGCGCCGCGGATTACCTCGAGCCGCGCCTCGGGGATCGCGGTACGGAACTGCTCGGCGACGTCGAGCGGCGAGCGCGCGTCCTCGTCGCCCCAGATCAGCAGCGTCGGGACGCGAATCTGTGGCAGCAAGTCGCGTGTGTCTGCCTCGGCCAGCGCCTTCGCCATCAGCCGAAAGCCGAGCGGGTGGAAGTCGGACATCACGGCCGCGAGCTCCTCGGCGGCGTCGGCGCCAGGCGACGGCCCGAACATCCCGGGGAGGTATCTCGGCACAAACTCGGCGGGCGGGAGACGCGAGTCGTGCAGGCAGGCGTCCAGCCGCTCCTGCGGGACGGGCTCGGGCAGCGAGCCCTTCCAGCCGGCGTACGTGCCGGCCAGGACCAGCGACGCGATCCGCCCCGGATCTCGCCCGTAGAGCACCTGGGCGAGCAAGCCTCCCCACGAGAGGCCGAGCACGTGACCCTGCTCGACGCCGATCAGGTCGAGGAATCTCTCGAGGCTGCGGGCCCAGTCCTCGATCCCGAACGTCTCCAAAGGGTCGAAGGAGCAACCGGCGCCGGGAGCGTCCCAGGCGATGACGTCGAACGCGTCGGAGAGGGCCTCGAGCTGCGGCCGCCACACACGCGAGTCCTGCGTGAACCCGTGCAACAGCACGAGCGAGGGACCCTCGCCGCGCCGCTGATAGGCAACCGAGCGGCCGTCGAAGTCAACGCTGAGCATCGAGCGCGAGGATCGCCGGCAGAAAGGCGAAGTCCTCCCAACTCTCCCCGCAGTCCTCGCTCGCCCGCAGCAGGCCGTCCGCGAAGCCGGCGTAGAGCACGCCGTCGCGGGCGAGCAGCGCGTAGGGCATCGCGGTGAGCACGTCCGTGAGCGCCGTCCAGCGCCCGTCCTCCCAGCTGTAGATCCGGGCCTGCGCGTCCCGGCCTCCGTGGGCCGCCATCGGGCCCGTGCTCGCCGAGCACCACCAGCGGTCGGGATCGGCGGCATCGACCGCGAGCGCCCAGCAGTAGTTGCGGTCGCGGCCCTCGTCAGCGGGCTCCCAGCTCTCGCCGCCGTCGGCACTCCACGCGGCGCCTCCGCCGGCCGTCTCGTAGGCGCGGCCCTCGGCGGTCGGGTGCCAGGCGAGGCAGTGGCAGTCGAGCTGCGCGCCCGGCCGGTGGTCGGAGAAGCTCGCGCCCGCGTCCGTCGTGCGCATGACGCCCCCGAGCTCGATGCCGACGAGCAGGAGCTCGGGATCGTGAGGGCTGGGCGCGATCCAGCGGACGTGCGACGTCCAGGGCCGCGGCGGAAAGCTCCAGCGCGGCTTCGACGGGATCTCCTGCAGCGCGGTCAGCTCCTCCCAGCTCTCGCCGCCGTCCCGCGAGACGAAGAGCGCGCTCGGCTCCGTCCCCGCCCAGACCGCGCCGTCCGGCCCGACGGCGACCGAGAACACGTCGGCGCCCGCCGGGCCCCGCCAGTGAACCTCGCCGTCGGGGCCCACCGCGACGCAGCGCGCGGGGCCGCCGAGCTCCTCCACGTCGCCGTCCGAAATGCGCACCAGCGACGCGCCCGTCGCCGCATACAGTGTTGCCGTGGCAGTCGTCATCGGCACCAATCTACGCAAGGAGATCTCGGGCGACCTCCTGTTCGACGGCGTCTCGTTCAAGGTCGAGCGCCGCGACCGGGTCGCGCTCTCCGGGCCGAACGGCTCCGGCAAGACGACGCTGCTCCGGATGCTCGCCGGGGAGACGGAGGTGCACGGCGGCGAGCTGGCCTTCCAGAAGGGGACGCGCGTCGCGCTGCACGACCAGCGGCCGCCGCTCGACCGCGAGCTCTCCCTGCGCGAGTACGTGCTCGGCGGCGCCCGCGAGCTCGTCGCCACCGAGGAGGAGCTGCGCCGGCTCGAGCAGGCGATGGCCGACGGCGACCACTCCGTCGCGACGCTGCGCCGCTACGCCGACGCGCAGGCCCGGCTCGAGCACGCCGGCGGCTACGCGTGGCGCGAGCGAACGGCCGCGGTGATCCGCGGGCTCGGCTTCCGCGAGCAGGATCTCGACCGGCGGCTGACGACCTTCTCCGGCGGGGAGCTGACGCGCGCCTCGCTCGCGCGCGCCCTCGGCGGCGATCCCGACCTGCTGCTGCTCGACGAGCCGACGAACCACCTCGACGTCGCCAGCCTCGAGTGGCTCGAGCGCGAGCTCGCCTCGCTCGACGCCGGCATCGTCCTCGTCGCGCACGACCGCTGGTTCCTCGAGTCGGTCACGAACGCGACCCTCGAGCTCGTCGCGGGCCGGGCGACGTTCTTCCCCGGCCCCTGGCACGCCTGGCGGCTCGAGAAGGCCCAGCGCGCCGAGCACGCGCAGAAGACGGCCGACCGGATCGCCGTCGACATCGCGCGGCTGGAGCGCTTCGTCGAGCGCTTCCGCGCCAAGAAGGAGAAGGCGAGGCAGGCGCAGGCGAAGCTGACCCAGATCGGGCGGCTGGCGAAGGAGCGCTCGCAGGCGACCGGTGAGGTGGCGCTGCTGCGGCGACGCAGCCGGTCGCTCGGCTTCGAGTTCCTCAAGCCGGCGCGGAGCGGCCGCACGGTGATCGAGACGGAGGACCTGGCGATCTCCGCCGGCGACAAGCGGCTGCTCGACGGCGTCTCGTTCGCGATCGAGCGGGGGGAGCACGTCGCGCTCGTCGGGCCGAACGGCTCGGGGAAAACGACGCTGCTGGAGACGCTGCTGGGGCGGCGCGAGCCGCGCGAGGGCTCGGCCCGCCTCGGCTACGGCGTCGAGCCGGCGTACTTCTCGCAGCAGGAGCTCGAACTGGACGAGCGGGGATCGGTGCTTCAGTGCGTGCAGACGATGACCGGGCTCCAGCGGCCGCAGGCGCAGTCGCTGCTCGGCCGCTTCCTCTTCTCGGGCTGGGACGCCCACGAGAAGCAGGTCACGGTGCTCTCCGGAGGCGAGCGCCGCCGGCTGGCGCTCGCGGTCGTGGTCGCCTCGGGCGCGAACTTCCTCGTCCTCGACGAGCCGACGAACCACCTCGACCTCGAGAGCCGGGAGGCGCTCGAGGCGGCGCTGGAGGCCTTCCCCGGCACGGTGCTGCTCGTCTCCCACGACCGCGCGCTCGTGGATGCGGTCGCGGAGCGGACCCTGGCGATCGAGGACGGGACGATCCGCTCCTACGACGGCGGCTGGGCCGACTACGTGCGCATCCGGGACGAACGCGCCACGCCGCCCTCGCCTGAGCCGGTCGCGGAGAAGCCGAAGCCGTCCCGCCCGAAGCCGAAGCGCGCCCGGCCGAGCGAGCTGGAGCGCGTGGAGGCGGAGATCGCGGGCTGCGAGGCCGAGGTCGCGGAGCTCGAGCGGCGCCTCGCGGACGACTGGCAGGACGTGGACACGATCGCCGCGCACCGCCGTGCGCGCGACGAGCTCCACCGCCTGATCGGGCGCTGGGAGGCGCTCTACGACCAGAACGCCTCGAAGGCCTCCAGGTCGACGGGCACGGCGAGCACCTCCGCCCAGACCCCGCCGCGGTAGCGGAAGACGAGCAGCTGGTCGATGTCGAGCTCGCGGCCCTCGCGCCGGCCGGTGGCGCGGTAGAGGGCGGCGACGACGTCGTCCCCGCCCAGGACCCAGCGCAGGTCGGCGCGGTAGGTCCCACCGGTCAGCCAGGCCGTCTGCCGCAGGAACTCGAAGATCTCCTCGCGGCCGCGGTACTCCCCGGCCATCAGGCTCCTCCCCGGCACGCGCCAGACGGTGTCGTCGCCGATCAGCCGGCCGACGACGATGCCGTCGCGGCGGAGGAACGCCTCGAAGGCCTCGCGCGTGCGCTCGACGTTGTCCACGGCGCGTAGAGTCGCAGCGATGCGGTGGACCGTGCACGGCGAGCGGACGCTCTACGACAGCGACTGGGTGCGGCTGACGCTCGTCGACGTCGAGCTGCCGAGCGGCGAGCGGTACGAGCACCATGTCGTCCGCATCCCCCGCCCCGCCGCCGCCACCGTCATCCGCCGCGACGGCGAAGTCCTCCTGCTCCACCGGCATCGCCTGGCCACCGACACCTGGGGCTGGGAGGTGCCTGCGGGCCGCGCCGACCCGGGTGAGTCGCCCGAGGAGGCGGCAACGCGCGAGGCGGTCGAGGAGACCGGCTGGCGTCCTCGCGACCTGCGCCGCCTCGGCGCGTTCCACCCGATGCCCGGCCTCGTCGAGCAGACCTTCCACGTCTTCGTCTCCGACGGGGCCGACCACATCGGTGCGCCCTCGGACCAGGACGAGGCCGAGCGGGTCGAGTGGCTCCCCGAGGACTCCGTCCGCGAGATGCTGCGCGACGGCTCCGTCAGCGACGGCTACTCCCTCGTCGCCCTCCACTGGGCGCTGGACCGCTGATGCGCTACTGGGAGGACTTCGAGCCCGGCGAGGTGGTCTCGCTAGGCCCGTACGAGGTGACGCGGGAGGAGATCCTCGAGTTCGCGCGCCGCTTCGACCCGCAGCCCTTCCACGTCGACGAGGACGCGGCCGAGGGCGGGCCGTTCGGCGGCCTGGCGGCCAGCGGCTGGCACACGGCGGCGATGTTCATGCGCCTGTTCGTCGAGGGGATCCTGAACGAGAGCGCGAGCATGGGCTCGCCCGGCGTCGAGGAGCTGCGCTGGACGGCACCCGTCCGGCCGGGCGACGCCCTCACCGCCCGGGTCCGCGTCGTCGAGACCTATCCGTCCGAGCGTCGCGGCGACCGCGGCACGGTGATCACCGAGTCCGAGGTGATGAACCAGGACGACGTCGTGGTCATGACGATGCGCGCCCGCGGCTTCTTCCGCCGCCGGCCGTGAAGGTCGCCACCACGGCCTCCGCGACCACCTTCAGCGGGCGGCCGGAGACCTGGCTCGCCTTGCGCAAACGCGCGAACGCCTCCTCCTCGCTGAGGCCCTCCTTCTCCATCAGCAGGCCCTTCGCACGCTCGATCGCCTTGCGCGCCGCCAGCGCCTCCCCCAGCGACTCCGTCTCCTCGCGCAGGGCGGCGAGCTCCTCGTGCCGCGCCCGCGCGGTGGCGATCGCGGGCAGCAGGTCGGTCTCGCGGAACGGCTTGACGAGGTAGCCGAACACACCGGCTTCCACCGCCCGGCTGACGAGCTCCTGCTGGCCGTAGGCGGTCAGCATCACGATCGGGATCGGCCGCTCGTCGAGGATCCGCCGGGCCGCCTCGATCCCGTCCAGCCGCGGCATCTTCACGTCGAGGATCGCCAGGTCGGGCTGCTCGCTGCGCGCGAGCTCGACGGCCTCGGCCCCGTCGCGCGCCTCCGCGCAGACCTCGTAGCCCGCGCCCTCGAGCAGCGCCCGCAGGTCGAGCCGGATGATCGTCTCGTCCTCGGCGATCAGAATGCGCATGTGGACGAGTCTAGGGCGCAGGGAATCGGGGGCGTCTTCTTCCGGTCGACCGACCCGGCCCGGCTGGCGGCGTGGTACGCCGAGCACCTGGGGCTCGACGTGGAGGAGTGGGGCGACTCGGTCCTCAGCGCGGAGGCGGGCGATGTGACCGTCTGGTCGCCATTCCCGGCCGACACGGACTACTGGCCGACCGGGCAGCAGGCGATGGTCAACTACCGCGTCCGCGACCTCGACGCAGTGCTCGCACAGCTGCACGCGGACGGCGTGGAGGTCGACGAGCGGTCGAGGAGACCGAGAACGGCCGCTTCGGCTGGGCCGTCGACCCCGACGGAAACCGCTTCGAGCTCTGGCAGCCGCCCGGCTAGGCGCTTCTACTCGCCGACAGTCTCCGGCCGTACCGCGTACAGGTGCCACTCGCCCGGCACGCCCTTGAGCTGCGCGGACCCTCGCTCCTCGAATTCGATCCCAGAGCCGGCGACGAGGTCCCTCACCGTGCTGGAGACGAGGACCTCGCCCGGGCCGGCCTCGGCTGTCACGCGGGCGCCGATGTGGACCGCGATGCCCCCGACCTTCCCGTCCACCACCTCGCACTCGCCGGTGTGGAGGCCGGCCCGGACCTCGATTCCGAGCTGGGTCACGCCCTCCGCGATCGCGCACGCGCATCGGATCGCCCGCGCCGGCCCGTCGAAGCTCGCGAAGAATCCGTCGCCCGCTGTGTCGAGTTCTCGGCCCCGGTAGCGCACGAGGTGCCGGCGGATGAACGCGTGATGCTCGTGGAGCAGGTCGCGCCACCTCCGATCGCCGAGCTCCGCGGTCTTCGCCGTCGAGCCGACGATGTCGGTGAACAGGACCGTGGCGAGCACGCGCTCGGTCTCGACGAGGTCCCATTCGCCGCGCTCCCAGATCCGGCCCAGGAACCTCTTCACCTCCGTGACGATCTGCTGCGGCTCGACGAACGGCGCGTGGTCGTCGCCCTCGAGCTCGACGAGCTCCGCGCCTGGGACGCGGGCCGCCACATACCGCCCCTCTTCCAGATTCCTCACCGCATCGCCGCGACGGTGCAGCACGAGCGTCGGCACACGGATGCTCGGCAAGACGTGGCGGACGTCGATGTCGACGTTCATCCGATGCAGGCTCGCGGCGGCCGCGGGGCTGATGCTCGTGCGGAGCAGGCGCCTCCACCACTCCTCCGTCTTCTCGTCGCCCACCGCGCTCGGCGCCAGCTCGTGGAGGAGGCTGTCCAGCTCCTCCCTCGTCCCCCAGCGTTGTTCGAGCTCGGGCACCCTGAGCAGCGCCTGCTCCCGGGGAGGCGACCACGGGTAGTCCTCCGCGGCTGTGTACGAAGCTCCCGCGCCGTAGAGGATCGCGGCCGCCGTGCGCTCGGGATACGTCGCGGCGAACAGGATCGTCATCGGACCACCCTCGGACACGCCCATCAGCGCTGCGCGCCGTGACCCCGCTGCGTCCATCACGGCCCGCACGTCGTCCATCCTCGTCTCGAGGTCCGGGACGCCGGCGACCCGATCGGACAGGCCCGTTCCCCGCTTGTCGAAGACGATCAGCCGTGAGAAGGAGGCCAGGGAGCGGAACAGCTCGCCGAACGGGCCGTCCCATGCATGCTCGAGGCTCGAGACGACCCAGCCGGCGACGTAGACGAGATCGAAGGGCCCCTCGCCCGCGACCGCATAAGCGATGCTGACGTCGCCGCTCCTCGCGTACCGCGTCTCGGGCACGTCCATCGGAACAGTCTCGCCCGACCTGCCGCCCTGCGCAACGCCGCCCGTCAGGCCGGGCACACGGCCGCCAGCAGCCCGCGCGGCTCCGGCCAGCGCAGCAAGCGGTCGGCGTCTTCGCGCGAGCACCAGCGGTACTCGGCGTGCTCGTGGTCGAGCACCGGCTCCCAGGCTTCGGGAACGTCGATGACGAAGCAGGAGCAGGCGACACCATACGGCTCGTAGACGTAGGCGCCGACCGGCTCGACCAACTCTCCTTCGAAGCCGGTTTCCTCCCGCAGCTCACGTCTCGCCGCGTCGCGGTCGCTCTCATCCGGCTCGACGCCGCCGGCGACCGAGTGCCAGTAGCCGCCCCCCTCGGGCGAGCGGAGTAGCACAAGCAGCTCGGCGCCCCGGCGGACGAAGACGAGGACCTCGCGCCGCCTCACGCCGGGAACACGACCTCGGCGCGCAGGCCGCCGTCGCTGACGAGGTCGAGGGTGCCTCGCAGTTCGTCGCGCACGAGCGCGCGCACGATCGACAGCCCGGTGCCGGTCTCCTCGCCGCCGAGCCCGCCGCCGTCGTCGGCGATCGCGAGCACGACGTCTCCGTTCCGCTGGCCGAGCTCGATCCGCACCGAGCTCCCGCCGTGCTCGAGCGCGTTCTGGAACAGCTCGCTGAAGACGAGGGCCAGCGCGGTGGCGCGGTTGCCGGCGAGCGAGACGGGCTGGAGCGCGGACTCGACGCGCTTGTCGGCGCCGAGGCCCTGAACGAGCATCCCGCGCAGCCTTTCGAGCAGATCGGCGAGGTCGACGTCGTCGTCGCGGCGCTCGGTCAGCACCTCGTGGACTGCTGCGATCGCGAGGATCCGGTGGACGGAGTCCTCGAGCGCCTTCCGTGGGTCGACGTCCGCCTGGCCGCGCGCCTGGAGCCTCAGCAGCGAGGCGACCGTCTGCAGGTTGTTCTTGACGCGGTGGTGGATCTCCTGGGCGAGCACGCCGCGCATGACTGCGCGCCCGTGCTCGAGCGCGACGGCCGCGTGGTGCGCGATCGAGGCGAGCAGCGCCCGGTCGTCCTCGGAGAACGGCTCGTCCCGGTCGCAGACGAGCTCGCCGATCTGGCGGCCCTTCCAGCGCAGCGGGGTGCGGACGGCGTGCGCGCCGGCGCGCCCCTCCGGCCAGGCGATCTTCCCGTCCTCGAGCACGAGCGCCGCCCCGGTCGCGTGAAGCGCCTCCATCGTCGTCTTGACGATCGCCTCGAGCGACTCCTCCAGGTAGAGCGAGTCGGAGACCGCCTCCGAGATCCGCGCCAGGGCCTCCAGCTCGACGACGCGCCGCTGGGCCGCCTCGTAGAGCCGCGCGTGCTCGATCGTCTGGCCGACCTGGGCGGCGATCGCCAGCAGGAGCTCCATCTCGGCGGCCGTGAACTCCCGCGGCTCGCGCGTGCGGACGTTGAGCGCGCCCTCGAGCTTCTCGCGCGCGAGGATCGGGACGGCGAGGATCGACTCGTACTCGTCCTCCGGCAGGTTGGCGAACGCCTTGAAGCGGGGGTCGAGGTGCGCCTGCGCCGGCAGCATCACCGGCGCGCGGTCGGCGGCGGCGACGCCGGTGATCCCCTCGCCGGGCCGCAGCTTGGGGACGCGGGTCATCTCCTCCACGCGCGTGCCGTGGGTGGCGCGGAGGACGAGCTCGTCGGCGCGGTCGTCGTAGAGGTAGACGAAGCAGGCGTCGGCGCCGAGCGCCTCGGCGACCTTGGCGGCAACGAGCTCGAGCACCTCCTGGAGGTCGAGCGTCGAGTTGACCGCCTCGATCGTCTCGGTCAGGAGACGCAGGTGACGCTCGCTCGTGTCCACCGGCTCGATTGTAGGGCGGCCTACGTACACTCCTCGGCGTGGACGCCGCGCTCAGGCAATTCGTCGACGAGCACGTCCGCGGCGGCGAGTGCTCGGTCTGCGGCGGAACGGAGTGGTTCCTGGCGAACGACGGGAAGCCGATCAGCTTCCTCTCGTTCGCCGCCACGCACGACCCCCGCGTCGACGTGATCGGGGTTTGCTGCGGCACGTGCGGCTACATGCGCTTCCACGCCGCCGACATCATCGGCAAGTCCGGTGACTAGTAGTCCGGCCGCGGCGGGGTATCCTCGCCGCATGACGAAGCCGCTTCCCGTCGTCTCGTGCTGCGGCTGCGGGTGCGACGCGTGCCCGTGCCCCTGCTGCAGCGGCAAGCGCTAGCCCCGGCCACCGTCCGGCTCGGGCTGGAGGATTAACAAACTCCTTACTGCGGGAGGGGGATTTTCCTAGCACGGCGGGAATAGCGTCACCGTCCGATGAGCGCCCTCGCATACGACCTCCGACGCACGGCCGGCTACCTCGTCGCCGACCGGCGCGGTCGCGTCGTCGGGCGGGTCGAGTGCCCCATGTACGGCACCCATCCCGAGGAGCCCGACGCGCTCGCAGTGCGCTCCGGCTTCTTCGCCCGCCGGCGCCGGCTCGTCCCCAGGGACGCGATCGACCTGATCGACGGCGCGAGCGGCGTGATCGGCCTGCGGGTCGACCGCGAGAAGATCGTCAGCTTCCTCTAAGGGTTTTCGAGGCCTCCGGACGAGCGGAAGCGAAGCTTCCGTGAGTCGCGAGGCGATTCGACTCTGTGACACAGCCGTCCGCCGGCGCCGGCCCGCCCAGCGCCGGCGAGAGGTTCTCGGCGTTGGCACGAAGGAAGGGGCCCGTCGCCGAAGGCCGGCTTCGCCGGCCGAGAGGCGAGCAGCGAGCTGGCCCAACGAGAACTGCCTCCCCGTGG
>JBBDQR010000183.1:0-899 GCA_040905885.1 Gaiellaceae bacterium | reverse complement strand
CCCCCCCCCCCCACGGCAAACGACCGCGGGCTGCCTTAGCAGCAGCCCGGGTCGGCCGTCAGAAGCAGCCCGGATCCGCAGGCCCAGGCCGCTGACGCTCCCATCCTAGAGCACCTTGAGGTACCGATCCATCTCCCACTGCGTGAGCTGGACGCGGTACTCGTCCCACTCCTTCCGCTTCAGCTTCACGTACGTGTCGAAGATGTGCGGGCCGAGCGCCTTGCGGACGAGCTCCGACTCCGCCAACTCGTCGATCGCCTCGCCGAGCGTCTCCGGCAGGGAGACGATCCCGCGCTCCCGGCGCTGCTCCGCGGTCAGGTGGTAGAGGTTGGTCTCCATCGGCTCGGGAAGCTCGTAGCCCCGCTCGATCCCCTCGAGCCCCGCGTGGAGCAGGACGGCGAACGTGAGATATGGGTTGCAGGCCGGATCCGGGCAGCGGATCTCGGCCCGGGTCGCCTGCTCGGAGCCCGGCTTGTACAGCGGGATCCGGATCAGCGCCGAGCGGTTCCGCTGCGACCAGGCGACGTAGACCGGCGCCTCGTAGCCGGGCACGAGCCGCTTGTACGAGTTCACCCACTGGGCGAACACGGCGGAGAGCTCCCGCGCGTGGTGGAGCTGGCCGGCGATGAACGCCCTGGCCGTGTCGGACAGGTGCCACGGGTCGTCCGCGTCGAAGAACGCGTTGCGGCCGTCGCTGAAGAGCGACTGGTGCGTGTGCATCCCCGAGCCGTTCTCGCCGAAGATCGGCTTCGGCATGAACGTCGCGTGGAAGCCGGCCTTCTTCGCGATCTCCTTGACGATGAGTCGGTACGTGAGCGTGTGGTCCGCCATCGAGAGCGCGTCCGCGAAGCGCATGTCGATCTCGTGCTGCGAGGGCCCCACCTCGTGGTGCACGTACT
>JBBDQR010000182.1:0-14693 GCA_040905885.1 Gaiellaceae bacterium | reverse complement strand
GCCGGCTCCGTCGAGCCTACGCCGGTGTGAGCCTCCGTCGAGCCTACGGCTCATGTCCGCTCCATCCTCGTGCGGAGGGACAGCGTCGCCGCGGCGAGCGCGGCGACTGCGACCAGAGTCGCGATGCCGAAGCCGAGCGCGAGCGCCTGGCCGTCCCAGCCGGTGATGATCAGGCTGCGGACGCCCTCCAGCAGGTACGAGATCGGGTTCACGGTCGCGGCGATCCGGAACCAGTCGATCGGGATCAGGTCGCGCGGCATGTTCATCGAGGAGATGAACAGGAAGACGAAGAAGGCCGGAAAGAGCCCCTGGACGGCCTCCCCGGAGCCCGTGCGCAGCGCCATCGTCGCGCCGATGGCGCCGAAGCCGAGCAGGATCAGCGTCGCCAGCGCGAGCAGGACGAGCACGCCCAGGAAGCCGGCGTGGAACTCGACCCCGATCGCCAGCCCGACGCCGAGGTAGATCAGGGCCTGGGCGAGGCCCATCGTGACGACGCCGCCGAGCAGGCCGAGCAGCAGCGCGGAGCTGCGGAGGGGGGTGAGCTGGAGCCGGTTGAAGAAGCCGTCCTGGATGTCGCGGGCGAGGTCGGTGCCCGCGTTCATCGTCGCGAAGAGCGAGCCCTGGATGAACGGCACCGCGAGCGCGAACGCGTAGAAGGAGTCGGTGGGGAAGCCCGGCAACCGGGTCGCCGGCGTGAGCCCGCCCGCGTTGACGGCCATCAGCGCCAGCGGAAAGGCGATCGGGAAGAAGACGGCCGCGGGTTGGCGCAGCGTCCGGACGATCTGGCGGCGGGCGATCGAGCCGACCTGGATCGCGAGCGTGCCGCTCATTCCCGCTCTCGGCGCCGGCGAAGCCGGCGCCTCCGCTCCTTGGTGAGCTCCGTCAAGCCTACGCTCACTCCGCGGCGACTGCCTCGGGCTCCTCCGCGCCTTCGAGCGAGCGCCCGGTCTTGGCGAGGAAGACGTCGTCGAGCGTCGGCGCGTGCAGCTGGAGCTGCTCGACGTGCAGCTCCTCGGCGTCGAGCGCGCGCACGATCGGAGCGAGCTCGGCCTCGCCCTCGATCCGCACGGCGACGCCGTCCGGGGAGGCCTGGGACGGCTCGCCGAAGCGGGCGAGCACGTCGGCGACGGCCGCCCGCTGCTCGGGATCGGCCGGGACGACCTCGACCGTGGGGCGGCCGATCTCCTCCTTGAGCGCCGCCGGAGTCCCCTCCGCGACGATCCGGCCGTGGTCGATGATCCCGACCCGGTCGGCGAGGACGTCCGCCTCCTCGAGGTACTGGGTGGTGAGGAACACGGTCACGCCGTCGCTCGACAGCCGCCCGACCTCCTCCCACAGCGCGGCGCGGCTCTGCACGTCGAGGCCGGTGGTCGGCTCGTCGAGGAAGAGGATTCGCGGCCGGTGCACGAGCGCGAGCGCGAGGTCCAGGCGGCGCTTCATGCCGCCGGAGTAGCCGCCGACCTTGCGGTCGGCTGCCCCCATCAGGCCGACGCGCGCGAGCAGCTCGTCCGCCCGGTCGGGCCGCTCGCGCCGGGGGATCCCGTGCAGCGCCATCTGGAGCTTCAGGTGGTCGCGGCCGGTCAGCAGCGGGTCGAGCGCGGCCTCCTGGAGGGCGGCGCCGATCGTCGCCCGCACGTGCGGGCCCTCCCTGACGATGTCGTAGCCGCCGACGCGCGCGGCGCCCGCGGTGGGCGGGAGCAGCGTCGTCAGCATGTGCACCGTCGTCGACTTGCCCGCGCCGTTCGGGCCGAGGAAGCCGTAGATCTCGCCCGGGGAGACGTGCAGGTCGATCCCGTCGACGGCGCGCGGGCCCTTGCGGAACTGCTTGACCAGGCCCTCGGCCTCGATGGAGTTCGGCCTCACTGGCCGAAACCTAGCGGAGCGCCCTTAGAGCCCCGCCTGCACCTGGGAGACGTACGCGGCGACCTGGCTCTCCTTGCGGCCGAGCCGTTCCTCCAGCTCGGCGAGCTCGCGCTCGCGGGCCTCGATCTTCTGCTCGCGCAGCTCGAGGTCCGCCTCTCCGCGCGCATCGCGGAGAACGACGTCGGCTTCGCGGAGGTCGATCTCGCGCAGCTGCTCCTGGAGCGTCCGCTCGAGCTCGCCGATCCGCTGCTCGCGCTGCTCGAGGCGCTTCGTCCGGCCCTCGACGAGGCTCTCGACGCCCTGGAGCTCGGCCTCCCGATCGACGACCGCCCGCTCCCGCTTTGCCAGCCGCGCGCCGACGGCCTCGAAGTCGAGCGTCTTCTCCTCGCTGCTCTCCGCGCGGGTCAGCGCCGCCTCGCGCCGGTTCAGCTCCGCCTCGCGCGCGGTCAGCTCAGCCTCCCGGCCCGCAAGCTCCGCGGGATTCGGCCCGTCGTTCAGCTTCTCCGCCTGCTGGCCGAGCAGCTCCTGCTGCCGGAGGAGGATCGTCTCTCGATCGGCGAGCGCGCGCTCCCGAGCGAGCAGCTGGCGCTCACGCTCGGCGATCGTCGTTTCGCGGGCCTTCTGGCCTGCCTCGCGTTCCCGCAGCGCCTTCTCCCTTGCTTCGCCGCGCGTCTTCGACTCCCGGTCGCGCTCGGCGACCTGCGCTTCGGCGCGGGTGAGCTTGCGCTCGCGATCCGCCACCTCCGACATCCGCTTGCCCAGCTCGTCGGCGGCCCGCCGGCGCTCGCGCTCGGCCGCCTTCAGCTCCTCGTCCCTGCCCGAGAGCGCAGCCTCGCGCTCGGCCACGTACGCCTGGGCCCCCTCGACCTGCGACTTGAGCTCGACCAAGCGCGTCCGCTCGCTCTCGAGGGACGAGGCCCGCTCGGAGAGCCGGCGCTCCCGCTCCTCGACGTCGGCCTTGGCGGCGGTCAGCTTCGACTCGCGGTCGTCGAGCTGCGACGATCGGAAGGCCACGTCGCGGTCCGCGTCGAGCCCCCGCTCATGGGCCTCCAGCTGCTCCGCGAGCGCGTTCCGGAGCTCCTGCTCGCGGACGAGCGACGCGTGCAGCTCGGCCCGCACGGAGTCGAGCTCGGCCGGCTCGGGCGTGGCGGGTGCCTCGGCGGCCGGCTCAGGCGCCGTCGCCTCGGGCTCGTGCTTCGCGTTCATCTTGGCCCGCAGGCCGGTGCCGAACCCGGTTTCGGTCTCGCCCGGCATCAGAGGGCCTTCGAGATGTTGATCAGCGCCGGCCCGAGGATGACGAGGAACATGGCCGGGAAGATGAACAGCGCGGTCGGGAAGAGCATCTTGATCGGAGCCTTCATCGCCCGCTCCTCTGCGGCGGCCTGCCGCCGCAGTCTCGCGTCGGCCGCCTGCACGCGCAGGATCCGCCCGAGCGACATGCCGAGCTGGTCGGCCTGGATCACGGCCCGGACGAACGCCTCGAGCTCGGGCGCCGGCACCCGCTCCGTCATCCCGCGCAGGGCGTCGGCCCGGCTCTCGCCGACCCGCATCTCCGAGAGGGCGAGGCCGAACTCGTCGATCAGCGGGCCGCGCATGTGGTCGGTCAGCTTGCCGATCGCGCCGTCGAAGCCCAGGCCCGCCTCGACCGAGACCGCCAGCAGGTCGAGCGCGTCCGGAAGCTCGGCGCGAACCTGCTCGCGCCGCTTCCGGGCGCGCGAGTTGACCGCGAAGTCGGGAAGCCAGTAGCCGACGAGCGCGGCGATCGCGGCGACGAACGCGGCACCGAGGACGCCGAACGCGCCGACTGCTGCGAGGACGCCGAAGCCGAGCCCGCAGATCGCGAGCGCACTCTTCAGCGCCAGGAAGCCGGTGGGCGTCACTGTCCGGGAGAGCCCGGCGGCCAAGAGCTTCTCGGTCACCGAGGCGACGGTCATCCGCGGATTGAGCCGGAGCGCCCACGCGGCCAGCCGCGCCTTGAGCGGATCGACCACCCGCTCGCGGAAGGTCTCGGCCTCCGGACGCGAGGCGAGCCGGACGCGACCGTACCTGGCCGCGCGCCGCATCGACCGCCGGCGCTGCTGGGCCGGGTGCGTCACCAGCTCGCCGACCAGGAACGCGGCGGCGGCGAGGGCGAGCAGGGCCATGAGCAGGAGCGCGGACATCGGCATCACCCCTTGAAGGAAACGATTCGCCTGAGGAGCACGGAACCGATCGCCATCATCGTCAGACCGACGACGATGATCGTGTGGCCCGCGCTCGTGTGCCAGAGCGGGGCCATGTACTCGGTGTTCAGCAGCGTGAGCACGGCGGCCAGGAAGAAGGGGATGCCGGCGAGGACGTACGCGGAGGCGCGGCCCATCGCGGTCAGCCCGCGGATCTTGCGGGCGAACTGCTGGCGCTGGCGAACGGCCTCGGCGACCATGTCGAACAGGCCGGCGAGGCTGCCGCCCACCTGTCCCTGGATGGTGACGGCCGTGACGACGAACTCGACGTTGTCCGAGCCGACGCGGTTGGACATCTCGCGGAGGGCCTCCTCCAGCGGGCGGCCGAGGCTGACCTCGGCGAGCACGCGGCGCAGCTCCTCGCTCGCGGGCGGCAGCCCCTCGTCGACGACGGTCTGGATCCCCTGCTTGAAGCTGTGGCCGGCCTTCATGGAGGCGGCGAGCGTCAGCAGGAGATCCGGCAGCTGGTTGTCGAAGGCCCGAAGCCGCCGGCGCGCCCGGAAGGTCACGAAGCCGAGCGGGAGCGCTCCGCCGAGCGCGAAGCCGCCGAGGGAGAACACCGTCGGCTGGCCGGCGACGGCGGTCAAGAAGGCGAGCAGGAGTCCGGCGCCGAAGCAGATCCAGAAGAACTCGGCCGTGCGCAGCGGCATGTCAGCCCGCTCCAGGATGCGGTTCACCTTCCGCCAGAGCCGGAGCTCGCCGAGCGCCCGCTCGGTCAGCCTGAGCAGCGGGCTCCCCGCGGAGAGGCGGTCCTTGCGATTGCGCGCGCCGGCAGCCGGCCGGTGCTCCAGGTGGGGCGCGAGCCTCCGGCGGAGCCAGGAGCCGCGCCGGGCGCCGGCGGCGGCCGCGAACGCCATCAGGACGAGGAAGCCGACGGCGAGGCCGATCACGAGCGCGCCGCCGGGGCTCGTGTAGGCCTGCTCCGGCCCGATCGGGGCCGGGCTCTTCTCCGAGCGGCCGGGGAGCTCGGCGGCGAGCGAGAAGCTGCCGGCCTTCAGCTCGAGCCGCTCGCCCGGCCGGGCGGTCGTCAGCCAGCTGAGGCGCCAGGTGCGCCGCAGGTCGTTCGCGACCCCCGCGTAGGCGTCCGAGAGCGCGGCGGCCCCGGCGGCCGCGTGGTAGGTGCCGCCCGTCTCGGTCGCGAGGCGCCGCAGGGCGTCCGGCGAGAACTGAGGCCCTTCGATCCCGATCGCGTAGACGGTCACGCCGGCCTCACGGGCTGCGGCGATCGCCTCGGCTTCGCCGGCCGCGCTCGAGACGTCGTTGCCGTCGGTCACGACCACTAGGACGCGTGCGCCCTCCGGCTCCCTCGCGAGCCGGAGGGCTGCAAGCCGCACCGCGTCGTTGAGCGCCGTTCCCTGCACGGCGTCGACGCCAAGCGTCCTCAAGGCGATGTCCGCGTCGATCGTGGCGGACGAGAAGGGGGAGAGCAGCACCGCCTGCGAGCCGAAGCCGATCACGGCGAGCCGGTCGCCGCGGGGCTTGGCGGCGACGAATGCGCGCGCGGCCGCGATCGCGTGCTGGAGGGACTCCCCCTTCATCGACAGGGAGCGGTCGACGGCCAAGACGACGCTCTTCTCCCGCGCCAGGTTCCGCGCGTCGACGGCGACGGGCGAGCCGTTCTCGAAGAGCGGCGGCGCCTTCGTGGTCGGCCGCTCGGTGACGAGCGTCACGTGCAGCTCCGGATAGCCCGACGTGTCGAGGCGGCTGAGCTCCGCATGAGCCGGGGCCGCCCACACGAGCAGCCCCGCGACGAGCAGGAGAGCGCGCCTCACTGCCAGCCCCCGGCCGCGAACGCCGGGCGGATCTCCCGCTCCTGCCGGAAGAAGTCCGGCGGGAGGATCGCCCCGTTCGCCGCGAGCTTCTCGAGGAAGCGCGGCTTGAGGCCGGTGCAGGCCAGGGGAGTCAGGAGCCGGCCGGTGCCGCCGGTCTCCTCGTCGGGCGGGCTCGCGAGGAAGACATCCTGGAGCGTGACGACGTCGGACTCCATCCCGAGCACCTCGGTGATGTGCGTGATGCGGCGTGAGCCGTCGACGAGGCGCGAGATCTGGACGAGCAGCTCGAACGCGCTCGCGATCTGCTCGCGAATCGCCCGGTGGGGCAGCTCGACGCCCGCCGTCAGGACGAGCGTCTCCAGGCGGGAGAGCGCGTCGCGGGGCGAGTTGGCGTGGATGGTCGTCAGCGAGCCCTCGTGGCCCGTGTTCATCGCCTGGAGCATGTCGAGCGTCTCCGCGCCGCGAACCTCGCCGACGATGATCCGGTCGGGACGCATGCGCAGCGCGTTCCGGACGAGCTCGCGGATGCGCACCTCGCCCTGGCCCTCCGCGTTCGCGGGCCGGGCCTCGAGCGTGATCACGTGCTCCTGCTGGAGCTGGAGCTCGGCTGCGTCCTCGATCGTCACGATGCGCTCGTCGTTCGGGACGAAAGCCGACATCGCGTTGAGCGTGGTCGTCTTGCCGGTGCCCGTACCGCCGGAGATGAGGACGTTCAGCTTCCCCTTGACGCAGGCGGAGAGGAACTGGGCCGACTTGCTGGTCAGCGTCCCCAGGTCGATCAGGTCCTCCATCGTGTACGGGTCGCGCGAGAATTTCCGGATCGTCAGGGTCGGCCCGGAGAGCGCGAGCGGCGGGATGACGGCGTTGACACGGCTGCCGTCCGGAAGCCGTGCGTCCACCATCGGGGACGACTCGTCCACCCGCCGCCCGACCTGGGAGACGATCTTGTCGATGATCCGGAGCAGGTGGGCGCTGTCCACGAAGGCCACGGGCGCCGCCTCGATCTTGCCGTGGCGCTCGACGTACACCCGCTCGGGCCCGTTGACCATGATCTCCGTCACCGAGTCGTCGCGCAGCAGCGGCTCGAGGGGCCCGTAGCCGAGGATGTCGTCGGCGATCTCGCTGACGAGCTGCTGGCGTTCCTCGCGGGTCAGCGGCGTCCGGTCGAGGATGAGTTGCTCGGTGACCGTGCGGACGACCCGGTCGTGCAGGTCCTCCGTCGTCACGGTGGAGAAGAGCTCGGGCCCGAGCTTGGCGATGCACTCGTGGTGGATGCGCGTCTTCAGGTCGGCGTATGGGTCCCGCTCGGGCGCCGGTGCCGGCGCGAGGGCGACCGGACGGTCCCCGCGCTCCGGCTGAGCGCCGGTCTTGATGCGATCGTGAAGGCCCATGCCCTAAGCCCTCCCGAGCGCGAGGAAGCGGCGCTTCGGCTTCTGCGCCCGAGCGGGAGTCGACACGGTCTTCGCGATCTCCTTGACGACGCGGGAGAACTCGGCCTTCGGCTCGGCGAGGACGAGCGGGCGTCCGCGGTTGACCGAGAGCGGCACTGCCCCGTCGCTGGGCACCTCGAAGTCGACCTTCCGCTCGAGCGCGCTCTCGACCTCGCCCGGGTTCATGCCGACCTTCGTCTTCGTCCTTCTCAGGACGATGTGCGTCCGGTCGCGCGGGAACGAGAGCAGCTCGAGCGTCTGGAGCGCGAGCCGGACGTTCTTGAGCGTCGGCACGTCCAGCGCGCAGAGCAGCAGCAGCGCGTCGGTCCGGTCGAGCGTGGCCAGCATCGGCCCGTGGAAGAAGGGCGACGTGTCCACGACGATCGCGTCGAACGACTCCCGAGCGACCTCGAGCAGGCGGGAGATCTTGTTCTCGGTCACCAGCTCGGCGTCCTCGGGCCGTAGCGGCGCGGAGAGAATCTCGAGGCCCGACTCGTGGCGGGTCGTGTAGCCCGCCAGCTTCTCGGGATCGAGCTCCCCGGGAGCCGTGACGAGGTCGTAGATCGTCTTTTCCGGCTCCAGCCCGAGCATGATCGCGGCGTCCCCGAACTGGAGGTCCAGGTCGATCAGCAGCGTCCGCTTGCCGTGCTGCTTGGCGAGCGAGGCGGCGACGTTCGTGGCCGTGACCGTCTTGCCCGTCCCGCCCTTCGGCGAGAACACCGTCACGATGCGGCCGCGGCTGACAGAGAGTCGCGGCGCTCCCGGCCGGCCGTGCACGGCCTTCCGGATCGCGAAGACGACGTTCTCCGGCAGCTGAGGCAGGAGCACGACGTCGGCGACGTCCGTCTGCAACGCGTCGTCGAGCAGGCGGGAGGACTCGAGCGTCGTCAGCAGGATCACGGGCGCCTGCGTGTGCTCCCGGATCGTCGCCAGCTCGTCGGCGGGGAGGCTCTCCCCGGCCGTCGCGTGGAGGACGGCGGCGAGGTGGCCGCCGGTGAGGGCGGCGGCCGCCTCCGCGGGGTGGCCGGAGGCGCCGACGACCTCGATCTCCTCGTGCTGCTCGAGCGCGTTCTGGAGCGCGGGCAGCCCGTCGCAGTACCCGGTCAGGTAGATACGCGTACGCTCGCTCATCGTCCGCTCCTCCGACCGCCGTAGAGCTGGAGGAACTGGGGCTCGCGGAGGCCGTCCCCGAGCACCGACTCGAGCGTCTCGACGGACTCCGGGCTGTCCTCGGCACCCGTCACCGGCCGGAGCTGGAGCGTCCA
Organism: Gaiellaceae bacterium; assembly: GCA_040905885.1. Classification (GTDB taxonomy): domain Bacteria; phylum Actinomycetota; class Thermoleophilia; order Gaiellales; family Gaiellaceae; genus JACVRU01. The sequence goes on along the minus strand of JBBDQR010000182.1, from coordinate 6,141 downwards.
GTCGCCGTTCTTCGTGACGAAGAACAGCTTCTGAGCCTGGCTGTCGGTGACGGCGAGCTGAACGGCCTGCGTGGCGGCGGGGCTGACCTCCTCGGTCAGGCTGGCGCCGCCCGGGGCCTTGAGCACGAGCAGGTCGCGGAGGACGACGCGGCTGGCGATGCGGTCCTTGTCCGCCGCCGTGGCGTCGTCGGGGGCGATGTCCTTCACCGAGTACCTCAGGGACGCGACCAGGTCGACGCGGTCACCGGTGCGAAGCGTGCCGGCGAGCGTCTGGTTCGGATCGCCGGAGATCTGCATCGCGCGCATGTTCCCGGTCAGCTGGCCCTGGACTCCGGCCTCCGTGGCGGGGCGGAAGCGACTCGCCGTCACCTGCTCGCCGGCGTAGATCGTGGTCGTCGCGACCTTCTCCTGCACGTCTTCGGGAGCGGCGACGGCTCCCGGGACGACGCTCCGCCTGGGCACCTCGCGCAGCTCGAAGAGGCCACGGGCGGTCGCGTCGGCCCCCGAGGTGCCGGCCGGAATCTCATTGCTGGCGACGACGACGGAGACGTTCTCCTCGCCGTTCTGCACGGTGCGCTTGTAGTTGGCGACGTAGAAGCTGGTGAGGACCGCCGCGAGCACGGCAAGCGCGACGGCGAGGAAGACGTTTCGGACTCTGTAGGGCATGGTTTCGCTCGCTCTCTTTCGCTAGCCGACGAGGGAGATGGTCCGGACCCCGAATCCGGGCTGGCTTGCGGAGGTGGCCGCGATGCCTTTCCACACGACTCGCGTGAAATGCCCGAGGAGCTTTCCGTTGCTGCCTCCGCCTGTGAAACCGGTGGGCATGAAGCCGATCCAGCCGATGACGTTGTACTCCGCGTTCGAGCCGCTCTCCACGAGCGTGTCGTAGATCGGGATCAGGATCTCGCTGTTCAGCCGGGCCGCCAGCGCGTCCCGGAAGTGGCTCGAGTTGAACTTCACCGACGGCACCGAGTTGTAGATGCCGAGCGGCATGCTCTGGTCGAAGCCCGTCCGCATCCAGCCGGCGAGCTCCTCGGCGCCGACGCTGCCGTTGCCGCCCTTGAGGTCGATCAGACCGAACGCGCCGGCCGCGTCGCCTCCGCCGGACTCGTGGAGATTCAGCAGCTCGAGCTCGGTCTGCTCGTTGAAGACTGGGTCGCAGGCGAGCGGATCGCAGCCGAGCCCACCCGGTAGCAGCGAATGGTTGATGTTGATGACGACCGGCGCGACGTACTGCGCGGCCCCCGGCGCGGTCGCCCGCGCGACGGCCTTCGCGCCGACCGAGACCGAGCCGATCCCGAAGATCCGGGCGAAGAGCCCCGGAGCCTCGCGCTCGACCTTGACGGTGACGGTGTCGTCGGGCACGAACTCCTGGCTGAAGGTGACGCTCGCGACGCCGCCGCCGTTCTCGTCCCCGTACTCGATCGCGAAGGACTTCGCCTCGAAGCGATCGTACGGCAGTGCCTGGGCCCCCGCCAGCGCGGCAGCGTCGGCCGTGGCCTGTGCTGCCCGGTGGGCGCGGTACCAGGAGCCGACGTCGAGCACGAAGCCGCTCATTGCGAGCAGGCCGGTGAGGAAGACCACGGTCAGGACGACCGTCTGCCCGCGGGTGTCGCGCAGCGTTCTCATTCGACCCTCTCCTTGATCTCGGTAGTCAGGTCCCCGGAGGCGACGACCTTCCCGAGGATGTTGATCGCGTACGGATACTTCGCCGTGACGGTGACCTGCTCGCCCGGCGCCCAGCTGGAGTCCACCTCGACATCGAGCTTGGACTTGTCCAGGCCGCCTGCGGCGTCCTCGACAGCGGCCTTTGCCTTGCTCTCCCGGAGCGCATCGAGTCGGGAGACGGCAGCGACCCGTGAGCCGGCGCGCGCGGCGTCGGTCAGAGTGATGTAGTTGTTGAAGACAATCCCGAACTGAAGGATCCCGAGGAGAAGCATCATGAAGATCGGGATCACCAGCGCGAATTCCACGAGCGCCTGGCCCCTCTCATTCTTCCAGTGAATTTGCGACTTCATTTCTCTGATGCTTCTCCTTGGGAGGGGGCGGGCCCAACCAGCCCCGCCCCCGGTATCAGTGCGGTTAAGCAGGAACGATGTAGTCCGTGACCGTCCGAATGACGTTCAGGATGTTCGTGCCGAGGGCGGCCATGACGCCGACCACGGCGGCGGTGATCAGGGCGAGAATGACGGCGTACTCCGCCATCGTCTGCCCCTCCTCCTTCGCGTGAAGGGCGGCGACATGCGAGTGTGCCCACGCAAAAATCCGCTGCATCTGCTTCACCTCCTCTCCGCGCGGTCGGGGCAGGCCGGTTGCGACCGCCGGCATGCCGGGCTGGCAAGAGTTGGTGAGAAACCTGTGGGTGCTATAGGGGCGCTCTCTCATTGCCACGCCGCAAAGATCTCCTGAATGACCGGCGTGGCCGCGCCGCCTGCTGGGTGCTTCCTGACCGGCATCATCGAACCGTTCTGGGCGGCGGGGAATCCCCCGGTTCAGGGATTCGGCGGCCCGTTCACTCCAACGGGGGAGGAGCCGCCCGGCCGGGTCTCTCGATAGTGGACGTAGCTCCGCAGCGGCCGCGGACGACGTAACAGGTCCGCGCCGAGACAGCGGCATCGGCGCTCGAGATAGAGGAGCGAACCAGATGCCGGAGCAGAAGCGATCGATTCCGAGGCGGGCTTTCCGTCTCGCTGTGTTCTCCTTCACCGTGTGGGGCTTCGTCTCGCTCGGTCGACCCACGAGGCTGCCTCGCGCGCCGATCGCCAGGGCGGAGTCCAATCCCGAGCCGGCGCCCGAGGCACGCGCACGCCGGAGGCCGCTGAAGCGGCTCGGGCCGGCGCTCGTCTTCGCGGTGCTGTTCTTCGCCGGAGCGTCGTTCTCGGCGGTCGCCGGCGACCAGGCCGTGCAGCTGCTCGCCGAGGACGCCGCCGAGCTGACCGCCGTCACGGGGGAGGAGCCCGCCGCCGAGGAGCCGGAGCCGGCCGCCGAGCCGGAGCCCGCTGCCGAGGAGCCGGCCGCGGAGGCCCCGGAGGCCGAGTTCGGAGAGGACCTGTCCGCGGCCCCCGCGCGTTTCGCGCCTTCTGCGCCCGCACCCGCCGCGGAGCCTCAGCCCGCACCCGCGAGGGCGAAGCGTGCTCCCGCCTCGAACCGGCCGGCGCCTGAGCAGCCCGCGCGCCCGCTCGACCCCGAGGCCGAGACCCCCGGAGCGACCATCTGGCTGCACCGGGCGCTCCCGGAGCCCACGCTCCGCACGTTCCGCCTGACGCCGCAGGCGGCCCGCAACCTGGCTCGGTCCGCGAAGCGGTCGGGGCTCGACTGGGCCGTCGTCCTCGGCGTCCTCCGCGCAAACGGCCGGGGGACGGTCCGCGAGGCCGCTCCGGAGCTGGCGAAGCTCGGGGCGTCGAGGGACGCGTGGGGCGCAGCGCTCGCGTACACCGGTCGCACGGCAGCGGCCGACCGCGCGCTGGCGCTCTCCCGCTACTACCGGGCCGTCGGCCTGGCCACGATCGTCCGCGGCCTCACGGCCCGGAAGGCCGCGCTCATCCGGCGGCTGCTCGCCGACCCGCGCGTGGCCGTCTACGCGGCCGGGCGGGAGGACCTCGCGGCGGGCCGGGTCGACGTCCGCGTGGTGGCGCTGCTCGCCTACCTCGCCGAGACGTACGGCCAGGTGACCGTGTCGAGCCTCGTCTCCGGACACCGCCTCTACGCGCGGCCCGGCGTCGTCTCGGGGCACGTCTTCGGCGACGCCGTGGACATCGCCGCGCTCGGCGGCGTCTCGGTGGCGGGTAACCAGCGACCGGGCGGGCTCGTCGAGCGCACCGTCCGCGACATCCTCCTGCTGCCGGCCGAGATGCGGCCGGACCAGGTGATCTCGCTGCTGGGGCTCGGCGGGCCCTCGTTCCCGCTGGCCGACCACGCCGACCACATCCACGTGGGGTTCTGATTGGAGCTCAGGCGCGCCGACGGGTCGGTCGTCTGCGAGCGGCTCGAGCTCGCGGAGAGCCCGCCGGCGCGCATGCGCGGCCTGCTCGGCCGTGACGATCTGCCGGCGGGCCAGGGGCTCCTGCTCCGGCCCGCCGGCTCGATCCACACGGCGTTCATGCGTTTCCCGATCGACGCCGTCTTCCTCGACCGGGAGCTGACCGTGCTGCGGGTCGTCCGGCACCTGCCGCCGTGGCACGTGGCCGCCGAGCGCGGCGCGAAGGCGGTGCTCGAGCTGCCCGCGGGCGAGGCCGACCGCGTGGGGCTGCGCCGGGGAGACCGGCTCTACGCCGAGGCGGCGAGCTCGGCGAGCCCGGGCTCGTAGCAGGCGACGCAGCGGGCCTCGTACGAGTCGAGCGCGCCGACCTGGATCGTCTCGCCGCTGAACGGCGCGGGCCGGCCGTCGACCAGCCGCTGCGTGCGCGTCGCCGTCCCGCCGCAGCGGTGGCAGACGGCTTGCAGCTTGTCGACGAACTCGGATATCGCCAAGAGGATCGGCATGCTCCCGAACGGCTCCGCGCGGAAGTCGGTGTCGAGGCCGGCGGCGACGACCCGCAGGCCGTCCGCGACGAGCTCCTGGACGACCGCGACGATCCCCTCGTCGAAGAACTGCACCTCGTCGATCCCGACGACGTCGTGGCCCGCCGCGAGCCGCAGCACGTCGCGGGGCGAGGCGGCGGCCGCAGCGCGCATCTTCGCACCCGCGTGGCTCACGACGTGGCTGACGTCGTAGCGGTCGTCGATGCGCGGCTTGACGATGAGGACCCGCTGGCCCGCGATCTCGGCGCGCCGCAGCCGGCGGATCAGCTCCTCGCTCTTGCCGCTGAACATCGGCCCGCAGACGACCTCCAGCCAGCCGCCGCGCTCGGGGACGTTCCGGATCATCGGCGCGGGAGTCTACGAGCCGCGGTGGACGGCCTAGGGGAGGTCGTCGCCGGCGACGCGCTCCGCAAGCGCCTGCAGCACCTTGGCGTGGATGCTCGGCGAGCGCTCGAGCAGCGTCTGGAACGAGCGGTCGGTGATGACGAGGACGCGGACCGGCGTCTTGGCCACGACCGTCGCGGTGCGTGGCCGCTTGGTGACGAGCGCGATCTCGCCGAAGAAGTCCCCGTCCTGGAGCGTGCGCAGCTTCCGGCCGTTCTTTCGCACCTCGGCCTCGCCCTCGACGAGCACGAGGAACTCGCGGCCGGGGCGGCCCTGCGTCGTCAGCTCCTTGCCCTGCCTCAGGTCGATCTCGTCCGCCACCGCGGCCACGGCCGCCAGCTCCTGCTTCGAGCACTGTGCGAACAGCGGCACCCGCTTGAGCAAATCGATCTTCGCGTTCCTCCGGAGGCGCACTTCGCGGAGTCTAAACCGGGCGGGAGCGGGAAACGAGCGTTGGCCGGCTAACGGCTCCGCAGGCGGCGCACCGGGCGGTGCCGACGCGGCGCGGGCGCCCGCAGGTGGCGCACTCGCCGACGACCTCGCGGCCTCAGCCCTCGCAGTGCGGGCCGTCGCCCCGGATAGCCGCAGAACGGGCACTCGGCCTTCCGGACGCGGCGGGCGGGGACGCGGCGGGCGAGGTAGCGCTGGAGGGCGACGAAGGCCGCGAGCGTCGCCAGGACGCCGACCAGAGAGAGCAGCAGCGGGCCGAGCTCGAGCGGGTCGACGTAGTCCGTGACGGGGAGGGATAGCTGCGCAGCTGAGGGTCGGCGCACCCCGATCGGTCATGGCGGGCTTCGACCGGCAAGAGATCCGAGTGGGCCTGAGAGGACGGCTTTCGAACCCTCCTAAAGAGCTTAAAAGCCTGCTCAACCGGCTCTCGGCATTCGATGGTCAGACGAAAGAAAGCAACCGGCGCGGCCCAGTTTCAGGATCTCACGAGTCGTGATCCACAGCAAGACCTGCTAGGCGTGACCCGAGCTGTACCGGTCGAGATACAGGGCACTCGCATGCGCGAGAGTGTTGGAATATCCCCTGAGCCCTCTGGACGGGTCAGCGCATGTTCTCCGGTCATCCCCGCGAAGGCGAGCCCACGCCGCACCGGGTGGATCGCGACCTTTCCCATTAGCTGCTCGATCTGACGGACGAACCGGGTGACCGAGCCTCAAGCTGCCTCAGTGCGCCTAGGCCGATTTTCCGCACATGGGGATCTCGGTTGACGTCGTCGGGTTGTGCTGT
>JBBDQR010000181.1:13617-14822 GCA_040905885.1 Gaiellaceae bacterium | reverse complement strand
AGGCGGGGAAGAACGAGCCCGGCTCGCAGCCCGGCCACGACTCGCAGGCGAGGCCCGACGACGTCAGCCGCACGGTCGCCCCCGAGACGATGATCGCGTACAGCGCGACGGCGGACACGACCGCCAGCCGGCGGAACCTGACCACTACCGCCCGAGCGCGACGCCGGCGCCCTCGTCCACCCGCCCGATCCGGCGGAGGAAGAGGCCGCGCGCGGCGAACTCCGCCCCGAGCGTCGCGCCCTGCTCGGCCGGGAGCGAGACGAGGAGCCCGCCCGCCGTCTGCGGGTCGTAGGCCAGGGTCACCGCCTCCTCGGCCGCGCCGTCGAGCTCGACGTGCGGGGACGCGAACTCGCGGTTGCGCCGGTCGCCGCCCGTGCGCTGGCCCGCGGCGGCGACTTCCAGCGCGCCCGACAGCGCCGGCAGAGCGGCGGCGTCGAGCAGCACCCGGACGCCGCTGCGCTCGGCCAGCTCGTGGGCGTGGCCGAGGAGGCCGAAGCCGGTCACGTCAGTGACCGCGTTCGGCGCGAAGAGGCGCAGGACGTCGGCCGCGTCCTGGTTCAGCGTCCGCATCCACCTGACCGCCTCCGCCAGCGCGTCCTGGCCGACCAGCCCGCGGGCGGCTCCGTGCAGCACCAGGCCGGTGCCGAGCGGCTTCGTCAGGAAGAGCGCGTCGCCGGGCCGCGCGCCGGCCTTCGTCCAGAGCGCGCCGGGGTGAACGGTGCCGACGACCGCCAGCCCGTACTTGGGCTCCTCGTCGCGGAGGGTGTGGCCGCCGGCGAGCAGCGCTCCCGCCGCGCGCACCTGCTCGTCGGCGGCGCCGAGGATCGCACCGACCGTCTCCAGCGGGAGCTCCTCCGGGAACGCCGCGATCGAGAGCGCGAGCAGCGGCTTGCCGCCCATCGCGAAGACGTCGTTGAGCGCGTTGGTCGCCGCGATCGCGCCGAAGTCGGCGGGATCGTCGACGAGCGGGGGGAAGAAGTCCAGCGTGAAGATCAGCGCCCGCTCCTCGTCCAGCCGGTAGACGGCGGCGTCGTCCGAGGGGGCGAGCCCGACGAGCAGGTCCTCCGCCTCCGGGGGCACGAACCCGCGCAGCAGCTCCTCGAGCCGGGCGGCGGAGTACTTCGCGGCGCAGCCGCCCGCGCCCGTCAGCTCCGTCAGCTTCACCGCCACCGGCCCACTATAGGTCGCGGGGGGGGGGGGGGGGG
>JBBDQR010000181.1:0-13607 GCA_040905885.1 Gaiellaceae bacterium | reverse complement strand
GCCGGGCCCCCCCCCGCGCCTGTCAGGGGGAGAGGAGAAGCCTGACTCGCGCTGCATTCGACGCCTTCGCCGCTTGACCTTCCTCTCCGTCTCCCGTAGACAATGCCGGTGGCAAGCGCGTTGGTGACCGGCGGCTCCTCGGGGATCGGGCTCGCGATCGCGCGCGCGCTGAAGGAGGACGGCTACGACCTGACCGTCTCCTCGCGCCGCCGGGAGAAGGTCGACTCGGCCGCGGCGGAGCTCGGCGCGCACGGCGTCGCGGCCGACGTCTCCCGCGAGGAGGACTGCAAGCGCCTCGTCGCCGAGCACCGGGAGCGCTTCGGCGGCCTCGACGTGCTCGTCAACTCCGCCGGGATCGGGATCGGCGGCCGCGTCGAGGAGCTGTCGACGAAGCACTTCGACCTGCAGCTCGGCGTCAACCTCCGCGGCCTCTTCGTCGTCACCAAGCTCTGCCTGCCGATGCTGCGCGAGTCGCGCGGCTGGATCGTCAACCTCGCCTCGATCGCAGGCACGCTGCCGACGCCTGGGCTTTCCGCCTACGGCGCGTCGAAGGCGGCGGTGATCGCGCTCACCCGCACGCTCAACGCCGAGCTGGAGGGCGACGGGATCCGGGCGGTCGCGCTCTGTCCTGCGTTCGTGGACACGCCGATGGCCGAGTGGAGCGGGATCCCCGGCGAGCAGATGATCCAGCCGGAGGACTGCGCCGAGCTCGTCCGCTTCCTGCTCCGGCTGTCGCCGTACGCGCGCGTCCCACAGGTCGTGATCGAGCGGCTCGGCGCCGGCGGCCTGCCGGGCTAGCGGCGTGTTCACCGTCGAGGAGCGCGACCGGGTCCGGGAGCGCGTGCTCGCGCTCGCCCGGGACGACCCGCGCGTGGTCGCAGGCGCGGTGGTGGGATCGCTGGCCGACGGCGGTGGCGACCGGTGGTCGGATCTCGACCTGACGTTCGCAGTCGCGGACGGCACGGCCGTGGGGGACGTGCTCGCCGACTGGACCCGCCGCATCGTCGAGGAGCTCGACGGCGTCCACCTGTTCGACCTGTCGAGCGGAGCGACGATCTACCGCGTCTTCCTGCTCCCCGGCACGCTCCAGCTCGACGTCTCCTTCACGCCCGCGGCGGCGTTCGGGGCGGGCGGCTCGAAGTGGCGGCTGCTCTTCGGCACGGCGGTCGAGAGACCGCCCGCGGCGCCGCCCTCGGCGGCGGAGCTGTTCGGCTACGCCGTGCACCACGCCCGCGCCGCGCGCGTCGCGATCGAGCGGGGCCGCCGGTGGCAGGCCGAGTACTGGATCAGCTCGCTTCGAGACTACGGCCTCGCGCTCGCCTGCCGCCGCCTCGGGCTGCCGGCGAGCTACGGCCGCGGCTTCGACGACCTCCCCGCCGAGGTGCTGGCCGGCTTCGAGAGCGCGATCGTCCGCTCGCTCGAGCGGGGCGAGCTGCTTCGCACGCTGGCGTGCGCGGTCGAGAGCCTTCTGTCCGAGACCGCAGAGGTCGAGGAGCTCGCCGCGAAGGTGAAGCCGCAGCTACGCGAGCTCGCCTCTGCCTAGAGCAGCACGCGGAGGACGCGGGCGCGACGCGCGGCCAAACGAGCGCCGCGCGCTGGGGCGCGGCGGCTACAGGCCGCCGTCGGCGAGGCCGAGCGGGCTGACCGCGCCGGCAACCGCAGCCAGAGACGCGGCAATGAGGGCAAGCCTCACGAGATGCAGCTTCAGCATTAGCTCACCTCCTTCCTAGAACCTGACGTCCTGCAAGGCTTCGGCGGCGCGGCGGTAGAGCGCAGCGGCGCGACGGTCGTCGCCCCGCTTCCCGGCCAGGTCGCCCTGGGCCACCCAGGCCGCGGCCCGGTGGCTGGCGGACGAGAGCTGGTCGAAGCTGGCGAGCGCGAGGTCGAAGGCCTCGCCGGCCTCGTCGAGGCGCCCCTGCTCGAGCAGGGCGCGACCCAGGACGAGCTGCGCGCTGCCGATCTCGTCGAGGTAGTCGACGCGGTCGGCGAGCAGCTTCAGCGCCTGGCGTGCCTGCTCTTCGGCGAGCTGGAGCTCGCCGCTGCGGAGATTGACCTGCGCGAGCGAGGAGACCGCGCGAGCGGCGTCCGCGTCGTTGCCGACCTCGAGCGCCGCGGCGAACGCGTCCTTCAGGTACTTGACCGCCTCCTCCGAGTGCCCGAGGAGGTAGTTCACGGCGCCGAGGTTGTTCAGCAGCTTGCCGACGTTCGTGCGGTCGGAGATCTCCTCGTAGTAGGCCTTCGCCTTCTCGGCGTAGGTGCGCGCGAGCACCCAGTGCCCGGCGCGGTCGGCGAGCAGCGAGGCCTGGAAGTAGAGGTGACCGGACGTGCGCGCGTCCTGCAGGCTCTCGGCCAGCTCGAGCGCGAGCTCGACGTCCTCCCGGGCGGCCTCGTAGTCGCGCTGGCGGCGGTAGCAGCGGGAGCGCCAGTGGAGGATGTTCGCGCGGAGCAAATCGCAGGGGTAGCCGGACCGGTCGGCGAGCTCGAGCGCCTGGTTCAGCAGCCCGAGCGCCGTCGTCGTGCTCGAGAGCAGGTAGCGCGACGCGCCCATCCGCCAGAGCACCTCGGCGCGGTCGACGTCCGAGAAGCCGGGCCCTTCGGTCAGCCGGCGCGCGTGCTCGAGCCGGTCGAGCGACTCGCGGACGTGGCCGGCCCAGGCGAGAGCGCGCCACTCGCCGTTCGCGGCCCGCACCTCGAGCTCCGAGGAGCCGGTGGCGGCGACGGCGGTGCGGAGGTCGTCGTAGGCGAGCAGCGCCTCCTCGAAGCGGTCGGACTCGGCCAGCACCTCGGCGCGGGCGAGGCCCGCCTCGACGCGCTGGCGCTGCTCGGTCGAGACGCCGTCGGCGAGGAAGCCTGGGTCGACGCCCAGCCGGCGCGCGAGCCAGTCTACGGTCTCCGCCGTCGGCCGCGTCTTCCCGCGCTCGATCTGGCTGACGTACTCCTTGGAGAACCGCTCGCCGGCGAGCTCGCTCTGGGTCATCCCGGCCGCGACGCGCAGCTGCCTCAGCCGCTCGCCGAGGCGGAGCGCTGCCTGGCTCGAAGGCCTCGTCTGAGTGCGTGCGGCGCGGCTCATGGAGTCCATAGTGAATCTCATGCTTCACAGAAACGCAAGTTGTCCCGTCCGGCCATCCCCCTAAAAGGGCATCGTGGCCGGGAAACCGAGTGAAGTAGCCGTCCCCAGAATCACTTGACCGAGGCACTTGACGGACTCCGCCGACCGGCCTATAGTGGGGCCAACCCTCGCAACGGGCCGGACGCCAGGCCAGGTTGTGATGGGGGCACGCCACCTCCGGGTGGAGAAGTCGCAAGGAACCTGGCTGGGCCGCAGAGTCAAGGTTCCGGGCCTCTCACCCAGGCGAGCCCACCTACCGCAGAAGGGCCCCGGAGCCGCAGCCGGGGCCTTTCTCTTTAGGCTTCGCCACACGTGGCCGACGTGGTGTGGACGCCCGACGCCGAGCGCCTCGAGCGCGCGAACCTGACGCGGCTCATGCGCCGGCTCGGGGTCGAGCGCTACGCCGACCTGCACCGCATCTCGGTGGAGAAGCCGGAGCGCTTCTGGCCCGAGCTAGTGGACGACCTCGGGCTCGTGTTCTCCCGCCCGTGGGATGCGGTGCTGGACGTCTCCGAGGGGATCGAGTGGGCGCGGTGGTTCGTCGGCGCCGAGCTGAACGCGGCCGAGAGCTGCGTCCATCGGTGGGCGCGCGAGCGGCCGGACGAGGAGGCGCTCGTCGGGCTGTTCGAGGACGGCGGCCGCTCGGCGTTGACCTGGGCGGAGACCTCCACGGCGGTCCGGAAGCTGGCCGAGGCGCTCGTCGAGCTGGGAGTCGAGCCGGGCGACCGCGTGGCGCTGTTCATGCCGATGTGCCCGGCGGTGGCGGTCGCCTCCCACGCGTGCGCGCACGCCGGCGCCGTCCAGGTTCCGATCTTCTCCGGCTTCGCGGGACCGGCGATCGCGCAGCGCCTCGAGGACGCGGACGCGAAGGTCGTCATCTGCGCGGACTGGTCGCTGCGCCGCGGCCTGCGGATCCCGATGCGGGAGACCGTGGAGGAGGTCGCGGGCGACCGGCAGCTGCTCGTCTGGGACCGGGAGCACGACGCGTGGCCGGAGGTGGTGGAAAGGCAGCCCGGAGTGCTCGAGCCGCGTCAGGTCGACGCAGAGCACCCGTACCTGATCGCGTACACGTCGGGGACGACCGGGCGGCCGAAGGGCGCCGTCCACGTCCACGGCGGCTTCCTCGTCTCGATCGCGCGCGAGGTCGTCTACCAGACCGACGTCCACCCCGGCGATCGGATCCACTTCGTCACCGACATGGGCTGGATCATGGGCCCGTGGACGGTGCTCGGCGGCGGCGCCGCGGGCGCGACGGTCGTGCTCGCCGAGGGCGCCCCCGACTTCCCCGGCCACCGCGTCTGGCAGACAGTCGAGTCCGAGCGCGTCACGATGCTCGGCGTCTCGCCGACCCTGATCCGCTCGCTGATCCCGCGCGGCGAGCCCGGCGAGGACCTCTCCTCCCTGCGCGCGTTCGCGACGACGGGCGAGCCGTGGAATCCGGCGCCCTACCGCTGGCTGCACGAGCAGGCCGGCAGCGGCCGCGTCCCGATCGTCAACCTCTCCGGCGGCACGGAGGTCGGCGCCTGCTTCCTCTCGGTCGCCGTCACCGAGCCGATCAAGGAGTGCTCGCTCGGCTTCCCGGCGCTCGGGCTCGACATGGACGTGTTCGACGCGGCTGGGCGGCCGGTGCGCGGGGAGGTGGGCGAGCTCGTCTGCAAGCGCCCCTGGCCGGGGATGACACGCGGGATCTGGGGCGACCCGGAGCGGTACCTCGAGACGTACTGGCACACGTTCCCCGGAGTCTGGCTCCACGGCGACTGGGCCTCGGTCGACGAGGACGGCTACTGGTACCTCCACGGCCGCTCGGACGACACGCTCAACATCGCCGGCAAGCGGATCGGGCCGGCCGAGCTGGAGTCGGCGGCCGTGGCCCATCCGGCGGTTGCCGAGGCGGCGGCGATCGGCGTCCCCCACGAGCTGAAGGGCGAGGCGGCCTGGATCTTCTGCGTCCTCGTCCCCGGCGCCGAGCCGGGCGAGGAACTGGCCCGCGAGGTCGCGAAGGCCGTCACGGCGGCGCTGGGCAGGGCGTTCAAGCCCGACCGGGTGGAGTTCGTGGCCTCGCTCCCCAAGACGCGCAGCGCGAAGATCATGCGCCGCGCAGTGCGCGCGAAGGCGCTCGGGGAGGATCCCGGGGACCTCTCCTCCCTCGAGAACCCCGACGCGCTCGACGAGATCGAGCGCGTCCTAGCGGCCCGTGCCTGAGACTCAAATCCGCTGGCGCGTGCACCTGGCCTCGTCGCCGGAGGCGGTCTATGAGCTCCTGACCACCGACGAGGGGCGGGCGCAGTTCTGGGCGGAGTCGGCCGTCGAGCGCGACGGAGCGATCGAGTTCGCGTTCGTCAACGGCACGACCTGGCGCGGCCGCGTGCTCTCCGCCGAGCCGCCGCGCCGCTACGCGGTCGAGTACTTCGGCGGCAGCCGGGCGGCGTTCGAGCTCGAGCCCGACGGCGACGGCGGCACCGACCTGACCCTCGTCGAGACCGGCGTCCCCGAGGAGTGGGAGGGCGAGAACCGCGCCGGCTGGGTCAACGTCCTGCTCGAGCTGAAGGCGGCCGCCGACTTCGGCGTCGACCTCCGTAACCACGACCCGCAGCGCAGCTGGTCGCAGGGATACTGCGACAACTGATGCCGATCGCTTTCGTCACGGGAGGCGGGCGCGGGATCGGGGCGAACGTCGCGCGCGAGCTCGCGGCGCACGGCTGGGCGGTCGTCGTCGCCGCGCGCACGCGCGAGCAGGTCGAGGCCGTGGCCGCGGAGATCGGCGGGCGGGCCGTCCAGCTCGACGTGACCGACGAGGCCGCCGTCGACCGGGCGGTGGCCGAGGCGGGGCCGATCGACCTCCTGGTGGCGAATGCGGGCATCGGCCGCCGCGGGACGACGTGGGAGCGCGACCCGGCCGAGTGGTGGCAGACGTTCGAGGTGAACGTGCTCGGCGTGCATCTCTGTTGCCGGGCGGTGATCCCGGGCATGCTGGCGCGCGGCCGGGGCCGGATCGTGATCACCGGCAGCGGCGCCTCGTACCTGCCCGGCGCGACCGAGACGGCGTACACCGCGAGCAAGGCGGCCGTCCACCGCTACGCCGAGACGCTCGCCAACGAGCTGAAGGGGCGCATCCCCGTCTTCGCGATCAGCCCCGGCCTCGTCCGTACGGACATGACCGAGGGGCGCTTCCCCGACGACGCTCCCTGGACGCCGCCCGAGCTGGCGCCGCGGCTCGTCCGCGAGCTGGCGACGGGCAGGCTCGATCGGCTGGCGGGCCGCTACCTCCACGCCGAGCACACGGATCCCGACGACCTCGCCGCCCACACGGACGAGATCGTCGAGCAGGACCTCCAGGCGATCCGGCTCAGGCGCTGGCAGCGATCCACGTAGCGCGCGCGCGCGCAGGCGAGCAGGTTGCCGCGCTCCGCCGACCGCGTTCCGTCCGGCACGATCGGTACTCTGTTGTCTTGTGAGGCAACTGTCCTTTGCAGACATGTCCGAGGCGTCTTCCGATGGCGGTCCTAAACTCTGTTCCGTCGTGTCCCCGCTCGCACAGTTCGCCGCGCTCCGCGGTGCTCGGAATGGCGTGGTCCCCGACGGGGCCAAGCTTCGCGGGGGTTACTACACACCTGACGCCATCGCATCCTTCCTCGCTCAATGGGCTATCCGTGACCCCGCCGCTCGTGTACTTGAGCCGAGCTGCGGGGACGGCCAGCTCCTGGCTGCAGCGACCGCTCGGCTGGGGCCGGATGGCCACGCTGAGGGGATCGAACTCTTCGAAGAAGAGGCCCAGAAGGCCGCTGCGCGGGCTGGGACCCGAGCCACGGTGGTGGTCGGCGACGCATTCTCGTGGTTCGACAGCTGCTCCGACGCTTTTTACGACGCCTGTATCGGAAACCCGCCATTTATCAGATACCAGTCCTTCCCGGAGGAGCATCGAGTCCAGGCCTTCGCCTTGATGGCTGCTGAGGGACTCCGCCCGACGCGACTGACGAATGCCTGGGTGCCCTTCGTTGTCCTCGCGACCCGCTGTCTGCGGCCTGGAGGTCGACTCAGTCTTGTGCTCCCCGCCGAACTCCTCCAGGTCGGATACGCCGCCGAGCTCCGTGAATATCTCGTCCGAAAGTTCGGTCAGCTGACCGTCGTCACCTTTAAGCGTCTCGTCTTCCCCGGCGTTCAGCAGGAGACCGTCCTTCTCCTTGGAGTCCGGGGCGACTGCGATGCGGCCAGCATGCGCTTCATTGAGGCGGAGTCGATCGACGATCTACGACTCGAGCAAGTTCTCGCGGCGCAGCCCGTGCGGGCCGACCTGGATCACGCGCGGGAGAAGTGGATTCAGTACTTCCTGTCGGCATCCGAGCTTGCTCTGGTGCGCGAACTGGAAGCCGCAGACGCCTTCACTACCCTCGGCGAACTAGCTGAAGTCGACGTCGGGATCGTCACTGGGCGAAACGAGTTCTTCGTACTCTCCCCGAGCCAAGCTGACGCACTTGGGCTCCGCAGATCATGTCTCCCACTTGTTGGTAGATCCGCACAGACGCCGGGACTCGTCTTGCGGAAGAGCGATTGGGCCTCGCTGGTGGAACAGGATTCGAAGTGTCTGCTGCTCCAGCTCGGGGAGGAAGATCGAGATTCCCTTTCTGATGCTGGCCGCGCATACGTGGAGTGGGGGGAACGGCACGGGGTTCACAAGGGCTACAAATGCCGCATCCGTCTTCCCAACTGGTGGCGCGTGCCATCGACGTGGGTGCCTGATGCATTCCTGCTCCGGCAGATCCACGATGGGCCGCGGATCATTGAGAACAAAGCAAAGGCAACCTCGACGGACACGATCCACCGCGTTCGCGTCCGACCTGGGGTCGATCCTGGCGCGCTCGCAGCCGCTTCTGTCAACTCGCTTACATTCGCTTTCTCGGAGATCCGGGGTCGGAGCTATGGCGGCGGCGTCCTTGAGCTAGAGCCCACTGAAGCGGAAGCCTTGCCTTACCCGAAGCCAGATCCCAGCCTCTCCGTCGAGAGCGTCGACCATCTCGTACGTCGTCACGGGACCCGTCGCGCCCTGGACGAAGTCGATGACGCGCTGCTCCGTGGCGCAGGGCTACGAAAGAGCGATATCCGAGCGCTCCGGACCATCTGGGAAAGGCTCTCGGCTCGGCGGATAAACAGGAAGCGGCGTTAGGCCCCCTCCTCTGCGGCCTCCTCCTCTGCCTCCTCCGCCTCCTCTCCGATCGCGGCGTGAGGCGGCAAACCCTTATAGCGCTCGACGTACAGCTGCTCGACCCGGGGCGAGAACGACTCCAAGCGAAGCGGCGAATCGAGATCGGGAACGTCATCGAGCAAGGCACCGCTGGCGGGATCCCAAACGACCAACGCAATAGCCTCAGCCAGATGAGCCGGCTCATCGACAAGACTGCGACGACCTAGGCGCTCCAGCGTTCCGATGAGTGCAGCACTCTGTGGCTGAACGAGACAGGGAGCGGGAACTCCGACGATGAAACCAACGAGGGCGTACGGAAACCGGGTATGAACAGTCGTCGCCTCTGTTGCTAGGTCGTTGATCATGTTTTGGTAGTTCTTGGCCACGCTGTCGCGATCGTTCAACGTCTTGCTGTCGAGCGCGAAGCGGATGCCGTCGGGGCGATAGCCCACATCGAAGTTCTGAGGCCGAACACCACCGACTATCCGTACGTCACCGACCTCGACGCAATCGTGTTCGGACGGCATTAGTGAGTTCCGGTTGGCCGCGACTATCGAGATATCGCCCAGCATGACCGCGAGCGGTTCGGCAACCGACCTCGCGAACAGATTCGATAGATCAAGCGATGAGTGCGGCTGCGAACGCGTCAGCCGCCCGCTATTCGCATGCCACCGCTGGCCGAAAGGCTGGAGCGCCGCGGCGTCGATCGTGACCGGCGGCATCGGGCGCAGTGCAGCCATCTGGGAGACCATAAACGGAGGCTCTCGGAACCGCGAGGGGCTGATGCGTCACGAGAAGGGCCGGCACCGTCTGCTAGCGTAAGTTTTCGACTCGGAGGCGAAAACTGCGAATCGCGCTCGCGCAGATCAACTCGGTCGTCGGCGACCTGGAGGGGAACCGCCGGCGGATGCTCGACCGGCTCGACGAGGCCCGGTCCGACGGGGCCGACCTCGTCCTCTTCCCCGAGCTCGCCGTCACCGGCTATCCGCCCGAAGACCTCCTGCTCAGACCCGGCTTCATCCGGGCCGCCGAGGCGAGCCTGCACGAGCTCGCGGCCGCGACCCGCGACGTCGTCGCGCTCGTCGGCTTCCCCCACTTCGACCGCGACCTCTACAACGCCTGCGCCGTCTGCGCCGACGGCGAGGTGAAGGCGATCTACCACAAGCGCTTCCTGCCGAACTACGGCGTCTTCGACGAGTACCGCTACTTCGCCCCGGGCAGCGAGCTCGTGCTGCTGCGGGTCGGAGAGACGACGATCGGCCCGACGGTCTGCGAGGACGTCTGGCAGCCGGGGCCGCCCGCGACCGACCTCGCCCTCGCCGGCGCCGAGCTGATCGCGAACATCTCCGCCTCCCCGTACCACGTCGGCAAGGAGCGCGAGCGCGAGGACATGCTGGTCACCCGCGCGCGCGACAACGTCTGCTTCCTCGCCTTCTGCAACGCCGTCGGCGGCCAGGACGAGCTCGTCTTCGACGGCCATTCGGTCGTGATCGACGACGACGGGCGCGTGCTCGCGCGGGCTCCCGGCTTCGAGGAGACGCTGCTCGTGGTGGACGTCGACCCGAGCGACGTGATCGGCCGCCGCCTGAGCGACGCGCGGCGCCGCTCGCTCGCCCGCGACCGGGGCGGCATCCCCTCCGTCCCCGTCGTCCACGTGGCCGAGCCGCGGCCCTCGCAGGACGGCGCACGCGCGGGGACGGTCGTCCCGTTCGACGACGACCTCGAGCAGATGCGCCGCGCGCTCGAGCTCGGGCTGCGGGACTACGTCGAGAAGAACGGCTTCCGGGAGGTCGTGATCGGCGTCTCGGGCGGGATCGACTCGGCGCTCGCGGCGGCGCTCGCGGCGGAGGCGCTCGGCCCGGAGCGCGTGCACGCCGTCTCGATGCCGTCGGCCTTCAGCTCGCCGGAGACGCGCGCCGACGCGCTCCGGCTCGCGGAGTCGCTGGGCACGCCGTTCCTCGAGCTGCCGATCGAGCAGGTCGTGGAGAGCTTCCGGGACGTCCTCGCCGAGCCGTTCGCCGGGCTCGAGCCGAACGAGGCCGAGGAGAACATCCAGGCGCGCGTCCGCGGCGTCCTGCTGATGGCGCTCTCGAACAAGTTCGGCTGGCTCGTCGTGACGACCGGCAACAAGTCGGAGCTCTCGGTCGGGTACGCCACGCTTTACGGGGACATGGCCGGCGGCTTCGCGCTGCTGAAGGACGTCTACAAGACCGACGTTTGGCGGCTCGCCCGCCGCCTGAACGAGCGGCCGGAGCGCGAGGTCATCCCGGCGTCGATCGTCGAGCGCGCGCCGACCGCCGAGCTGCGCGCGGACCAGCTCGACGAGGACTCCCTGCCGCCGTACCTGGAGCTGGACAAGGTGCTGAAGGAGTACGTCGAGGAGGATCGCTCGCGCGAGGAGCTGCTCGCGGACGGGTTCGACCGCGAGGTCGTGGAGCGCGCCCTGGCGCTGATCGACCGCGCCGAGTACAAGCGCCGCCAGGCGCCACCCGGCGTGAAGCTGCACCCGAAGGCGTTCGGCCGCGACCGGCGGACTCCCATAACTAATCGCTGGCGCGATTAGTTATGGGCGGGAGAGCCTCTGGCTCTCCCGCGGTTCGACTGCCGTCCGCTGGGTCGCCTGCCTCTTCGCCTCCCGGCCGGCAGAGCCGGCCTCCGGCGACGACTGGCTCCCGGTGTGCCGGCGCCGAAGGCACCAGGCCTGCGCGCGCGGCGCTTCGCGCCGGGCGCTCCGGCCAGCCGCTGCCTGCCAGGAGGATCGACGCCTCGCGACGGCCGAGATGCGCGGCTTCGCCGCTGCGATCTCGGCCGTCCGATGGCCGTTAGGGCTTAGACGCCGACGTCCTCCGGCTCTGCCGGCGGGCCCGCGGCGAGGAGGTCGCGGAGGAGCGACGGCAGCCGCCGCGGGGCGAACTCGGCGTCGGACGCGAGCAGCTCGTCCAGCGTCCACCAGCGCACCTCGACGACGTTCTCGGCCGTGAGGTCGAGGCGGGGAGAGGGCTCGAACCGCCCGCTGCGGACGAGGTAGATCCGCTCGGCCTGGCCGCCCCACTTCTCCCCCAGCTCCGGGAACCAGTGCTCGCGCCACCAGACGCACGGGCCGAGCGCGTAGTCGTCGAGCCCGAGCTCCTCGGCGAGCTCGCGCGCGAGGACCTCCTCGTCGGCCTCGCCCGGGTCGATGCCGCCGCCGGGGACGGCCCACACGTCGTCGACGTAGCGCATCAGCACGGTCCGGTCGTCGGGGTCGATGACGACGGCGCGCACCGCCGGCCGCAGCGGCAGGCCGGTGGCTCGGCCGGCGAGCTCCTGGAACCACCTGTGCCGCTCCGCCCATGGGACGGCGGCGTTGGCCGGCGACGTCGACGGGAGGACGAACAGCTCCGTCTCGCCGAGGCGCCGCTCCTGGAGGCCGAGCTCCGGACGCTCGCCGAAGGCGCCGCGATACGCCTCCTTGCCGACGAAGGCGAGCCAGGCGGGCCGGAGCTCGAGCGCGAGCCGCGCGAGCCGCTCCGCCGAGCCTGCGAAGTCGGCGCTGCGCAGGTCGCCGGAGCCCTTCGTCGTCCGGTAGGCCGCATTCGTCAGCCCGATCCCGTGCTCGAGCACCGAGAACTGCTCGCTCGGGTCGAGCACCCGCGGCGTGAGGCCGGCGGCGTGCAGCAGGCGCCAGAAGTCGTTGCGCGGGTTGGCGAAGTGGGCGCCGGCGGCGGCCGAGACGCGCCCGGGGTTGATCCCGCAGAAGACGACCCGGAGCCCGGGCGCGAGGACGTCGGGGACGGCGCTCTCCACGCCCCGAGTTTCGCATCGAGGAACGCTAGATCGAGAGCCCGGTGAAGCGGGCGAGCCGGGTGGTCAGCTGGAACAGCTGCCCACTGGCCAGCAGGACGCCGAACCCCACGAGCAGCGCGCCTGAGGTGACGCCGACGGCGCGCCAGTGCCGCCGGAGGGCGCGGGTGACCGTAAGCGCACGCGTGAACGCGAGGCCGAAAAGCAGGAACGGCACGCCGAGCCCGAGCGCATAGACAGCGAGGAGAACGGCGCCCTGGCCTGGGCTGGCGCTCCCGGCCGAAAGCGCGAGGATGGCCGCGAGCGTCGGCCCGACGCACGGGGTCCAGCCGACGGCGAAGGCGACGCCGGTCAGGGCGGGCGCCAGCGGCCCGCCGACCCTCGGCAGCTCCATTCGCTTCTCCCGCAGCAGCTGAATCGGCAGCCGGACTCCGGCGAACACGAGCCCCGCGAGGACGATGAATGCGCCCGCCGCGACCTCGAGCGGGCGCCGGTGCCGGACAAGCGCGTCCCCGAACAGAGCAGCTCCCGCGCCGAAGGCCACGAACATGAGGCCGAAGCCGGCGACGAACCAGGCGGTCGTGACGAACACGCGGCGCGATCGCGCTCCCAGCTCGTTTACACCGACGCCCGAGACGTAGGACAGATAGCCGGGGACCAGCGGCAGCACGCAGGGCGATGTGAAGGAGAGGAGTCCGGCAGCGAAGGCCGCGGCGAACGCCGCCGGGCCGAACTCGAGCACCGCCCTGTCAGGGACCGTCGCCGCGGATGCGATCGACGACCGTGTCCGCGACGGACGGCCCGACAGGGGGAGGGGTATCGCCACGTCCGAGCGAGCGGAGCCGCTCGAGCGTCTGGGCGAGTGAGCGCAGGACGTCGCGGCAAATGGGGCAGAGGGCAAGGTGGCGAACGACGCGCTTGTGCTCGCGTCCCCGGAGCTCGCCTTCGAGATACGCGGAGAGGCGCTGCTGCGTCTCCTCGTGGCTCGCGACCCACGGCCTCATCACGACCATCACTGCGTCCATGGCGACTTGGATGCCCCCACCGGCCATCGGGATTCATCCTACGCCGGGAAGATCAGCCCGAGGTCGCCCGCTCGAGTCCTGCCTCGAAGCCGGCGAAATCCCCTTCCCCGACGATCCGGGCGACGACCCGGTGTTCCTCGTCGAGGAAGAGCGTCGTCGGCAGGCCCTGGAGGCCCAGCCCGGCGGCGAGCTCCCCGCTCGGATCGAAGACGCTCGGCCACGTCCAGCCCCAGCGGCGGTAGAAGTCGCGCGCGCCCCCGCGCGTGTCCTGGATGTCGACCCCGATCACCTGCGCCTCGGGATGCGCCTCGGCGAAACGGCGCAGGTCCTCGGCCTCGGCGACGCATCCCGGGCACCAGGAGGCCCAGATGTTGATCACGACGGGCCTGCCCAGGTACGGCGCCAGCTCGACCCGCTGCCCGGTGATCGCGTCGGGCCCGGCGAGGGACACGGCCTCGCCGGTCCCTTCCCCGTCCAGCGACGCGACGGGCGCCGGGCCCGAGTTCTGTGT
>JBBDQR010000180.1:11004-14858 GCA_040905885.1 Gaiellaceae bacterium | reverse complement strand
ACCCGCACGTGATGCTCTTCGACGAGGTCACGTCGGCGCTCGACCCCGAGCTCGTGGGCGAGGTGCTCGTGGTCATGCGTGACCTCGCGCGCTCCGGGATGACGATGATCGTCGTCACGCACGAGATGCAGTTCGCGCGGGAGGTCGGCGACCGCGTGCTGTTCATGGACGAGGGCCGGATCGTCGAGCAGGGCGTACCGGCCGAGGTTCTCGACCGTCCGCGGGAGGAGCGCACGAAGCGCTTCCTCCGCCGGACGCTGACACTCGCCGGCTCCCTCGAGGAGCTGGCGGCTCAACAACAAGGAGGAAGTGCATGAAGCGCCTCACGCTCGTTGTCGCCCTCGCGGCCTTCGCGACGACCGTCCTCGCCAGCTCGGCGTCGACGGCTCCCGCGGTGGGCCCGACCAAGGCGACGGCTCCCGCGGCGAAGGTCGCGACACTGCCGCCGCTGCCCGCGGCGGTCAAGTCTCGCAAGCGCTGGATCGTCGGCGTCAAGTGCGACGCTCCGCCGTTCGGCTACATCGACGTCCGCGGCCAGCACCAGGGCTTCGACATCGAGATCGCGCGCTGGTTCGCCCGCTATGCGTTCGGCCGTGCGAACCGCGTCAGCTTCGTCTGCGCGCCGACGCCCGCCCGCGAGCCGCTGATCACGACGGGACGCGTCGACCTCGTCATCTCGACCTTCACGTACACGCGCGACCGCGACACGCGGATCGACTTCTCGCGCGCGTACTACAAGGCGACGGGCCGGCTGCTCGTCCAGAACAACTCCCCGATCCGGTCGCTCCGAGATCTGGCCGGCCAGACGGTCGTGACGACGAGCGGCTCGATCTACGACCGCTGGGTCAGGCGGTGCTTCACGAACACGAACCTGATCGTGCAGGACAACCTGACGAACGCGCGGCTCACGTTCGAGCAGGGCCGGGCCGACACGCTGATGTGGGACGACACCGTCCTCGTCGGCATCGCGGCCACCAACCGCGACCTGAAGCTGACGAACGACCTCTTCCTCGCCCTCCCGTACGGGATCGGCATGAGGCAGGGCTACACCGCGATGAAGCGCTGGGTCGACTCGCGGCTTCAGCTCATGCGCAAGGCGGACCGGTTCATGCCGATCCTGAGGAACACGGTCCCGCTGCGCTTCGTGCAGGCGTTCTCGCAGAACATCCTGCGGCCCAACAACACGTTCGGGTACGCCCCGGCGAGCGCCCCGGACCCGACCACGGTCTGCCCGTAGCCGAAGGGCAGCCAACGACAACGGGAGCGGCCGCCGCGGCGGCCGCTCCCGGCGTCCCTGACCCGTGATCGTCGCCGCCACCTACGACGTCGGCTCGTTCGTCGCCGAGAACTGGGAGCCTCTCCTGGAGGGCCTCGGGCGTACGCTGAAGGTCTCGGCGATCGCCATCTTCGGCGCCCTGGTCATCGGCGCCGCGCTGGGTGCCGCGCGTGCTCACCGGCTGCCGGTGCTCAACCAGCTCGCGGCGATCTACGTCGAGCTGATCCGCAACACGCCGATCCTCGGCCAGATCTTCTTCCTCTACTTCGGGCTGGGCCAGTTCGAGTCCACGCGCATGGACGTGTTCACCGTCGCGTGGCTGTCCGTGATGATCTGGGGCGGCGCCTTCAACACCGAGAACTTCCGCGCCGGTTTCGAGGCGGTGCCGTTCAACTTCCGCGAGGCGGGGCTCGCCCTCGGCTTCACGCGCCTCCGCACGTTCGTCAACGTGACGCTCCCGATCGGCGGGCGCATCGCGCTGCCGTCGTCGATCAACACCTACATCGCGGTGCTGAAGAACACGGCGCTGCTCTACGTCATTAGCTACGAGGAGCTGACGACGACGGCGTTCCAGATCCAGGCGCTCACGCTCGAGACCCTGGAGGCGTGGACGGTGCTCGGCGTCGTCTACCTGACGCTCGTCTGGACGTTGTCGGCGCTCATCCGTCTGCTCGAGTCGCACCTGGCCCTCCCGGAGGAAGCCTGATGGACCTGCCGGTCTGGGCCGAGCCCGTCGCGCGCTACCTGCTCGAGCAGGGACTGACCGGGACGCTCCGGGTCGCCGGTGTCTCGCTGCTGGCGAGCACGCTGATCGGCGTCACGCTCGGAACGCTGCTCACGATCCGGTTTCCGCTCACGCGGGCGCTGATCCGGCTCTACATCGAGGTCTGGCGCGGCCTGCCGATCATCGTCACGCTCTTCATCGTCTACTTCGGCGCGCCGGCCGTGTACCAGACCCTGGAGTTCGACCCGTTCACCGCGGGGACGATCACGCTGACGCTCTGGGGGAGCGCGCAGATCGCGGAGGCGACGCGCGGCGCCGTCCAGTCGATCCCGCGCCCGCAGCACGAGGCGGCCTCGGCGCTCGGCTTCAACTGGGTTCAGCGGCACGTCTCGGTGATCCTCCCGCAGGCCGCCAGGCGCCTGCTGCCGCCGCTCGTGAGCCTGCTGATCGGGATCATCCTCAACACGACGCTGATCGGGATCATCGGCGGGGCGGAGTTGCTCGAGGCGGCCGAGCGGATGGTCGAGGTCGTCGGCGCGACCGAGCCCGCAGGCTACGGCGACCGCGGCGAGTTCTCGATCTACACCGGCGTGATGCTGGTCTTCTTCCTGCTCTGCTTCCCGCTGACGCGGCTCGCCGCATACCTCGAACGGCGTCTTGTCTGACTGGCTCCCCTACGAGCGCGGCGCGGTCCTGACTGGGACCGGCGCCGACTTCGCCAAGCTCCGCGCCGCCTGGCGGATCGTGGAGCGGCGCTCCCGGGACGGCGGTCTCTTCGACTTCACCGGGCTCGTCCGCTCGCTCGACGTCGCCGGCGGGGACGTCCTCGACGACGAGCTCTCCCCGGCGCTCTACGGCGAGCGGCTGACCGAGCTGGCGCTGGAGCACCTCGGCGGCGTGCCGGGGCGCGACGACGTCTTCGTCGCGAACCGGACGACGGCCGCGCTCGTGGCGGCGATGCAGGTGCTCGTCCGGCCCGGCTCGCGGGTCGTCGGCGTCTCGCCGAGCTACACGCATCCAGCCGGTGTCCGCGCCGTGCGGCTCGCCGGCGGCGCCTTCGAGGACGGCGGCGACCCGGCCGGCGCGGACCTCGTCCTGCTGACGCGGCTCGCGGTCACGTACGAGCTGCTGCCCGACGACGAGCTCGCCCGCGACTTCGGCGCGCCGGTCTTCCTGGACGACGCGGGCGGGGCGCGGGTGGGGCCGGCGGTCTTCGGCCAGCCGCGGGCGCTGGAGCTGGACGTCGAGGCGGCCGTGACGGGGCTGGACAAGTACGGGACGACCGGCCCGCGGCTCGGGCTGCTCGCCGGCCGGGCCGAGCTGGTGGGGGAGATCCGCGCTCGCGCGATCGAGCTCGGGCTCGAGGCGCGGCCGATGCTCTACGCGGCGGTCGTCCGCTCCCTGGAGGGCTACCGCCCCGAGCGCGTGCGCGAGCTGGTCGCGGCGACGAACGAGGTGGGCGCGGCGCTCGAGGAGCGGCTCGGCTCCTGGGTGACGCGGACGCCGGTGGCCGTGCGGCTCGAAGGCGAGGCGACGCTCGCGGAGGCCCTCCGCCGGGCCGGGCTCGGCGGGACGAGCGTCGTGCCGATCGAGGCGACCGCGGCGCTGGCGATGGTGCTGCTCCGCGACCACGGCATCCTGACGGTGCATTTCGCCGCCGTGCCGCCCGGGACGGCCGCGCTGCTGCTCAAGTTCGTGCCGCCGGAGACGCTCGAGCGCTTCGGGGGCGCAGCGGCGTTCGCGCGCGCCGTGGACGAGTCGCTCGACGAGGTCGCTCGAGTTCTGTCGCGTCCGGGCGAGCTCCGCGAGCTGCTCGCCGCTGGCTGACGGCGCTGGAGAGGGCCCGCGCGTGCG
>JBBDQR010000180.1:0-10994 GCA_040905885.1 Gaiellaceae bacterium | reverse complement strand
CGTGCGGGCCCTCTCGACGTTCTCCTGCTGCGACTAGGCGACAGGGGCGAGCGCGCGCTCGTGCGAGACGATCTTGCCGCTCGTGATCTTCGGTGCGTTCGGCAGGATGCTCTCGAGCTTCTCGTCGCGCACCCACGAGGAGGCGAGGCGGGTCGACTCGTCGCCCTGCTCGGGGGTGTCGAAGAAGACGATCGAGCTCATGATGCCGTTGCCGGCCTCCACGAGGTAATAGCCGCCGAAGCCCTCGAGCTTGCTCAGCTTCGGGACGAACGTCTCGTTGACCTTGCGCGTCAGCTCTTCGGTGCGATTCTGGTCCACACCGTCGTAACGCCTGATGGTCGCATGCATGTGATGCTCCTAACTCTTTCGATCAGGTCAGGTGAGCCCGAATCGAGCTCCCTGATGCCGGCGGCCGCATGGAGCGGTCGTGAGGTGGAAGACCTCGGCGACTTCGAGTGCTTCGGGCCGCCTGCTTCAGCAGCATAGCGGTAATTCGTGCGCGTCGTTACGAATTGGCCTCCGGGCCCCCGTCGCTACAGCGTGGCGGGCGTGTCCTTGGGGAGCAGGCGGTGCCCGTCGACGACGGCGGTGGCGACGTCGAGCAGCTTGCGGTTCGTCGCGCGGGCGTGGTTGCGAAGCATCTCGAACGCCTGACTCTCGTCGACGGAGTGGCGCTCCATCAGGATGCCCTTCGCGCGCTCGGTGAGCGCCCGACGGCCGAAGGCACCCTCGAGGTCCTGGTACTCGGCGAAGCGGCGCAGCACGATGTCGATCGAGCTCTGCCACTCCTCCCCGGGCGGACGATCGGTCCCGAGCACGGCGCGAAGACAGCTGCCGCGTCCCGGCCGGTCGCTTCCGGCGAAGGAGTAGTTCCAGCTGAGTTTCACGGTGCCCCGAAAAGTCCGAGGGGAGGCGCCTGACGATCGAGCTCACGACTCCGCCCGGGAAGGAGATATTGGTGCGGAAGATCGTGACTTTCACCGTGGCGCCGTGAGGTCGTCGGCCGACCACAAGCTAGAAAGAAAGAGTTCCTGCAAAGTGGCTACTTCTTGCAGGCAAACAGGAGTGCCCCCGGCAAGAATCGAACTTGCGCACGCGGTTTAGGAAGCGGTCGGCCCAAGCCGTCGGAAGTGCGCGATTAGCAGGGCCTTCTTCACGGCCAGCATCGCCGCGCGACAGTCGGCGCGACAGCACGGCTGCCAGAGGCCATCAATAGAGGCGCTTCCACCTCTTGAAGGCGCGAACGTCGGCGGCGGTGAGCCTGAACCACTCACCCCGCATGTGCTTGTCCGCGAAGCGGCGGTGCCAGTAGCTCTCGACGCCGGCCGGGTCGTCTGTCTTGATCTCGTGAACGAGTCGATATTCGACTGGCGCCATCGCACCGAGCTCTCCCAGTCGGCGATCGACGAGATTCGTGCGGCCGATCTTGTACTCGCCCCGGTGTCCCTTGGCCAGGTAGACGAATCCATACGCGCTCGGAACCAACACTTCTCCGGTGTCAGGTGCGACTGACGACTCCTTTCTCGCTCGACTAAGGATGTCGAGCGCTTCGGACCGGTTACCGCGCTCGATGCAGTGAGTGACAGCCCGATCAATGAGAGCGGCCTTCGAGCCGAGCCGCTGAAAGACCTTGGCGTTCGGGAAAGTCGGATCGGATTCGCGCTGCAGACGGAACTCGCGGTTCGTAGGGACGTGCCCGAGTTTCGCAACGAGCTCGACATACGTCTCGAGGAGATCGTCGTCATCGAACCGCCTGTTGAGCGTGTTCGGCTCAAGACCGGCCTCTCGAACGGCGTCACCCCACCGGGCCCAGTAGCGGCCGATGTCGTACTCGGTGACGCCGGTTAGACGTACGAATCGTTCCCGCCCGAGCGGCTTGCCATCGTTCGTGGCTGCCGTCTCCCTGATCGCGTTGATGATCTCACTTCGCTTCACGACGGCCTCCCGGCGCGGTAGGTATCACGTGCGCTGATTGCATCTCATGTCGGCGAAGTATTGAACGCACAGTTGATGGCCACCACCGCGTTCCACCGTGCGCCGTGGGAACGCCGTCTGCCTCAAGTTCGCGCGCAATTGCGGCGAGGGTTCGGCCAGCACGGTGCCCGTCTCGGATTCTCTTGACGACTTCCGCTGGAACGACGCGCGGGCGG
Organism: Gaiellaceae bacterium; assembly: GCA_040905885.1. Lineage (GTDB taxonomy): Bacteria > Actinomycetota > Thermoleophilia > Gaiellales > Gaiellaceae > JACVRU01. The sequence continues at coordinate 8,844 of JBBDQR010000180.1, read as the reverse complement.
CCCGCTGGCGCCTTCAGTTGTCGTCGCGCGCGAGCCGGTCGGCGACGCTCGGCGATCAACCGTTGCAGCTCGTCGACCGGGATGAGTCTCGTGCCCCACGGCATCTCGAGCGTCTCGATCAACGGCAGGACGCGGCGGTTGAATGTCGAGCGGCTCACGCCGAGCGCCTCGGCGGCCTGGGTGCGCGTGTAGGCGAGTCGCTCAACACGCGTCGCTTCTCGGACGACCTCGGCCGGCGCCGCGGCGGGCTCGGCGCTGTTATGGCGTCGCGCCTTCTCGCTTCGGCGTTTCAGGCGACGACGAGACACGCGTACACCGTACACGAATACTGAACCAAATTTACATCGTGATGCATCTGTGCCCTGCTGGCTATCCAGGTTCCGGTCACGGGCAGCGCTCAAGCGGCGCTCGCGGATGGCCCTCTCGCAGGCATGCGGCGCGACGCGGATGGACGGCGACGCGAACTCAGTCGCTGACCCGTGTTTGTTGGCGTCGCCGACGGCGCCGGAACTACGATGAGACTGTGCGCGCTGGGCCTTGGGGCGACACCGAGCCGTTCGACGCCACTGAGCGGTAGGCTCTCGCGCAAGGTCCGAGCGGCTGCATGGGTTGGTGGGCTAGTGGCAACGAAGATTCTCGTGGTCGATGACGAAGCGCCGATTCGACTCTTGTGTCGAGTCAACCTTGAGGCACATGGGATGGACGTGATCGAGGCCGAAGATGGCGTTGCCGGCCTCGAAGCCGCTCGCCACGAGATGCCGGACTTGATCCTCCTCGGCGTGATGATGCCCCGCATGGACGGGTGGGAAGTGGCAGCACGGCTGCGGTCGAACCCCCGGACATCTTCGGTTCCGATCGTCTTTCTGACAGCGCGCAGAGAGCGAGCCGATCGGCTTCGCGGATTCGAGCTGGGAGCACTGGACTACATCACGAAACCCTTCAATCCCGTCGAGATCCCTACGAAGGTCCAGCACGTTCTTGACCGCATCTCACGCGGAGAGGGTGACGATCTCAGGCGCGAGAAGGTAGCTGAGGTCGAAGCCCTGAGTGAGACGGATTCCAGCGCCGATCGTGAGACAGCTGAGACCACCACGACAGTGCGTCCCCCTGCCCCTGCAAAGTGGCACCGGACATCGACTCGTCAGCGTCAGGCCCGCGACGATGTCCGAGACCGGCCTCCGAGCGACCAGGTCCACTTTCATGTCAACGAGTACGCCGCTGGCGGCTCGCCGGTGCGAACACTCAGAATCTTCTCGACGCGGCGCGCCGCCGACGCCTATGCGGCTCGTTGGATCGCACAGCTCGACGAGCCGGTGATTGCTCAGGGAGACACCAGAAGCGGGTTCCGCCTTACTAGTACCGTTTCAAATTTGCGGGCTGATCTTGGTGCCTTGCGGGTCGAGGCATGTACTCGTGCGGGCTGCTCTTCAGTTAACTGGCAACTCGATGACGAAAGTGAGCATGAAACGATCCAAGACGGAGACGGCCGCATGACTCTTGAGGAGGCACTCGCCCAGCTAATCCAAGCCGATACGGAGCGACTGCACACACTGACAGTTGCTTTCCGGAAGGCGAACGAGGAGCTCCGAAAGTGGTCTTTGAGGCAACTCGAAGGCGGCGGGCGACGTGCTCTACGGAAGTACAACGAGGCTCGGGACCATGCAGAACGCTCTGGGGCATTACTTCGAGCCGAGCGAACGCGAGTCTTCCTGAACCACCTGGGACAATCCGATCCGAAGATTGTAGGCGGCGACGGGCAACCCGTTGTGTTGTTCTACGAACCTGTCACACGTCGCTGGGATTGGATCCCCGACGAGGAGACGCGCTCATAGACACACGCGCTTGGGTCGAGCTGGACTCTCGAGACTGACGGGCGTCAGTCCTCCGACGACGATCCGGGCCCATCTCCTTCAGCCAAGACGGCGCGGAGGGCAGCTCGCAGCCGCACAGCCTCGGGAGCGTGACCAAGATCTCGGACAACGCCCTCGAGTGCGGTGAGAAGCGGTGAAGCCCATCTTTCATCTACGGCAACGGGCTCGGCCTCCACGGGTTCCGCCGATCGAATCGCCGCGGCCAGCTCCTCTGCCGACGGATCGTTGGCCAAATGAGTCTCTAGGTGGTGCAGTACAACGGCGACCTGCTCGCTTGGCAGAACCTCACGTACGTCTGAAACGACGAATGCAACCGGCGGCACGTTGCGAGCGTACCGGGCAGCGGAGAAACTCTGAGCGAATACCTGGTTGCCCGCGCTTAAGTCTGCCGCGAGCGGTCGGGTACCGCGACGGCCGCCTCGCCCGCTGCTGGCTCACGGTTCGCGGGATCGTCGAGTGCTCGAATGCCTCCGCGTCGTCCGTCGCACTCACAGCGTCGCGAGATGCTTTCGCCGCTTGCCGGAGCGAAAGGCGAAGTCGAGGACGAGGTCGGCGTCCAGGGCGTGCGCGACACGACGGAGCGTCGCCAGCCGCGGTTCGTGCTCCCCACGTTCGAGTCGAGCGATCGCCGGCTGCGAGACGCCGCAACGCCTTGCGAGCTCGGCCTGCGACAGCCCGTGCTCGATCCGGAAGGCGATGAGCTGCCGGGCGATCTCCTCGTACGGCGTCAGCTCCTGCAGGGCGGCCTCGTACTCCGGGTCCTTCCGGAGCTCGCGGTCTAGGTCTGTCAGTGGTCTGGTGGGCATGGTCTCCTCGCTAGGTCTACTCGGATCGGTATTGGGCCAGGTGCTTCTCCGCCTCGCGAACGGCGCGCTCGAGATCGCGATCGCTCGTCTTGTGGAAGCCGACGAAGAGGACGAACGCGCTGCCGTCTTGGAGGTACAAGACGCGGTACTGCTGGCCGGCGAAGCGCGTCCGCAGCTCGCGGAACGGCGTGCCCTTGACGGCGCTCGAGTCTGGGAAACCGAGGCGCGGACCGAAGAGCTCGAGCCGCTCGATCGCTTGCCTCACCTTCGCCCGGTGCCGTGCCGGCAGGTCCGTCATGAAGTCGAGTACCGGCGTTCGTCCTTGCGGCGTCTCGTAGAGCCTGACCTCCCATCTCTCGCTGGTCGCCATCGACGGAGCTATAACACGCTCGTTATGATACCACGTGTGTTATCGGACCGCCAGCTCGCGCGAGGTACGCGTCGACGAGCGCAGTGGCCTCGGCTTCGGAACCGGGCATGAGCTTGCCATACAGGTCGTACGTCGTCTGGATCGAGGCATGGCCCATGTACGTCGTGATCGCTTTCGCGTTGACGCCGGCGGCGATTAGGACTGAGGCAAACGTGTGGCGCGCTTCGTGCAGGCCGATCGGCTCGAGGCCGGCTCGCCTCCACGCTCGCTGGGCTCGGCGCCAGAGGTTCGACGGCTGAAACGGCGTGTCGCCGCCGAACACGAGCCCGTCTGCCCGGTCCTCGTTCGCCTTGTGCGCGACCAGGATGTCGCGGAGCGCTCCGACGATCGGGATCGTTCGGCGGCCGGCCCGGCTCTTCGGCTCGATCTCGACGTGCTCCTTCTCGTCGTACGCTCGCTCGACGCGGATGAGGCCGTTCGCGAGGTCGACGTCTAACCAGCGGAGGGCCATGAGCTCGCCGCGGCGGAGCCCTGCGTACAGCGCGGTCGCCCAGATCGGTCGATCGCGCTCCGGGAGCAAGGCGAGGAGCCGCTCGGCCTCCTCCGGCGAGGCGATCCGTTCGCGTCGACCACGGACGGCCGGCAGTCGGAGATGCGTGCACGCGTTGACCGCCACGTCGCCGTCCTCGACTGCGCGCCGGAAGATCACGCGGAGGGGCATGAGCGCGTTCCGGATCGTCGACGGGTCGCGGCCTTCGGCGAGCAGGTCGTCGGCGATCCGCTGGACGTCCCGGCGCTGAACGTCACCGAGGCGCGTTCGGCCGATGCGGGGGACGACGTGGTCGCGGAGCGCTGCCTCGTAGCTCCGGATCGCGCTCGGTTTGTAGACGTCGCCCGAGCGGGTGCGGACGCGGCCGGACTTCATCCCGGCGACGAGCTCCTCGGCCGCCTCTGCGACCGTCGTGTGCGCCGGGGCGCGCAGCGTGCCCCGGCGGACGCCCGTCTGCGTCTCTGCGCGCCACGCTCGCGCTTCGGCGAGCGTAGGGAAGGTCTTGCGGATGCGCTTCGACTCCCGGGCGCTCCAGACACTCGCCTGGTACGTCGACTGGCAGTTGCAGCGGCCGCCACTCCGGGTCGCGCACGCCTTCTTGTGCCGTACCTCGATGCCCGTCCGCTGCGCCATGACGAGGACGCTACTCGGGGCGTCGGACGTTCCGCGCGACAGTCGCGCGACAGTCTCACGACCCCAATAGCCATCTCGGCTCGCGACGACGTCAGCCGCCGACGAGTCAGAAAGAAAGAAAGAATTCCTGCAAACGGGCTACTTCTTGCAGGACAAACGAGAGTGCCCCCGGCCGGAATCGAACCAGCGCACGCGGTTTAGGAAACCGCTGCTCTATCCACTGAGCTACGGGGGCGCCTCCACATTGTGCCCCGCCGCTGGTAGCTTCGCGGGCCGATGGGCGAGCCGGGACTGACGAGCGAGGAGGAGCTGCGCGCGGCTCACGTCGGCAAGCCGAAGCGACTCGACGGGCCGGTCGTGCTCGCCGACTACGACCCGCGTTGGCCGGAACTCTACGCCCGCGAAGAAAGGCGGATCCGGGGCGCGCTGGGCGAGCGCGCGCTACTGGTCGAGCACGTCGGCTCCACGTCGGTGCCGGGCCTCCCTGCAAAGCCGATCGTGGACATCGTCCTCGCCGTCGCCGACACGGCCCACGAGGAGAGCTACGTGCCCGCGCTCGAGGCCGCCGGCTACGTCCTCCGCATCCGCGAGCACGACTGGTACGAGCACGGCCTCTTCAACGGCCCCGACACGCGGATCGGGCTGCACGTCTTCAGCCAGGGCTGCCCCGAGATCGAGCGCATGATCGCCTTCCGCGACCGCCTGCGCGCGGACGAGGCCGACCGCGAGCTCTACCTCCGCACGAAGCGCGAGCTGGCGGCGAGGACGTGGCGCTACGTTCAGCATTACGCTGACGCCAAGTCCGCGGTCGTCGAGGAGATCCTGGCACGAGCACACCTGCACTGAGCCGCTGCGCCTGGGCGGGCGAGGACCCGCTGATGGTCGCCTACCACGACGAGGAGTGGGGCGTGCCGTCGCGCGACCCGCGCCACCTCTTCGAGCTCTTGACGCTCGAGGGGGCGCAGGCCGGTCTCTCCTGGATGACGATCCTCCGCAAGCGCGAGGGGTACCGCCGCGCGTTCGCGGACTTCGACGTCGAGCGCGTCGCCCGCTTCACCGAGCGCGACGTCGAGCGCCTGCTCGCCGATGCGGGAATCGTCCGCAACCGCGCCAAGATCGAGTCGACGATCTCGAACGCGCAGGCGGTGCTCGCGCTGGACGAGCCTTTCGCCGACCTGCTCTGGCGGGCCGTCGGCGGCGAGCCCAAGGTCAACCGGCCCCGGTCGCTCGACGAGATCCCCGCCGAGACGGATGAGTCACGGGCGCTGGGCAAGGAGCTGAAGCGGCGCGGGTTCCGCTTTGTCGGCCCGACGACCTGCTACGCGCTGATGCAGGCGGCCGGGCTCGTCGACGACCACGTCGTCGGCTGCTTCAGGGCTCGCTGACCTCGAGGTGCCGCGACTGGAAGCACGCCTCCGCCCAGAGCTCGGCGATCGCGACCACGTCCTCGAGCGGGTCGTCCGCTGAGAGGTCGATCCGCACCTGGTGCAGCTCGGTCTCGGCGTGCCCGTCCGTCTCCTGGCGGCGCTCGGCGACGATCGAGACGGAGCCGAGCAGCGGCAGCAGCCGCCCCGCGAGGTCGTCCAGCTCCGCCCGTGTCGCCTCCCGCCCGGCGAGCATGCCGAAGTTGACGCGCACCTCGAACTCGGACGGCTCCGCGCGCGTGACGACGACGGGTGAGGGCTCGAGCACGACTGGGTCTTCCCCCGCCGGCCCTCCGGCTAACCCTGCCGGGGCTCCCAGCGGAAGCGCCGCGCCGCGATCGCGGCGCCGATCAGCCCCCAGAGGACGAGCACGGCGACCGCTCCCGGCTTCGTCCAGATCGCGTCCCCGTCGATGAAGATGCCGACGACGATGTCGACGAAGTAGGTCAGCGGCAGCACGTCGGCGATCGTCTGGAGGAACTCGGGGAAGTCGCGCGTCGGCCCGAAGCCGCCGGAGAGGAACGTCATCGGCAGGACGATCACGTTCACGACCGCCGCGGCGCCCTCCGCCGAGCGGATCAGGGCGGCCGCGGCGAGGCCCATGCCGCAGAACCCGGCGGCGCCGAGGGCGACGGCGAGCGCGACCGAGAGCCAGTCGGAGGGCAAGTGGGCGTCGTAGACGAGCTTCCCGAGCAGGAGGATCGTCGCCGTCTGGAGCACGAAGACGACGACGATCGAGCCCAGCGCCGCCGCGACGTACGTCGCCGCGGGGAGCGGCGTCGAGCGGATCCGCTTCAGGATCCCGAGCTCGCGCCGGACGACCAGCATGATGGCTAGCCCGCCGAAGGCGGTGTTCGCCACTCCGTAGGCGATCAGGCTGGCGACGAGGTAGTCGACGACTGGGCGGCCCTCGTACGTGCCGCCGTAGACCGTCCCCAGCAGGAGGAAGAGCAGCACCGGGAAGAGGTAGACGAAGATCGCGCTCTCTCGGTTCCGCCAGAAGACGAGCTGGTCGGCCCGCAGCTGGTGGAGGAAGAGCCTCACTCGGCGACCTCGTCCTCTCGCAGCAGCTCGAGATAGGCGTCCTCGAGCGAGGCGCGCCGCACCTCGAGGTCGTGGAGCTCGCGGCCCTCGGCCAGCGCGCGTCCGGTCAGCTCGTGGAGCGTCCGGGTCGGCTCCTCCGTCTGCACGACGCGGTGCTCGCCGTTCTCCCGGTACCGGATCTCCGTGGGCCCGGACGCGGCGACGAGCTCGGCGGGCGTCCCGAGCGTGACGATCTCGCCGTCGCGGAGGACGGCCAGGCGGTCAGCGAGCTGCTGCGCCTCGTCGAGGTAGTGCGTGGTCAGGAGGATCGTCTTGCCGAGCGAGCGGAGGCCGCGGATCATCTCCCAGGCGGCGCGGCGCGCCTGCGGGTCGAAGCCGGTCGTGGGCTCGTCCATGAAGACGAGCTCCGGGTCGCCCACGAGCGCCAGGCCGAGGTCGAGCCGCCGCTTCTGGCCGCCCGAGAGCGTCTTCACGCGGTCGTCCCGCTTGTGCTCGAGCCCGACCAGCGTCACCGTCTCGTCGACGTCGCGGGGCCGGCGGTAGTAGCCGGCGAAGACGCGGAGCGTCTCCACGACCGTCAGGTTGGGCCACAGCTCCGAGTGCTGGAGGACGACGCCGATCCGCTCGCGGAAGTCGAGCTCCGCGCGCTGCGGGTCGTGGCCGAGGACGTCCACGGAGCCGCCGTCGCGGCTGCGGTAGCCCTCGAGGATCTCGACGGTCGTGGTCTTGCCGGCCCCGTTCGGGCCGAGCAGGCCGAAGACCTCGCCCTCCTCGATCTCGAAGCTGATCCCGCGCAGCGCCTCGAGCTGGCCGTAGCGCTTGCGCAGGTCGCGGACGGTGATCGCCTTCACGGCAGCTCGAGCTCGAAGAGGCCGCCGGGCGGGAAGGCGGGCTCGGCGGCCCCGGTCAGCTCGGCCGCGATCCGTCCGAAGTCCGGCTGGTGCCCGACCACGACGACCGCGTCGCCGCGGCCCGCGACCGCCGCGCGGACGTCCTCGGCGGTCGCTCCTGGCGCCAGCCGCTCATCCGGGTCGGGCTCGACTCCGAGCGCGCGCGCGATCGGCTCGGCCGTCTCGCGGGCACGGAGCAGCGGAGAGCAGAGGACGGCGGCCGGCGGGGGATCCAACCCGGCCAGCCGCTCGGCGACGTGCCGCGCCTGCCGTCGCCCCTCGGGCGTGAGCGACCGCAGCTCGTCCGGCTCCCCCGGCGCGGCCTCGGCGTGGCGGACGAGGTAGAGGCGCATGCGGCCCGATAGTACGGTGCCCCCGTGGGCACGCACCGCTACGTCGTCGCGGACGTCTTCACGGACGTGCCGCTGGCGGGCAACCAGCTCGCCGTCTTCACCGACGCGCGCGAGATCCCCGAGCACCTGCTGCAGCCCCTGGCGCGGGAGATGGCCTTCTCCGAGACCGTCTTCGTCTACCCGGCCGAGGGTGAGGGCCACGTCCGGATCCGCATCTTCACGCCGCAGCTCGAGCTTCCCTTCGCCGGCCACCCCGTGCTCGGCAGCGCCTTCGTCCTGGCGGCGCCGCTCCAGCTCCAGGAGATCCACCTCGAGACGGGAGTGGGCGTGGTGCCGGTGAGGCTCGAGCGCGAGGAGATGCGGATCGTCTTCGGCCGGATGGAGCAGCCGTATCCCGCAATCGAGCCGTTCCCGGAGGAGGCGGCGCTCCTGGCGGCGCTCGGCGTCGAGCGCTCCGAGCTGCCGGTCGAGCTCTACGACAACGGCGTCCGCCACGTCTACGTGGCGCTCGGCTCAGAGCGGCAGGTCGCGGAGCTGGCCCCGGACATGAAATCGCTCTCCCGCTTCGGCGACGGCGTCAACTGCTTCGCGGGCTCCGGCCTGCGCTGGAAGACGCGGATGTTCGGAGCGGCGCTCGGCGTCGGGGAGGATCCAGCGACGGGCTCGGCGGCCGGGCCGCTCGCCGTCCACCTGGTGCGGCACGGGCTCGTCCCGCCCTGGGAGCAGGTCGAGATCGCCCAGGGAGCCGAGCTGGGGCGCCCCTCAACGCTCTACGCGCGGGCGGACGAGGGCCGCGTCGAGGTCGGCGGCTCGGCCGTCGTGGTCGCCCGCGGCGAGTTCCGCTTCTAGTGCCCCTTCCAGTAATGCTTTCGAGCTTCTGGGTCGCTAGCACCAAGCGATGCA
>JBBDQR010000179.1:0-2449 GCA_040905885.1 Gaiellaceae bacterium | reverse complement strand
GCGCCGATGGCGGCCAGGGACGGGCTAGCTGATCTCCCCGCAGGCGACGTAGACGTCCGCCTCGTCGTTCGACTGGTGGACGTTGACGGCGTACTCGCCGCTCGTCAGCTCGTCGAGCGTCGCCTCGACGGTCGCCTCCGAGCTGCCGCTCTCGACGTTCGGGAGCCCGAAGGCGGGCGCTGGGTCGAGGGTGGCGCAGGTGCCGGCGTGGATGTGGGCGGGCTGTGAGTCGGACGTCGGGTTGGAGAGCTCGAGGACGACGCGCGTCAGCTCGCCCTCCGCGGTGAGCGTGGCCGTGCCGCTCTCGCCGGAGCCGTTCTGCTCGGCGAGCTCGACGGTGACGGTGTCGCCGCCGGCGGCCTCGTCGTCGCCGTCGTCGCCGCCGCAGCCGGCCGCGAGGCCGAGGACGAGCACTGTGAGAAGCAGGATTCGAGTGGTCATACCTCGTCATTCGGGAACGAGCCGGAAACGGATTTGAGGAAGGCGGTCGTCATCGGCTCGGGGCCCAACGGGCTCACCGCCGCACGCGTGCTCGCGCGCGCGGGGCTCGACGTCGTGGTCCACGAGGCGGAGGACGCTGTCGGAGGGGGCACGCGCACCGCCGAGCTGACCCTGCCGGGCTTCCGCCACGACGTCTGCTCGGCGATCCACCCGCTCGCGATCGTGTCGCCGGCGTTCCGAAAGCTCGGGCTCGAGATCGACTGGATCGAGCCGCCCGTCCAGCTCGCCCATCCCTTCGACGACGGGACGGCGGTCGCGGTCGAGCGCAGCGTCGAGGTGACGGCGGACCAGCTGGGACCGGACGCGCGCGCGTACCGGCGGCTGGTCACGGTGCCGCGTTTCCTCGCCTACGGCCTCTGGTCAGCGCGCGCGCTCGCCGAGTCGCGGTTCGAGACTGAGCGCGCTCGCGCCCTGTTCGCCGGCGCGGCTGCGCATTCCCTGCTGCCCCTCGCAAGATCGCCGAGCGCCGGCTTCGGGATCGCGCTGCTCGGGCTCGCCCACCGCGCCGGCTGGGGCTTTCCGCGCGGGGGCGCGCAGGCGATCGCGGACGCGCTCGCCGAGGGGCTCGACGTCCGCACCGGCAGTCGCGTCGACGAGCTGCCGCGGGCGGACGTGGTCATCGCCGACGTGATGCCGCGCGAGCTCGCCCGCATCGCCCGAACGCGGATCTACGAGCACTACCGCCACGGGCCGGGCGCGTTCAAGCTCGACTGGGCTCTCTCCGAGCCGATCCCCTGGCGCGCCGAGGAGTGCCGTCGCGCCGGCACCGTCCACCTCGGCGCCACGCTCGCCGAGATCTCCGCCTCCGAATGGGGGGCGTGGACGGGCCGCCCCGCCGAGCGCCCGTTCGTCCTCCTCGCGCAGCAGTCGCTCTTCGACCCGACGCGCGCGCCCGAGGGGAAGCACACCGCCTGGGCCTATTGCCACGTCCCGCACGGCTGGCCCGGTGACATGACCGGCGCGATCGAGGCGCAGGTCGAGCGCTTCGCGCCCGGCTTCCGGGACACGATCATCGCCCGCTCCGCGCTCGGCCCGGCCGCGCTCGAGGCGCACGACCGCAACCTCGTCGGCGGGGACGTGAACGGCGGGGTCATGGACCTCGGTCAGCTCTGGTTCCGACCGGCCCGCCGCCTGCTCCCCTGGCGGACGCCGCTCCCCGGCGTCTACCTCTGCTCGGCCGCGACGCCGCCCGGCGGGGGCGTCCACGGCCTCAACGGCTACGCGGCCGCGTGGCTCGCGCTGAGGTCGCTTGACAGGCGCCGGAGGGTGTGAGAGGTTTTCCGAGTCAAGTCCGTGGGCTTTCGGGTTCGCGGACTTGGCATTTGAGGGGCCGTGACGCGCGAGTCCGCAGAGGTGGTCATCGTCGGCGGAGGCGCGCTGGGCACGAGCGTCGCCTACCACTTGACCGGGCTGGGCGTCACGGACGTCGCACTCCTCGAGCGCGACCAGCTCGGCTCCGGGTCGACCGGCAAGTCGGCCGGCGGCTTCCGGCTCCAGTTCGCGGACGAGCTGAACGTCCGGATCGCGCTGCGCTCGATCGCGGAGCTGGAGCGCCTCGAGGACATCGGCTTCAGGCAGGTCGGCTACCTCTTCCTGCTCGACTCGGAGGCGGACCTCGCCGAGTTCCGCGCGGCGCTCGCGCTCCAGCAGTCGCTCGGCGTCCCGTCGCGCGAGCTGTCGGTGGACGAGGCGGTCGCGCTGGTGCCCCAGCTCTCGGCCGAGGGGCTCGTCGGCGCGACCTTCTGCCCGCTCGACGGCTACGCGAGCCCCGAGAGCGTCGTCCAGGCGTACGCGCAGGCGGCGGCCGCGCGCGGCGTGCGCATCCGCCAGGGCGAGCCGGTCACCGCGATCCGCCGCCGGGGCGGCGCGATCGAGGCGGTCGAGACGCCCGCGCGGCGCATCGCCACCGGCACCGTCGTCTGCGCCGCGGGCGCCTGGTCGGGCGAGG
>JBBDQR010000178.1:0-2460 GCA_040905885.1 Gaiellaceae bacterium | reverse complement strand
CCCGAGCGCGAGAAGCTCGTGGTCACGCTCTACTACTACGAGGAGCTGACGCTGCGCGAGATCGGCGAGGTGCTCGGCGTCACGGAGTCGCGCGTCTCGCAGCTGCACACGAAGGCGATCCTCCGCCTGAAGGCACGCCTCTCCGGCTAGTGCTGACGGGGCACTAGCAGACCAGGAGCAGATGGAAGGGGCGATCGATGTACGTCCCGGCGGCGTTCTGGATCCTGACGTCGAGGTACGTCCCGTCGACGGCCGGCCCGGAGGCGGAGATGAATCCCATCGGTGTGACGCCGCTGCGCAGGGTCGCGAAGGGCAGGCACGAGGCGGAGGCCGCTGTCGCCAGGCGGACGGTGTACCTGCCCGTCCCGCCGCGCGACGACGACGCGATCCCCTTGGCGCCGAACCTAAGCGTCCCGTCCATGTCCACCGAGGCGTAGGCGACTCGGCCGAAGGCGGCGGAGTCGAAGCCGTCGAGCTTGTCGGCGTCTGCGGCCTTCGCCGGCTTGCCGAGGAAGCGCGCGTCGCTGTCGGTCTTCGTGAAGTACTGCGACGAGTCGAAATTCGCCGGATCGCCCGGAGGTCCCTGCGGGCCGGCGGGGCCGACGGGCCCGACGCGCCCTTGCGCGCCGCGCGGCAGCTGCCCGCGCTTGAAGTCGACCGCCAGCAGCGAGCGGTTCTTGACCTCGCGGGACGTGACGCTTCCCGCGGGCAGCTTCAGCGCCGCATAGCTCGTGCCGCCGAGCGCGATGAAGAGCGCCAGGTAGCCCACGAACTGGCTCCGCATGTGAGTGAGGATGCGCACGAGCATCGCCGAGCACGCTAGCGCGAAGGGCGGGCGTTCAAGAGCGCGCCGATAAGATCAGCGACGTGGAGCCGGGAAAGATCCGCAACGTCGCCGTCGTGGGGCACCGCGGCGTCGGCAAGACCTCGCTGGTCGAGGCGATGCTCTTCCAGGCCGGCGCGGTCAACCGGCTCGGGACGATCGAGGCGGGGTCGACGACCGGCGACTGGGACGATGACGAGCAGCGGCGCCAGATGTCGCTGCAGACCTCGCTCACCCACCTCGAGTGGCAGGAGCGGAAGATCAACCTCGTCGACACCCCCGGCGACCCCGGCTTCCAGGGCGACGCCATCGCGGCGCTGAAGGTGGTCGAGGGCGCGCTCGTGGTCGTCTCAGGGGTCATGGGCGTCGAGGTCGGCACCGCCCGCCTGTGGAAGCGCGCCGACGCCGGCGGCGACGCCCGCGTGATCTTCGTGAGCATGCTCGACCGCGAGCGGGCCGACTTCTTCCGGGCGCTCGAGGGCGCCCGCACGCAGCTCTCCGAGAAGGCCGTCGCCGTCCACCTGCCGATCGGCTCGGAGCACGAGCTGACCGGCATCGTCGACCTCCTCCACATGTGCGCCTACTCGAGCCCGGAAGGCGAGCGGGAGGACAAGTCGACCGAGATCCCGGCCGAGCTCGCCGACCTCGCCGCGGAGTACCGCGAGAAGCTCCTCGACGCGGTCGTCGAGACCGACGAGGGGCTGATGGAGCGCTACCTCGACGGGCAGGAGCTCGACGCCGCCGAGGTGGCGCGCGCGCTCAAGGAGGCGGTGACGCGCGGCGACGTCTTCCCGGTCGCCTGTGGCGTCGCCACCAAGAACCTCGGCACGACGGCGCTGCTCGACCTGCTCGTCGAGGGCGTCCCCAGCCCGGCGAAGAAGGGGCCGCAGATCGAGCTCGACGGCCCCAAGACCGCCGCCTTCGTCTTCAAGACGATCGCCGACCCGTTCGCCGGCAAGATCAACGTCTTCCGTGTCGTCAAGGGCACCGTATCGAGCGACGCGACCCTCGTCGACGCGCGCACGCACGCCAAGGAGCGCGTGGGAACGCTGCTCGTGATGCAGGGGAAGGACCACGAGCAGACGGACTCGTTCGGCGAGGGGGACATCGGCGCCGTCGCCAAGCTGAAGGACGTCCAGACAGGCGACCTGCTGCTCGACGGGGAGTACAAGATCGAGCCGCCTGCGATCGAGTTCCCCGAGCCGGTGATGAGCTTCGCGGTCACGCCCAAGGCGAAGGGCGACGAGGAGAAGATGGCCACGTCGCTGCGGCGGCTCGCAGAAGAAGACCCGACGCTCGTCCTCCGCCGCGACGAGCAGACCGGCGAGCTCTTGCTCTCGGGCCTCAGCCAGATCCATGTCGAGGTGGCCGTCGAGCGGCTGCGCAGCCGCTTCAACGTCGACGTCGACCTCCACCAGCCGCGCGTGCCGTACCTCGAGACGATCAGGAAGGAGGCCCGCGCGCAGGGCCGCTACAAGAAGCAGACCGGCGGCAGGGGCCAGTACGGCGACTGCCACATCGTGCTCGAGCCGATCGGCGAGGACGGCGGCTACGAGTTCGTGGACAAGATCGTCGGCGGCGTCATCCCGCAGAGCTTCCGCCCCGCGGTCGACAAGGGGATCCAGGAGGCGATGCAG
>JBBDQR010000177.1:0-2460 GCA_040905885.1 Gaiellaceae bacterium | reverse complement strand
GCGACGAGCTTCGCGTCGAGCTCGGGGCGCTTGATCTCGTTGATGTTGATGTGGACGTTCTTCTTGGTGAGCGCGTGCAGCTCGCGCCGCAGCGCGTCGACCTCGACGCCCGACTTGCCGATCACGATGCCCGGGCGCGCTGTGTAGATGTCGACCGTGATCCGCTGCTTGTCCTTGCGGATCAGGATGTCGGAGAGGCCCGCGTGCGCGAGCTTCCCGTAGATGTGCTCGCGGATCTTGATGTCCTCGAGCAGGTACGCCGGGAAGTCCTTCGTGCCCGTGTACCAGTTCGACTTCCAGTCGTGGATGACGCCGACCCGCAGGCCGCCGGGATGGATCTTCTGGCCCACTAGCGCTCACCTCCGGAGCAAATCGTGCGCGGGGACGGCGAAAACCGAGCCTCGCAAGGACGCAGCCGGCGTAGGCTCGACGGAGCCGGCCTGAGAGCGCAGGTGGCGGCTTTGCCGCCGCCGAAGCGGGAAGCGAAGCGCTCGTAGCTGGAAGCTACGGGCGCGACTCCCGGGGCCCCCGCGAAGTGCGCAGCACTTCGTGGGGAAGGGCTGACGGACGCCGCGAGGCGACGGTTTGCAGCCGCCATCCGCGTGCGAGTTGCGAGCGAGGGGAGCGCCATCAGGAGGCCACCTCCTTCTTCTTGGCGGGCTTGCGGCGGCGAACCTCCGCCTTCTCCTCGGCCGGCGCCTCGACCGCCGTCGTCTCGGGCGCCTTCGGCTGCTGGCGCGCGACGTCGGGCCTCCGCTCCGCCTCGACCAGCGTGATCGTGATGTGGCAGGTCGGCTTGCGGATCCGGCCGACACGGCCGCGCGCGCGGGCCTTCCAGCGCTTCAGCACCGGGCCGACGTCGGCGACGGCGGCGGCGACGACTAGGTCGTTGCCGGACAGGCCGTGATTCTCCTCGGCGTTGGCGACGGCCGAGCGCAGCACCTTCTCGATCTCCCGCGCGGCGACGCGAGGCGTGAACGCGAGCACGGTGCGCGCCTCGGGCACGCTGCGGCCGCGGATGTGCTTGAGCACGACCCGCGCCTTCTGCGGCGAGAGGCGAACCCACTTCGCCACCGCGCGCACCTCCTGCCGCTCCTCCGTAGCGATCGCCATTACCGCTTCGTCGTCTTCCTGTCGCCGGCGTGGCCGCGGAAGGTCCGCGTCGGGGCGAACTCGCCGAGCTTGTGGCCGACCATCGACTCGCTGATGAACACCGGCACGTGCTTGCGGCCGTCGTGGACGGCGATCGTGTGCCCGACCATCTCCGGGAAGATCGTGGACGTCCGGGACCACGTGCGGAGCATCCGCTTGTCGCCGGCGGCGTTCATCTGCTCGATCTTGCTCAGGAGCCGCTCCTCGACGAAGGGCCCCTTCTTGGACGATCTGCTCATTACCTGTTCCGCTCCTTGCCGCGGCGGCGGCCGCGGACGATCAGCTTGTCGGACTGCTTGTGCTTCCGGCGCGTGCGCTTGCCGAGCGTGGGCACGCCCCAGGGCGTGACCGGGTGGCGGCCGCCCTTCGACTTCCCCTCGCCGCCGCCGTGCGGGTGGTCGACGGGGTTCATCGCGGAGCCGCGCACCGTGGGACGCTTCCCCCGCCAGCGGCTCCTGCCGGCCTTGCCCCCCGAGACGTTCTCGTGGTCGACGTTGCCGACCTGCCCGATGGTAGCGCGGCACGCGACGAGTACGCGGCGCATCTCCCCGGAGGGCAGGCGGAGGGTGGCGTACGTGCCCTCCTTCGCGACGAGCTGGATGCTCGAGCCGGCCGACCGCGCCAGCTGGCCGCCCTTGCCGGGTTTCAGCTCGACGTTGTGGATCATCGTCCCGGTCGGGATGTTGGCGAGCGGCAGCGAGTTGCCGGGCTTGATGTCGGCCTCGGGGCCGGACTCGACCCGGTCGCCGACCTTCAGCCGCGCCGGGGCGAGGATGTAGCGCTTCTCGCCGTCCGCGTAGTGCAGCAGCGCGATCCGGGCCGACCGGTTGGGGTCGTACTCGATCGCGGCGACCTTCGCCGGCACGCCGTCCTTGCCGCGCTTGAAGTCGATGACGCGGTAGCGGCGCTTGTGGCCGCCGCCCTGGTGGCGCGTCGTGATCCGGCCCTTGTTGTTGCGGCCGCCCTTCCTGGTCACCGTCTCGAGCAGGGCCTTCTCCGGCTCGGTCTTCGTGACCTCCTCGAAGGTCGAGACGGTCATGAACCGCCGGCCGGCGGAGGTGGGCTTGTACTTGCGAATCGGCATTACGCGAACCTCCCTGGTGCAGCCGGTCCGACTCGGACGGCCGAGATCGATGCGGCGAAGCCGCGCATCTCGGCCGTCACGAAGCGCCCATCCTCAGCCGAGGCGCTCCTGCCCGGAGCGCCCGGCCGAAGGCCGCGCGCGGAGGGCGTGGCAACCGCTACGCCGTGGTGCCTCGTGGCCTGCGCGAGACCGCGCTCTCGCGCAGGCCGCGCAGCCGCCGTCCA
>JBBDQR010000176.1:3390-15123 GCA_040905885.1 Gaiellaceae bacterium | reverse complement strand
CGCCGACGCCGGCCACGAGTCCGGCGAAGAGGCCGACCCCTCCCAGGGCGGGAGTCGCGTGCTCGTGCCACCGGTCGCCGCTCGGGGTCGCCACGACGCGCCGCGTCAGCGGCGAGCGGAGCAGCGCAGCGATGACGAGGGCCGTCGCCGGCAGCGCGATCACGGCCAGGGCAGCGGTCACGATCGCGGCAAGGGTAACGAAGCCCTGTAAGCCATCTGTGTGTCCTGGTGCCTCGTCCAGCAATGCACGTCGGCTTCTGGCCCGCGATCACGCGGCGCCAGGGTCCACCCTCGACCTCGCCAAGGCGTCCGGCCTTGGCTTCGGCCGAGTGCGGCCCCTGGCTTGGTGCTCGCAACCCAGAAGCTCGACGGCATCACTGGACGAGGCACTGACGCTCCGTAGACTAGGCGGCGGCCATGACGGCGGTCTATGCGGATCTCGTCCGCTATCGCGAGCTCTTCGGGAGCCTCTTCCGGCGCGATCTGCAGGCGAAGTACAAGGGCTCGGTCTTCGGGCTCGCCTGGTCGCTCGCGAACCCGGTCGTGCAGATGGCCGTCTACGCGCTCGTCTTCTCGGTGCTCTGGCAGATCACGGACGAGTCGATCTCCCCGTACCCGCTCTTCCTGCTCTCCGGCCTGCTCGTCTGGGTCTTCTTCGCCGGCTCGCTCCAGTCCGCGTCGCGGAGCATGGTCGAGAACGCGAACCTGATCCGCAAGACGCGCTTCCCGCGCCAGCTGCTCCCGCTCTCCTCGCTCGGCACGCAGCTCGTCGCCTTCGTCGTGATGCTCGCCGTGCTGGTGCCGCTCGAGTTCGTCCTGCGGCCGGAGACGCGCGACACGGTGTGGCTGGCGATCCCGCTCTCGCTGCTCGTCGTCGCCCTCGTCGCCGGGCTCGCCCTCGCGGTCGCGTCGCTGAACGCGATCTACCGGGACGTCGAGCACCTCGTCTCGGCGCTGCTGCTCCCCTGGTTCTTCCTGACGCCGGTGCTCTACACGAGCGAGAGCCTGCCGGCGGAGGGCTGGGAGGGGCTCGTCGACGTGCTCCACTGGGTCAACTTCGTCTCGCCCGCGGTGACCGCGGTGCGGGATCCGCTCTTCTTCGGGCGCCTGCCCGACCCGCTCGACGTGGTCTACCTCGCGGCGTCGGCCGTGGTGGCGCTGGCGCTCGGCGCCTGGATCTTCAGGCGCGTGGACGACCGGATCGCGGTCGAGCTCTAGCGCGGCCGGTGCCGGCCCGGCTCCTGATCCTGACGGCCGCCCTCGCGGTCGGATATGCCGTCGTCGTCCAGCCGGTCGGCTGCAATCAGAGCGCCCATTACGCGCTCGTCCAGGCTCTGGGGGACGGGACGCCGCGGATCGACCGCTATCACCAGGAGACCTGCGACAAGTCGTACATCGACGGCCACTACTACGCCGCGAAGGCCCCTGGCCTGGCCCTGGTCACCGAGCCCTGGTATCTGCTCCTCGACGCGGTCGGCGCCGTCCCCGCCAACCCGGCTCTGGAGGAGCCGTATCCGGAGGCCATGTTCGAGCTGCCGCGGCGCGCGATCTGGCAGCTGCGGCTCTGGAGCGTGCTGCTGCCTGCGCTCGCGCTCGTCCTGATCGCAGGCCGCGTGGGCGAGCGGCTCCAGCCCGGCAGCGGCGTGCCGGTGGCGGCCACGCTCGGGCTCGGAACGCTCGTGCTGCCGTTCGCCACGGACTTCTTCGCCCACGCGCTCTCCGCGGCGCTCGGCTTCGGCGCGTTCGCGCTCCTGTTCCGGGACCGAGTCAGAGCTGGGACAGCGGCCGCCGCCGGGGTGTGCGCCGGCGCCGCGATCGTCGTCGAGCTTCCCCTGGTGCTCGTGGCGGTCGCTCTCGGCCTCTACGCGGCTTTCGGCACGGGGCCCGCTCGGCTCCTGGGGGCGTACGCGGCCGGAGTCCTCGTCGGCGTCCTCCCTCTGCTGGCGTTCAACTGGTGGGCCTTCGGATCGCCGTTCCGGCTCCCCTACGCGAACGCGGTCCTCGATCCGGGCTCGACCGGGCACGAGGTCCTGGCGACCGACCGCTTCTTCGGTGTCGGACTACCGAGCCCTCGCGTAGCCGTGGAGCTGCTGTTCTCACCGCGCGGGCTGCTGGTGCTCACGCCGGTGCTCGCGCTCGGCTGGTTGGGCGCGGTGCTGCTTCACCGGCAGGGTCGGCGGGCCGAGGCGTTGCTCCTCGGGCTGCTGCCGGTTGGGTTCGTCGTCTACAACGCGGCGTACGCGGTGCCGTTCGGAGGGTTCGCGCCCGGGCCGCGGTTTCTCGTCCCGGCGATCCCCTTCCTGGCGGTCGCCTTGGCCCCGGTCTTCGCGATCCGGCAGCTGACGGCGTGGACGCTGGCGCTCGTCTCGGGGGGAGTCATGGTGGTGGCGACGTCGGCGCAGCCGATGCTGGAGAACGACGACACGCGCAAATGGCTGCGGGACTGGGCGGACGGGGACCTGACCCACACGGTCGTCACGGTGGCGGGCGACGGCCACGGGTGGCTCGCGATCGTCCCGTTCGTCGTAGCCGTGGTGGCCGCGGCCGCGGCAGCTGCCCCCGGACGGTTCCAGCCGGCCCGCAGGGACGCCGCCACCGCTGCCCTCGCGGTGGTCGCGTGGGTGGTCGTCCTGACCGCAGCTCCGGACCTGATGCACGTCGACGCGCTCACGGGGCAGGAATGGGGAGCCGTGGCCGTCCCGACGGTGGCGCTGGCGGCCGTTCTGGCGGTCGCGAACGCCGGCTCGCTCGCCGCGCTCGGAGGCGCGCCCCTGCTGCTGCTCCTGAGCGAGCGCTTCTCGCTGCACACGAAGCAGGCCCTTGCCGTCGCGCTGCTCGCGCTCGTGGCGACGCTCGCGCTCGCCCGGCTCAGCGGGAGGAGGCGGACCGGAGTCGCGTGACCCGGATCCGCCCGTCGTAGACCCACGGCTCGCCCTTCGGGGCGCGCGCGGCCGGCAGGCCCGCGACCTCGTCCGTCCACTCGACCTCGACGCCTGCGATGACGCTCGGGCAGATGAGCGGGTGCGCGAAGCCCGGGACCCGCCCGCCGCCGGGGGCGTACGGCTCCAGCTCCCGCGGGGCGCGCCGGAGCAGACCGGACTCGGCCTCGACCGAGCCGCCGACGACCGCGTAGCCCTCCTGGTGGGCGTTGAGCACGCGGCGGGACCAGTCCGGCGCGGGCGCGACGCCGTCCCCGAGGTAGGCGACCGCCGCCGCTTCCATCTCGGGCACGAGCGGCTCCTCCTGGGCGGCGAGCGCCTCCGGGTCGCCGCCGCGGGCGGCGAGCGCGCGCTCGACTCGCGGCTCGACGTCCCGGTCGCTCTCGAGCCGCGCGTTGCCGACCTCCTCGAACCAGAGCCGTCCCTCGTCGACGAGGTCGACCGCCAGGCGGTAGCGGCCGGGAGGGATCGGCCCGCGGATCCGCAGCTCCGCCCGCAGCCGCTCGCCCGGCGCCACCGGGCGCTCGAGCGCGGTGCGGATGCCGTCCCAGACGATCGGGTTGCCGCGCTCGTCGAGCCAGTGGTACGAGAGGTGGACACCCTCGCTGCGCCAGACCGCGGTGCCGGCGTTTTCCAGCTCGGCGACGGCGGCGGTGACCGCGCCGGCTCGGACGCCGCCGAGCTCGAGGTCGAGCCAGCGCACGGCCAGCGGGCCTTTCGGGACGGGCTGCTCCATCGGCGGGGCTAGTCTACGGCCGTGTCGGAGCCGCTTCTCGTGCGCGCCGCGCGGCGCTGCGCTACGGTCGAGCGCACGCCCGTCTGGTTCATGCGGCAGGCGGGCCGCTCGCTGCCCGAGTACCGCGCGATCCGCGAGCGCTGGGGCCTGTTCGACGTCGTCCGGCAGCCGGAGCTCTGCGCCGAGGTCACCCTCCAGCCCGTGCGCCGCCACGACGTGGACGCGGCGGTGATGTTCACCGACATCATGTTCCCGGTCCTCGGCATGGGCGTGGAGGTCGACCTGGTCGAGAACGTCGGCCCGGTCGTCGACCGGCCGGTGGAGAGCGCCGCGGACGTCGCGCGGCTCGCGGTCCCCGAGCCCGAGGAATCGTGCCCGTTCATCCTCGAGTCCGTCCGCCTCGTCCGCGAGGCGCTGCGGCCCGACCAGGCGGTGATCGGCTTCTGCGGCGGCCCGTTCACCGTCGCCGGCTACCTCGTCGAGGGGAAGCCGACCCGGGAGTTCGTCAAGGTCAAGTCGATGATGTACCGGGAGCCCGAGGTCTGGCATGCCCTGATGGAGAAGCTCGCGGACGCGTTCGTGAAGTACGTCGCGGGCAAGGTGCGCGCCGGCGCCGACGTGATCCAGGTCTTCGACTCCTGGGTCGGCGCCCTCTCGCCGGCCGACTACGCGGAGTTCGTGCAGCCGTACTCGGCCCGCATCCTCGGCTCGCTGGACGTGCCGACGATCCACTTCGGCACGGGCACGGCGACGCTGCTCGGCGCGATGCGGGAGGCCGGGGGCGACGTGATCGGGCTCGACTGGCGGATCCCGCTCGACGAGGGCTGGGAGCGCGTGGGCTTCGACCGCGGCGTCCAGGGCAACCTCGACCCGGCGGTGCTGCTCGGGCCGTGGGAGCGGGCCGAGGAGGCTGCGCGTGACGTGCTCGCGCGCGCCGGCGGCCGCCCGGGGCACATCTTCAACCTCGGCCACGGCGTGTTACCCGCGACAGATCCTGCGGATCTGTCGCGGCTGGTGAACCTGGTGAAAGAGGCGACCGTTGGGGTCTCCGTATGAGCGTTGCGGTCGTCCTGATGGCCTATGGCTCCCCGGATCGGCTCGGGGATGTCGCCGCCTACTACGCCGACATCCGCGGCGGCCGGCCGATCGCGCCGGAGCGGCTCGAGGAGCTCGTCGAGCGCTACCGGCGGCTGGGGATCGAGGACCGGAACCCGCTCAACGAGATCACGGAGCAGACGAGGGCCACGCTCGAGCAGGAGCTCGGGATCCCCGTCCACACCGGCATGCGCCACTGGCGGCCGCGAATCGCCGAGGCGGCGGAGCGCGCGCTGGCCGAGGGCGCGCGGACGATCGTCGGGCTCGTGCTCGCGCCGCACTACTCGGCGATGTCGATCGGCGCCTACCGGCGGCAGCTCGAGGACGCGGTCGGCGGGCGCGCGGACGTCGTCTTCGTCGAGCGCTGGGGCGCCGAGCCGGCCTACGTGGAGCTGATCGCCGAGCGGCTGCGGGGCACCTCGGCCCACGTCGTCTTCACGGCGCACAGCCTCCCCGCCCGCATCCTCGACGAGGGCGATCCCTACGTCGACGAGCTGCTCGAGAGCTCGCGGCTCGTCGCCGAAGAGGCCGGGCTCGGCGAGTGGTCGTTCGCATTCCAGAGCGCCTCCCCCACCGGCGAGCCGTGGCTCGGGCCGGACATCCTCGAGCACCTCGAGGAGCTCGCGTCGCGCAACGTCCTCGTCTGTCCAATCGGTTTCGTGTCGGACCACCTCGAGATTCGCTGGGACGTCGACGTCCAGGCGCGGGAGCGGGCGCAGGAGCTGGGGATGACGCTCGAGCGGGTCGAGATGCCGAACGCCGCGATCGTTGCCGTGCTCCGACAACTCGTCGAGCGGCACGTGCCGGCGCTGCGATGACCGAAAAGGGCCGCATCCGGGTCGAGCGCGCGTCGCGCCGCTTCCGCGTCTACCCCCACGAAGCGCGCACGCTGAAGGAGCTCGTCGTCAACCGGCGGCGCGCGCGCGGCACCGACGTCTGGGCGCTCCGCGACGTCTCGGTGGAGATCGAGCCGGGAGAGGCGGCCGGGCTCGTCGGCCGCAACGGCTCGGGCAAGACGACCCTGCTGAAGCTCGTCTCCGGGATCATCAAGCCGACCTCCGGGACGGTCGAGGTCGGCGGCCGCGTCGGCTCGCTGCTCGAGCTCGGCGCCGGCTTCCATCCCGACTTCACCGGCCGCGAGAACGTCTACCTGAACGGCTCGATCCTCGGCCTCCGGCGGCAGACCGTGCGCGAGCACATGGACGAGATCGTCGCCTTCGCCGGGCTCGAGGAGTTCATCGACCTGCCCGTGCGCACCTACTCCTCGGGGATGGCGATGCGGCTCGGCTTCGCGGTCGCGGCGCATCTGCAGGCGGACGTGCTGCTGCTCGACGAGGTCTTCGCGGTCGGCGACGAGGAATTCCAGCGCAAGTGCTTCGGCAAGATCTTCGAGTTCAAGCAGCGCGGCGGGACGATCGTGTTCGTCTCGCACGACGCGTCGGCGGTCGAGCGCCTGTGCGAGCGGACGGTGCTCCTGCGCCAGGGCGAGGTCGAGTTCGACGGCCCCACCCACGACGCGATCCTCCGCTACCACCGGCTGCTCGCGGCCGAGCGCGACCCCGACGAGCGCGGCGCCGGGCTGCGGGAGTGGGGGAGCGGCGAGGCGCGGATCGCCGACGTCGAGCTGGTGGACGCGGACGGCGAGGCCCGCCGCCAGTTCCTCGCGGGCGAGCCGGTCTCGCTGCGGCTGCGGCTGATCGCCGCGGAGCCGCTCGAGCCGCCGCGGCTCGTCTACGAGCTGCGCGGCGAGTCGGGCCTCCTGCTCGCGGTCGGCGCGCTCGACACGGCCGAGGTCGGCTGGGAGCGCGCCCCCGGCGAGCTCCGGGCGCGCTTCGACGTCGGCGCGCTGCCCCTCGCCGACGGGCGGTTCACCTTCCGGCTCGGGCTGTCCGATCCCGCCGGCGGGCGCCTCTACCACCAGCTCGACGACGCGGTCTCCTTCCTCGTGCATCCGGGCGAGCACGAGGGAGGTCTGCTGCGACTCGAAGGGAAATGGTCTCGCGAAGAGGTGACGACCCCCGCGTGACGACGAGGAGCTGCCCGGACTGGCCGGACCTGATGCAGGTCGCGCCCGACCTCCACTTCATGCACTACACGGTGGCGGAGGCGCAGCTTCCGGCGGAGGCGCTGATGAAGATCCCCGAGGTGCTGCTGGGGACGGTCGAGATCTGCGCCGATCTCGAGCATCACGTCTTCCACGCCCAGCACACCGACCCGGCGGTGGGCGAGGCGCTGCGCGAGACGCACTGGTACGAGCTGCGCGAGTGGGCGACGACCGGGCCGGGCTCCGCGTAGCGCCGAAGCCGCCTCCGGCAGTCCTCGCTGCATTCGGCCTCTCAGGCGCGCCGGTTCCGCTGGCGGGCGGACGGGGATCGTCCTGGCGTGTCGGCGAGGCGGTCCTCAAGCCGCTCGACGTCTCCGAGACCGAGCTGGCCTGGCAGGGACGGATCCTCGACTCGATCGTCTGCGACGGCTTCCGGGTGGCGCGGTCGTTGCGCGCCCGAGACGGATCGCTCGTCGTCGACGGCTGGTGCGCCTGGGAGGCCGTCGGGGGACGTCACGAGAAGGGGCGCTGGCCGGAGATCATCGCGGTCGGCGAGCGCTTCCACGCGGCGCTCAGCGGCTTCGAGCGCCCCGGCTTCATCGCCCGCCGTACGAATCCGTGGGCGGTGGGCGACCGCGTGGCCTGGGGCGAGCTCCCGGCCGACGACTTCGCCGACGTGAAGCACCTGCCGCGCCTCGTCGCCGCACTCCGGCCGGTCGCGGCGCCGAGCCAGCTCGTCCACACCGACCTGACCGGCAACGTCCTCTTCGACGACCGCCTCCCGCCCGCGGTGATCGACTTCTCGGCGCAGTGGCGGCCGACCGCGTACGCATCCGCGATCGTCGTCGCGGACGCGCTCGTCTGGGAGGGCGCGGACGAGAGCCTCCTCGACGCCGTGGCGCACGTCGAGGAGCTCGAGCAGCACCTCCTCCGGGCTCTGATCTTCCGAGCGGTCGTCGCCCGCCTCTTCGGCACCGAGGACGACGATGCGTACCTGCCCGCTGTCGAGCTCGCCTGCCGGTTAGCGCGCCAGTAGCTCGGCCAGCGGCCGCGTGTTCAGCACGTCGGCCGCTCTCGCCCCGCCGCGCCGCGCCGTCGCGACCGAGAAGACGATCCCGCCGAGCCCGCGAGCCGAGTGCGCGTCCGTCGAGCAGACGATGCGCACGCCCTCCTGCACGGCGAGCCGCACATGCTCGTCGCGCAGGTCGAGCCGGTCGGCGAGCCCGTTCACCTCGAGCGCCACGCCGGTCTCGAGCGCGACCTCGAAGATCCGCTCGAGGTCGAGCGCGTTCGGCGGCCGCCGGTTGATCAGCCTGCCCGTCGGGTGGCTCAGGCAGCGTGCGGCCGGATGGCGCATCCCCTGCTCGACGCGCCGCGTCAGCTCGCGCCGGTGCGCCCGTTGCCCCGCGTGGAGCGAGACCTGGAGCCAGTCGAGCTCGGCGAGCACGTCGTCGGGGAGGTCGAGCGACCCGTCCGGGAGGATGTCGCACTCGGCGCCGCGCAGGAGGCGGAACGGAGCCAGCTCCTCGTTCGCCGCGGCGATCTCCTCCCCCTGCCGGCGGAGGTCGTCCGCGTCGACGCCCGGGACGACGCGCACCGCCTGCGTGTGGTCGCAGATCGCCAGGTACTCGTAGCCGAGGTCGCGCGCCGCGAGCCCCATCTCGAGCACGCTCGCGCGCCCGTCCGACCACGTCGTGTGGCAGTGGAGGTCACCGCGGACGTCGCCGAGCTCGAGCAGCCCGTCCGGCGGCGCCTCGCGGGAGGGCGCCTCGCGCAGCTCCGGCGGCCGCCAGGGCAGGCCGAGCGCGGCGTAGACGCCCGCCTCGTCCGCCGCGTCCGGGAGCGGCCCCAACGCGGCGACGTACTCGGGCGAGCCGGTCGCGCGGACGAGCTCGGTCCCGAAGCGCTCCGGCGCGGCCACGACTAGCTCGACCGGCGTCCCCTCGACGGTCACGCCGAGCGACCGCCGCTCGTCGCGCTCCACGACGGCCACGATCCGGGGCAACGCGGCGAACCGGTCTAGCACCGGGCCGGCCCTTCGCGCGGCGCAGACGACCGCCAGCCGTTCGCACGAGTCGCGCCAGCGGCGGGGATCGCCCGCGGGCTCGCCGCCGAGGGCCTCGGCGATGCCGCCCACGAGCTCCCGCGCCCGCGTGAGGATGAGCGGGCGCGCGGCGACGGCCTCGGGAGGCCGCTCGAGCGCGGCCATCAGCTTCCCCGCCGTCTTCGGCCCGAAGCCCGGCGCCTCCGCCAGCCGCCCGGCCGCGGCCGCCTCGCGCAGCTCGTCGATCGTCGTCACGCCGAGCGCCTTCCCCAGGTCGGCCATCCGACGAGCGCCGACGCCCGCGAGCCGCCCGACCGCCACGAGCTGCGGAGCCGTCTCCCGCTCGAGCTCGGCCACCTCGGCGATGTCGCCCGTCTCCACCAGCTCGACCAGCCGCGCCTCGATCGCGGGGCCGATCCCGCGCAGGCGCCGCGCCTCGCCGCGCCGGACGAGGTCGGCGACCGGGACCGGCGTCGCCCGCACCAGCTCCGCCGCGCGCCGGTACGCACGCACCGAGTAGTGGCCGGCGCCGGCCAGATCGAGCAGCGCCGCGAACGTCTCCAGCCGGTCGGCGATCGCCGCGTTGTCCGGGGAGGCGCGCATCGTCCGGGGTAGTCTCCTCCGAGAGATGGCTGCAATCGTCGTTCCCTTCCGCGGCGCGGGCGGCAAGGAGCGGCTCGAGCCGCTCCCCGAGCGGGCCCGCGAGGAGCTCGCGCTCGCGATGCTCGGCGACGTGCTCGCCGCCTGCGTCGTTGTCGGGCCCACCGTGGTCGTCACCGCGGACGAGGCGGGAGCGGGACTGTCGCGGGAGCTCGGGGCGAAGACGGTCGAGGATCCAGGCGGGGGCCAGGGGCCGGCCGTCGCCGCCGGGCTGACGGAGGTCGACGGGGAGACGGCGCTGGTCGTCAACGCGGATGTCCCCTGCGTCGTCCCGCACGACCTGCGCGCCCTCGCCGCGGCCGCGCCGCCAGGCGGCTTCGCGTTCGTCCAGGCCTCCGACGGGACGACGAACGCGCTTGCGCTCGACGACCCGGGCCTCTTCGCCCCGCTTTACGGCCCAGGCAGCGCCGACCGGTTCAAGGAGCGCGCCGCCGACCTCGGCGTGGACGCGGTGGCGGCGGTGATCCCCTCGCTCGCGGACGACGTCGACACGTTGGCCGACATCCGGCGCGTCTCCCTTCGGGCCGGCCCGCGCACGCAGACGGCCATCGCCACGCTCGGCCTCTCGGCATGACCACCCCGGAAAATGCTGCGCATTTCCCGGGGGCCCCGGTATGAAGGTGACGGTCCTCTCCGGCGGCGTCGGCGGCGCCCGCTTCGTCCGGGCGCTCGCCGAGACGCTCGATCCCGCCGACGTGACGGTGGTCGTCAACGTCGGCGACGACCTCGAGGTGCTCGGCGTGCACGTCTCGCCCGACCTCGACTCCGTCCTCTACGCGCTCGCCGGCATGAACGACGAGGAGCGGGGCTGGGGCCGCGCGGGCGAGAGCTGGCAGGCCCTCGAGACGGTGACCGCGCTCGGCGGCGAGGACTGGTTCCGCCTCGGCGACCGCGACCTCGGCCTCCACCTCGTGCGCACGCAGGCGCTCCGCGCGGGCGAGCCGCTCTCCGCGGTCACGGCCCGCCTCGCCGCCGCGCTCGGCGTCCGGACGCGCATTCTCCCTGCGACCGACGACCCGCTCCGCACCTACGTCGAGACTGCCGCAGGCGTCTTCGACTTCCAGGAGTGGTTCGTCGCGCGCGGCCATCGCGACGAGCCCGACGGCTTCCGCTTCGAAGGCGCCGAGACCGCTCGCGCCGCGCCCGGCGTGGTGGACGCGCTCGAGCAGGCGGAGCTGCTGCTCATCGCTCCCAGCAACCCGCACGTCAGCATCTGGCCGATCCTCGCGGTCGCCGAGATCCGTGCCGTCCTCGCCGAACGCCGCGTGCCCTGCATCGCGGTCAGCCCGCTCGTCGGCGGGCGGGCGGTGAAGGGGCCCGCCGACCGGATGCTCGCCCGGCTCGCCGGCGGCACCTCCCCCGCGCACGTCGCGGCCTGCTACGAGGGGCTGATCGACGCGCTCGTCGTCGACGAGTCCGACGCGGACGATCTCGACGGGCTCGAGGTCCGCCCGATCGTCACCCGGACGCTGATGACCGACGCCGATGCGCGCCGCAGGCTGGCCGAGGCCGCGCTCTCGATTCCGGCATGACCACCCCGGAAAATGCTGCGCATTTCCCGGGGGCCCCGAAAATCAGGGTCGCCCTCCTCGGCGGCACGGGCAGCTTCGGCCGCGCGCTCGCGGTCCGGCTGCGCGAGGCGGGGATCGACGTCGTCGTCGGCTCGCGGGACGCCGAGCGTGGGCGGGAGGTAGCCGCGGAGCTCGGCGTGGAGGGCACCACGAACGAGGAGGCGCTCGCCGGCGCCGACCTCGCCGTGCTCGCCGTGAGGGCCGACGCGGCGCTCGAGACGGCCGCGCGGCACGCGGAGGCGATCGGGGACACGCCCCTGCTCTGCGTCGGCAGCGAGCTCACCTTCAGCGACCGGGGCGTGCTGCCGTCGCCCGAGGCGCGCTCACTCGCCGAGCGGGTCGCCGACGCCGTGCCGGGGCCCGTGGTCGCCGGCCTCCACTCGCTCGCCGCGGCAACGCTCGGGGGCGAGGAGGCTCCCGACGAGGACGCGCTCGTCTGCGGCGACGACCCCGACGCGAAGCGCCTCGCGCTCGAGCTCGCCTCCCGGCTCGTCGGCGGCCGCGCGCTCGACGCCGGGCCGCTCGCGAGCGCGCGCGCGCTCGAGGGGCTGACGGCGGTGATCGTGAACCTGAACAAGCGCTACAAGGGCCACGCCGGCGTGCGCGTCACCGGCATCTAGCGTGGGGGCACCCAAGGTTGCCCC
>JBBDQR010000176.1:0-3380 GCA_040905885.1 Gaiellaceae bacterium | reverse complement strand
GGGGGGAAACCATTGGTCCCCCCACGGGCGTCACGCGTCCCTTCCGAGTGCAGGCGGCGGTCGCGGCGTCGACCGAAGGGCGCCACGTGACCGGTCTCCGGGTTCTTCCGGTGACGGGCCTGCCGGAGATCGCCGAGGGAGACGACCTCGGCGATCTGATCGCGGGCGCCGCCGAGCTCGAGGACGGGGACGTCGTCGTCGTCGCGCAGAAGGTGATCTCGAAGGCGGAGGGGCGCGTGCTCGAGCTCGACGCGATCGACGTGTCGTCGGCTGCGCGCGAGATCGCCGCGGCGGACGGCCGCGACGCCCGCCACGTGCAGGCCGTGCTCGACGAGGCCGTCCGGATCGTGCGGCGGCGGGGCGGGTTCGTGATCGCCGAGACGCGGCACGGCTTCGTCTGCGCCTCGGCAGGAGTCGACGCCTCGAACGCGCCCGCCCCCGGGCAGATCGTCCTCCTGCCGCTCGACCCCGACGCGTCCGCGGCCGCGCTCCGCGCGCGCCTGCGCGAGCTGAGCGGGCGGGACGTCGGCGTGCTCGTCACGGACTCCTTCGGCCGCGCCTGGCGCCAGGGCACCACGGACGTCGCGATCGGCGCGGCCGGTGTCCCCGTGCTGCTCGACCTCACCGGCGTACGCGATCCCGTCGGCTACGAGCTCCACGCGACGATGATCGCGGTGGCGGACGAGATCGCCGGCGCGGCCCAGCTCGTCATGGGCAAGACGAGCGGCATTCCGGCGGCGATCGTGCGCGGGCTCGACCTGAGGGGCGACGGGACCGCCGGCGAGCTCGTGATGCCGTCGGACCGCGATCTCTTTCGCTAGTCAGCCCTCAGGTACCGCGCGCCACCGGCCGATATCGCCCCAGTGAGTCTCGACCGTCTCGCACGGCCGCTCGCCGCAGCCGCCGCGTTCGCGATCGTCCCCCCGGGCCTGCTCCACTTCTTCGGGCGGGATCAGGCCGGCCTGTCCGGCTCCGTCCACTTCGCCGCCGTCGGCGGCACCGCGCTCGCGGCCACGGCCGCGGGCATCGCCCTCTCCGTCGTCGGCGCCCGCCGGCACGATCCGCGCTCCGTCCTCGCGGGCACGGCCTTCGCAGCCATGGCGGCGCTCCTCGCCGTCCACGGCGCCGCGACACCCGGGATCCTCGTCGGCTACAACGGCGTCGTCGCCTTCAGCGGCGCGGCGACCCTGCCCGTGGGCGGCGCGGTGCTCGCCCTGGCGGCGCTGCCGGGCCTGCGCGGGCCGCTCGGCATCCGGCTCCTGCTCGGGCTCCAGGTCCTCCTCGTCACCGGGATCGTCACGCTCGGCGCCGTCGGCCTCGCGGCTCCGTCGCTGATCCCCGACGTCCCGTCCCCGTCGAGCCCGGCTGCGCTCGCGCTCCTGGGCGTCGGCCTCGCCTTCTTCGCGCTGCTCGCCTTCCGGGCGACACGGACGTTCCTGCTCGGCCGGCGCCGCGGCGACCTGCTCGTCGCCGTCGGCACGGTCTGGCTGGGCGCCGCGCTCGTGGGCGCGCTCGTCCTCGACTTCACGCAGCTCGGCTGGTGGCTCGGGCACCTGTTCGAGATCGTCGGCATCGCGCTCGTCGGCATCCCCGTCACGCTCGACCTGCGCAGACAGGCCCAGTCGCGGCCGCTGCTCGGCGACCTCAGCGGCGTCGACCTCGTCGTCGCGGAGGAGGCGTACCTCGGCAGCGACGTCCACGGGCTGCTCGAGCAGCTGGCGGAGAAGGACTCGTACACGGAGGGTCACACGCGCCGCGTCGCGCTGCTCGCGGTCCAGCTCGGCGAGGCGCTCGGGCTGCCGGCGATCAAGCTCCGCGACCTGGCCACGGGCGGGCTCCTCCACGACGTCGGGAAGCTCTCGATCCCGCACGAGATCCTCGCCAAGCCCGGTCCGCTCGACGAGGAGTTCGAGGAGATCCGCCGCCACCCGGAGCGGGGCGAGCGCCTGCTCGGCGAGCTCGGCTTCCCCACCCGCGTCCGGCGCCTCGTGCTCGACCACCACGAGCGGCTGAACGGCACCGGCTACCCGCGCGGGCTCGGCCGGACGATGCCGTTCGAGGCGAGGATCCTCGCCGTCTGCGACGTCTACGACGCGCTCATCTCGCCGCGCGTGTACCGCCCTGCTTGGGACGACACGCGCGCGCTCGCCTACCTGCGGAACGAGGCGGGGACGCTCTTCGACCATCGCTGCGTCGCCGCGCTCGAGCAGGTTCTCGGCCGCACCCCTCAGGCACTGGCCGTCTAGCCTGTCGGCGTGCTCGCCGTCGCCGCGGCGCTGATCGCCCTCGCCACTCCGTCCGTCCCGCTCGTCGCCGCGGGCGACGTCGCCTCGTGCCGGTCGACCGGGGACGAGGCGACCGCGCTGCTGCTCGACCGGCTGCCGGGCACGATCGCGCTGCTCGGGGACTCGGTCTACGAGCGGGGAAGCGCCGACGAGTTCCGGCGCTGCTTCTCCTGGTCGCGCCACAAGGCGCGGATCCGCCCGGCGGTCGGGAACCACGAGTACCTGACGCCCGGCGCGCGCGGCTACTTCGCCTACTTCCGCGTGCCGCAGTGGTACAGCTACGAGCTCGGCGACTGGCACGTCGTCGTGCTGAACTCGAACTGCGGGCCGGCCGGCGGCTGCGGGCCCGACTCGCCGCAGGCGCGCTGGCTGCGCGCCGACCTGGCGGAGCATCCCGCGCGTTGCACGCTCGCGTACGCGCACCACCCGCGCTTCAGCTCCGGCGTCCACGGCAGCGACCGGACGCTCGCGGCGCTCTGGCGGATCATGAGCGCGGGCGGCGTGGACGTGTACCTCGCTGGGCACGACCACCACTACGAGCGCTTCGCGCCGTCCGGAGGGATCCGCCAGTTCGTCGTCGGCACCGGCGGGCGAAGCCTCTACGCGGTCGTCCGGCGGCTCGCGGGCAGTCGCGCGGCGCAGACCTTGAGCTACGGCCTGCTCGCGCTGAGCCTGCGGCCCGAGGGCTACTCCTGGCGCTTCGTCCCCGTCGCGGGCCGCTACCGGGACGCCGGCGGCGCCGCTTGCCGGTGACAGACGCGTGGGTCGGCGGCGTATGGACGACGTGACCTTCGCTCAAGCGGCAGAGGAGCACCTCGACGACGTGTACGGCTATCTCGTCTACCTCACGCACGACCGCGGGCTCGCCGAGGAGCTGACCGGCGACGCCTTCGAGCGGGCGCTGCGCCTCTGGAGCCGCTACGACGCCCGCAAGGGCAGCGTCAAGACCTGGCTCTGCCAGGTCGCGCGCACGACGGCGCTCGACCACTTCCGCGCCGAGAAGCGCCGGCGGCGCCGCGAGGCCGAGTACGCGCTCGGGGAGCGTGCCGCCGAGGAGGCCCCCCTCGCCGAGGGCCTCTCGCCCGAGCTCGAGCG
>JBBDQR010000175.1:0-15131 GCA_040905885.1 Gaiellaceae bacterium | reverse complement strand
CGGCCGTGATCGCGGACAACGTCGGCGACAACGTCGGCGACTGCGCCGGCATGGCCGCCGACCTCTTCGAGACCTATGCCGTCACCGCGGTCGCGGCGATGCTGCTCGGGCTCGCCTTCCCGGCCGGCAACCTCGCGCTCTACCCGCTCGCGCTCGGCGCCGTCTCGATCGTCGCCTCCGTGATCGGCGTCTTCTTCGCGCGCATCGGCCGCGGCGGCTCGATCATGAACGCGCTCTACAAGGCCGTCCTCGTCGCCACGGGGCTCTCCGCGATCGGATTCATCCCGATCACGATGGCCTTCGACAGCGGCCGTTTCACGTTCGCCGAGCTGTACGGGGCGGCGCTGGTCGGCCTCGCCGTCACCTTCCTGCTCGTGGCCATCACCGAGTACTACACGGGCACCCGCTGGGGCCCGGTGAAGTCGATCTCGAGCGCCTCACAGACAGGCCACGCGACCAACATCATCGAGGGGCTCGCCGTCGGCATGCAGGCGACCGCCCTGCCCGTGATCGTGATCGCGGTCGGGATCCTCGTCTCCTACAAGGTCACGGACGACATCTTCGGCGTCGCGATCGCCGTCATGGCGCAGCTCTCGATGACCGGCCTGATCGTGGCGCTCGACGCCTACGGGCCGGTCACGGACAACGCCGGCGGCATCGCCGAGATGGCGAACCTCGACGAGTCGGTGCGCGGCATCACCGACCCGCTCGACGCGGTAGGCAACACGACCAAGGCGGTCACGAAGGGCTACGCGATCGGCTCGGCCGGCCTCGCGGCGATCGTCCTCTTCGCCGAGTACGCCCGCGGGATCGACGACGCCGGGGTCAGGGCGAGCTTCCTGCTCGACAACCCGTGGGTGATCGCCGGGCTGTTCATCGGCGGCCTGATGCCGTTCCTGTTCGCGTCGCTGGCGATGCAGGCGGTCGGGCGTGTCGGCGGCCAGGTGGTGACCGAGGTGCGCCGCCAGTTCCGGGAGATCCCCGGCATCCTCGAGGGGACCGGGCGGCCCGAGTACGGGCCGGCGATCGACATCGTCACCGGCTCGGCGATCAAGTCGATGCTCGCGCCGGCGCTGATCCCGATCGCCTTCCCGATCGTCGTCGGGATCATCAGCGCCGAGATGCTCGGCGGCCTGCTGATCGGGACGATCGTCACCGGTATCTTCCTCGCGATCGCGATGACGTCTGGCGGCGGCGCCTGGGACAACGCGAAGAAGCTGATCGAGGACGGCGCCTTCGGAGGGAAGGGCTCAGACGCGCACGCAGCCGCCGTCACCGGCGACACGGTCGGCGATCCCTACAAGGACACGGCCGGCCCGGCGATCAACCCGATGATCAAGATCGCCAACATCGTCGCGATCCTGATCATCCCCATCATCGCCTCAATTCACGGCTAGCCGAGCAACCGCGCCTCGAGCTCGGCGCGGTCCTGTTCGCTTCCGAGCACGTAGACGCGGTCGCCGGGCTCGATGACCGTGCTCCCGCGTGGGGCGACCGCCCGCCCGTCGCGCACGATCAACGCGATCAGGGCTGAGGAGGGCAGCGCCAGCTCGCGAATCCTCCGTCCGGCGGCGGCATCCTCCTCGTCGATCTCGAGCTCGAGAATGTCGGCGCCGAGCGCGCGGACGACGCCGACCTCGATCGGTGCCGCTTGCGGGGGGCGCGCCCCTGTCGCGAGACCGAGCCGGTCGGCGAGCGGGGCCAGCGTAAGCCCCTGGAGCAGGGCCGAGACGAGCACGACGAAGAAGACGGCGTTGAAGATCGTCTCGCTCTCCTCGAGCCCGGCGGAGAGCGGGAACGTGGCGAGGACGATCGGGACGGCGCCCCGAAGGCCGACCCAGCCGACGAACGCGCGCTCGCGGACGCCGAATCCCTGAAGGGCCGTGCAGAGCCAGACGGCGACGGGGCGGGCCACGAACGTCAGGACACCGGCGAGCGCGAGGCCCGAGAGGACGACAGGTCCGAGGTGGCTCGGGAAGACGAGCAGCCCCAGCACGGTGAAGAGGACGATCTGGGCGAGGAAGGCGGTTCCCTGGTGGAAGGAGACGATCGCCCTCGTCAGCGGGGTCGTGGTGGCGCCGAGGCAGAGGCCAGCGACGTAGACGGCGAGGAAACCGCTCGCCTGGGCGCTCTGCGTGATCCCGAAGACGAGCGCCGCGGCCGACACGGAGGCGACCGGGGCGAACGGGGCCAGCTCGGTCGGGAAGCGCGCAAACGCCCTGGCCGCGACGACGCCGAGCACGACTCCGAGGACGAGCCCGAGCCCGAGCTGGTGGACGAGGAGCAGCGTCAGGTCGTCGAGGCCGTAAGCAGGCTTCCTCAGCCACTCGATCAGGCCGATCGTCAGCGCGACGGCCATCGGGTCGTTGGCCCCCGACTCGGCCTCGAGGAGCGTGCCCAGCCGGCGCCGCAGCCGCGTGAAGCGGAGGGTCGAGAACACCGCCGCCGCGTCGGTCGAGCCGACGATGGCGCCGAGCAGGAGCGCCGCGGCCGGCGGCAGGTCGAAGAGGACGTAGGCCGCACCGCCGGTGATGACGGCCGTGACCGCGACGCCGGCGGTGGCCAGGATCCCGGCCGGGAGGGCGACGGCCCGCAGGTCGCGCCAGGCCGCGGAGAGCCCGCCCTCGAACAGGATGGCGACGAGCGCGATCACGCCGATCGTCCGCGCGAGCTCGGCGTCGTCGAAGTGGATCCCCCCCGGTCCCTCCGAGCCGAGAGCCATCCCGAGGCCGAGGAACGCGACGAGGAACGGAGCGCTCAGGCGCTGGGCGGCGAGCGCAGCGAGGAGTCCGAGCAGAAGGAGGGCGCCGACGACGAGGAGGAGCGTGTCCGGAACGGCCGGCTCCTTCCTCGCCGGCTACTTCGGAGAGCGTGGCTGGTCGCCGAAGGGGCCCTCCGCGAGCAGCCTGCGAAACGCGGCGTACTGGCCGAGCTTGCCGACGGTGACGAGCGTGTCGCCCTCCTGGATGACGTCGTCGGGCTGCGCGCCGGTGACCGGCTCGGGCTCGCGGAGGATGGCGATGATCGTGATCCCGGTGCGCGCGCGGAACGCGGCCTCGGCGAGCGACTTGCCGATCGCCGGGCTGTCCGCGGGCACGGGGATCCACTCGATCGCCAGCTCGCCGAGCGCCATCTCCAGCTCCTCGACGATCTTCGGCCGCTCGTAGGCGCCGCCGAGCACGGCCCCGAGCTGGCGGGCCTCGTCGTCGTCGAGCTCGACGACCGCGGAAGGCTCCTCGTCGGTCGGCCGCTCGAAGACGTAGAGCTCGCGGGTGCCGTCGTTGTGGAGAATGATCGCGAGCCGCTGGCCGTGCCCGCACAGCAGCGTGTACTTCACCCCGACGCCGGGGAGGCGCGTCTCTCGCAGCTCGGTCGTCACGTCGTCACCGGGAACAGTAACCGCCCGATGCGGCGCGACTCCTTCATAAGCACCACTCCG
Source organism: Gaiellaceae bacterium (assembly GCA_040905885.1). Taxonomy (GTDB): domain Bacteria; phylum Actinomycetota; class Thermoleophilia; order Gaiellales; family Gaiellaceae; genus JACVRU01. Next base: position 11,692 of record JBBDQR010000175.1, on the reverse strand, counting down.
AGGGTCGCCGTTGCCAGCACGTAGAGCCCGGCGAACGCCATCAGGTCGCGCTTCACCTCGCCGGAGAGCTTCGGGTTCCCGCGCGCGAGCTGGGCGAGGATGATCGTGAACTCACCGTGGGCGACGAGCGCGGCGCCGACGTTGAGGCTCTGCCGGCTCGTAAGGCCGGTGATCCGGCCGGCCGCGAAGCCGCCGCCCAGCTTGCCCACGAGGGTGAGCACCACCGCGAGCGCCACGATCCACCCGACTGTGTCGATCGCATCGAGCTCGATCGTCAGCCCGAAGACGAAGAAGAAGAGCGCGCCGAAGAGGTCGCGGAAGCTGAAGAAGCGCTCCTCGATCTCCATCCGCGCGGCGGTGTCCGCGAAGACGACGCCTGCCATGAGCGCCCCGATCGCCTCCGACAGGCCCAGGGCGGCCGAGGTCGCACTCATGCCGATCAGGAGCCCGAACACGAAGAGCAGGAAGAACTCGCGCGGGAGCCCGTCGAGCACGCGGTCGACGAGCCGGGTGAGCCAGCGAGCGACCAGTAGCGAGCCGAGGACGAAGGCCACCGCCTTCGCCCCGATCGACAGCGTGCCGGCGGCCGTGCCGCCGCCCGTCGCGGCGAAGCCGAGCACCAGCGCGATCACGAGGTCCTCGAAGAGGAGGATCCCGAGGACGAGTCCTGTCTCGTCGTCGGCGAGCCGGCGGAAGTCGGTGAGCCCCTTGATCGTGACCGCGCTCGAGGTGACGTAGACGGCCGCCGCCAGCACGAGCGCTCCGAACGAGAGCCCGAACGCCGCGATGCCGACGGCGAGGCCGAACGCCGCGTTGGCGGCGAGGTCGATCGCCCCGCCGATCATCACGTGACGGCCGGCCCGCAGGAAACGGACGAGCGGGAACTCGAGGCCCAAGAAGAAGAGCAGGAAGATCACGCCGAGCTCGGCCACGAACTCGGTCACCTCCGACGGCCGCACCACGGTCAGGAACTCCGGCTCGTTGGGCCCGAGCAGCAGCCCGGCGAGCAGGTAGGCCGGGATGGCGGAGAGCCCGAAGCGGCTCGCCACGAGCCCGAGCGCGCCGAGCAGCGCGACGGTCACGGCCAGCTGCGTGAGCGTCACGGCCTCAGGTCCGCCAGTAGGAGCGCGTGAACAGCACGACCACCGGGATGATCTCCACCCTGCCGAGCCACATGAGCAGGATCATCACCCCTTTCGAGAGGTCGCTGAACGGCTCGTACGACCCGAACGGCCCGGCGAAGCCGAAGGCCGGCCCGACGTTGCCCAGCGTCGCCGCCGCGGCCGAGATCGCCTCGAACGGCGTCACCTCCGTCGCCACCCGGAACGACTCGAAGACGAGCGCGAGCGCGCCCACGGCGAAGAGACCCACGTAGAGCAGCACGAAGGCGAGCACGGCGCGGAGCACGCGCTCGTCCACCGGCCGCCGGTTGAGCCGCACGGGGGCGACGATCTCCGGATGGATCGTCTGGTCGAGCTCGCGCCGGAGCAGCCGGCCGATGAGCAGGTGGCGGACGACCTTGATCGAGCCCGCGGTCGAGCCGGCCGAGGCGCCGAAGAACATCAGCCCGACCAGCGTCACGGCCGCCAGCGGCCCCCACTGGACGTAGTCCGCGCTCGCGAAGCCGGCCGTCGTCATGATCGAGACAGCCTGGAAGACGGCGTGGCGGATCGCCTCCTCGCCGTCGAAGCGGCCGTTGCCGAGGATCTCGAGGAAGAGGACGAGCGACCCGCCGGCGAGCAGGAGCAGGTAGAGCCGCAGCTCGTCGTCGCGGGCGAAGGCGAGGGGCTGGCGCTGGACGAAGAGCCGGTAGAGGCGCAGGAAGTTGACGCCAGCGACGACGATGAAGGCCGCCATCGTCCACTGGGTCAGCGGGGAGAACGCCGCGGCCGACTCCGCCTCGGTCGAGAAGCCCCCGATCGCGACCGCCGTGAACGAGTGGGCCACCGCCTCGTACAGGCCCACCGCGTCGTCGAGCCCGACCGCGCCGTAGAGCGCGAGCAGCGCGGCGAGCATCACGGTGAGCGCCACGTAGAGCACCCACAGCCGCCGGGCGGTCTCGCGGATCGACACGCTCAGCCGCTCGACCTCCGTCGGCCCCGGGAGCTCCGACATCAGCAGCTGCCGTCCGCCGACCCGCAGGCGCGGCAGGATCGCGATCGCGAGGATGACGATGCCCATGCCGCCCAGCCACTGCGTGAACTGGCGCCACATGAGCAGCGCGCGCGGCAGGGACTCGATGTCGGTGAGGATCGTGGCCCCGGTGGCGGTAAACCCGGAGACCGACTCGAAGTAGGCGTCGACCGGGCTCGCGAGCTGTGGCTCGCCGGAGAGGACGTAGGGCAGCGCCCCGAAGAACGGGACGAGCAGCCAGATCAGCGCGACGACGAGGAAGCCCTCCCGGGGGCGGATGCGCTCCTGCTCGCCCGACAGCCACTGCACCGTGACGCCGAACGCCGAGGTCATCGCTCCCGCGGCGACGAACGGCCACCAGGACTCCCCGTACCCGATTGCGAGCACGGCAGGCAGCAGGTACGCGAGGCCGAGCACGGTCAGCACGCGCCCGACGAGGTCGAACGCGGCCCCGACGTCGACGCCGAACGTTTCCCGCCGGAACGCCCGCCGGAGCCGCGCCCGGGTGAGCCTCACGCTCGCCAGTAGCGCCGGGTGAAGAGCACGAGCACCGGGACGATCTCCAGGCGGCCGAGCCACATGAGGACGATCATGACGGCTTTCGAGAAGTCGCTGAACGGCTCGAAGGAGCCGAAGGGGCCGGCGAAGCCGAACCCCGGGCCGACGTTCCCGAGCGTCGTCGCGGCGGCGGCGATCGCCTCGAATGGGGTGACGACCTGGTCGCCGATCGCCGCGTCGATCGTGAGCACGAGCGCGCCTGCCGCGAAGAGCCCGACGTAGAGGAGCACGAAGGCGATCACGGCCCTGAGCGTCTTCTCGTCCACGGGCCGGCCGCTGAACCGGAGGGGCGAGATCACCTCGGGATGGACGGCGACGTCGAGCTCACGCCGGAGGCTCTTGCCGATCAGTAGATGGCGGACGACCTTGATCGACCCCGCGGTCGAGCCCGCGGAGCCGCCGATGAACATCAGCCCCACCAGGCCGACGGCGGCGAGCGCGGTCCACTCGTTGAAGTCGACGCTCGCGTAGCCGGTCGTCGTCAGCATCGACACCGCCTGGAAGAGGCCGTGCCGGACGGCCGCCTCCCCCTCGAGGATGCCCTCCGTGATCAGCTCGGCGACGATGACGAAGGACGCGACCGCGACGAGCGCGAGATAGACGCGGAACTCCTCGTCGCGGAGCAGCGAGCGGGCACGCTGCCGCACGAGCACCGCGTAGAGGAGCGCGAAGTTGGTGCCGGCGACGACCATGAAGACGATCACGGTCCACTGCGTCGCCGCGCCGAAGGCGGCGAGCGACTCCCTCTGGGGCGAGAAGCCGCCCGTGGGCATCGTGGTGAAGGCGTGCGCGACCGCGTCGTACAGGCTCATCCGCTCGTCCACGCCCGCGACCGCGTAGCCGTAGAGCAGCGCCGCGAGGACGCCGGTGAGCGCGATGTAGACGACCCACAGCCGCCGGGCGGTCTCGCGGATGGACGTCGCCAGACGCTCCACCTCGGGGCCGGGCACCTCCGACTCGAACAGCTGCCGGCCGCCGACGCGCAGGCGCGGCAGCACGGCCAGCGCGAGCACGATGATCCCCATGCCGCCGAGCCACTGCGTGAACTGCCTCCACATCAGCAGCCCCTGCGGCAGCGCCTCGCTGTCGGTCAGGACGCTGGAGCCCGTCGTCGTGAAGCCCGACATCGACTCGAAGAAGGCGTTCGCCGGGTTGCCGAGCTGCGCCTCGCCCGAGAAGAGGTACGGCAGGCAGCCGAAGCCGGCAGCGAAGGCCCACGTGAGCGCGACGACGAGGAAGCCCTCGCGCGTGCCGACCTGCTCCTTTCCGCGCGTCACCCGCTCGAGCGCGAAGCCGGAGGCCGCGGTGATTGCCGCCGCCGCGAGGAACGGCCAGGGCGACTCGCCGTAGCCGAGCGCGATCGCCGCTGGGAAGAGAAAGGCGAGGCTCAGGTACCGGACGAGCGCCCCGATGAGGTTGAGCGCGGCGCCGACGTCGACGCCGATCGTGTCGCGGCGAACGGCACGGCGCAGCCGCGCGCTGGAGATCAAAGGGCCTGTTCCACCTCGGCCGCGCGCCGGGCCTCGGTGAAGACGATCACGCGGTCGCCGGGCAGCAGCACGTCGTCGCCGTGCGGGAAGATCGCCTTGCCGTTGCGGACGATCGCGCCGATCAGCGCCCCCGTCATCGGCAGGTCGCGGAAGCGCGTGTTGACGAGCTCGCTCTCGGCCCGGACGGTGACGTCGAGCACCTCGTAGCGGTCGCCCTCGAGCATCGTCACCTGCTGGGTGCGCGGGTCGTGGGCGAAGCGGACGAGCTCCTCCGCGGTCAGCTGGCGCGGGTTGACGGCCACGTCGACGCCGGCCTGCTCGAAGACCTCGATCGAGATCGGCTCGTGCACGATCGCGATCGTGAAGCCGACGCCGTGAATCCTGGCCAGCGTCGCCGCGTAGTGGTTCTTCGCGTCGTCGCGCATGGCGAAGATCGCCGCCCGCGACTGGCCGATCCGCTCGCGCTCGAGGAAGTCGGGATCGACGCCGGTCGCGTGGAAGACGCGCGCCTCGGGAAGCTTCTCGGCCACCAGCCGCGCTCGGTCGCGGTCGCTCTCGATCATCCGCACGCGGATGTTCTGCCGGATCAAGTGCTCGGCGACGGCGATCCCGATGCGGCCGCCGCCGTAGATGACGACGTCGTCGAGGCGCGGCCGGTCGCCGGCGATGATCGAGCTCCATTCCTGGGCGGCGCGCGGCGAGCCGATCACGATCACGCGGTCGCCCGGCTCGATCGACTCGGCACCTCGGGGCACGATCGCCGAGTCGCCGCGGATGATGCTCGCCACCTTCGAGTCGGCGGGGATCCGCGCCTCGCGGAGCTGCCGGCCGATCACGGCGTGGTTCCCGGCGCCCGCCTCGACGTCGAACTCGACGATCTGCACTTGACCCTCGGCGAAAACGTCCGTCTGCCTGGCGGCCGGCACGCCGAGGATGCGCGAGACGGCGTAGGCGGTCTCGATCTCGGAGGAGACGACGAGGTCGACGTCCAGCTGCCGCTCGTGCCAGGCCTCGAGGTACTCGACCTCGGTCGCGCGGACGACCGCGCGGATCCGCGGGTTGAGCTTCTTCGCGAGCATCGCGGCGATCAGGTTCGGCTCGTCGCGCGAGCTGCAGGCGATGAGGAGGTCGGCCTCCTTGATGCCCGCCTCGAGCAGGACGCTTCGAGTCGCCCCGTTTCCCTCGATCGTCGAGATGTCGTGCCGGTACGAGAGCGGTCCGAGCCGGGAGCCGTCGAGGTCGATGACGGTCAGCTCGTGCTCGTCGTGCAGCGCCTCCACGACGGTCGAGCCCACCTGGCCGGCGCCGATCACGACGATCTTCACGGCGGGAGGCTACAGCCGTCGTCAGATAGCTTGTCGTAGGTGCGGGGGGTCACGGTTCTGGGAGTCTTCGTCGCGCTGCTCACGCTCGCCTGCGGCGCGGGCGCGACCGGGGAGCGGGCGGACGCGCTCGGCCTCGTCAAGGTGGTCGGCGGCCTCTCGTCCCCCGTGCACGTCGCCGCGCCGAGGAGCGAGCCGGGCCGGCTCTACGTCGTCGAGCAGGCGGGCCGGATCCGGGTCGTCGAGCGGGGACGCGTCGTGCGGGCGTTCCTCGACATCCGCGGCCTCGTCGCGAGCGGCGGCGAGCGCGGCCTGTTCTCGATCGCGTTCCACCCGAACTACGCGCAGAACCGCCGCTTCTACGTCGACTACACCGACACCGCCGGGCACACGCGCGTGGTGGAGTACCGCTCGAACGGCCGCACGGCGATCCGCTCCTCGCGGCGCCAGCTCGTCCGCATCCTCCAGCCCTACTCGAACCACAACGGCGGGCAGCTCGCGTTCGGCCCGAACGGGAAGCTGTACGTCGGGATGGGCGACGGCGGCTCCGGCGGGGATCCGCAGAACCACGCGCAGGACCGGAGCAGCCTGCTCGGGAAGCTGCTGACGATCAACGTCGGCGTGCGCGGGTCACGCCCGCTGATCAGCGCGCTCGGCCTCAGGAACCCTTGGCGCTTCTCGTTCGACCGCGCGACCGGCGACCTCTACATCGGCGACGTCGGCCAGGGCGACTGGGAGGAGATCGACTACCTGCCGAAGGGGCGGCTCGGCCGCCTCCAGAACTACGGCTGGAGCGTCTACGAGGGGCACGCACGCTACTCGGACCGCGAGCTCGCCGGCGGCGAGCTGGTGATGCCCGTGCACGTGTACCGGAACGGCGGCGGCAACTGCTCGGTGACCGGCGGCTTCGTCTACCGCGGCTCGGCCGCGGCCGTCGCCAAGGGACGCTACTTCTTCGGCGACTACTGCAGCGGGATCGTCTGGAGCCTGAAGGTGTCGGGCGGCGGGGCCCGCGACGTCCGGCGGCACGGCTTCAGGGTGCCGGCGCTCTCGTCCTTCGGCGAGGACGCGCGCGGCGAGCTCTACCTCGTCTCGCAGCAGGGCACGGTCTACCGGCTGCGCGGCTAGGGCTTCGGCTTCAGCGCCCGCAGGTGCAGGAAGAGCGGGATCCGCAGCCAGCGGCGGCCGTGCAGCGCGTGCTCGGGCACGACGCTCTCCCGTAGCCGCTCGATCAGGAAGCCCGCGTCCGCGAGCGCCGCGGCATAGGTCTCGAGCGGCCGGTGCACGCTGGCGAACGTCATCTCCAGCCCGTCGCGGACGACCACGTCGGTGTACGGGCTCTCCTCGACGTACGAGCCCTCGATCACGAACGGCGCGTCGTCGCCGTCCCGCGCGAACGTGCCGGCTGAGTTGAGCGGGTGGACGATGGCCAGACAGACGCGACCCTCGGACTCCAGCACGCGCGCGCACTCGCGGAGCGCTCCCGCCAGGTCGCCGACGTCCTGGAGGGTCATGAACGCGACGACGAGGTCGAACGCGCCGTCGGCGAAGGGAAGGGCGGCGGCATCTGCCATCTGGACGTCGAAGCCCGGATCGGCTTCGCGGGCGGCGGCCACGAGCGTGGGCGACGCGTCCACGCCCGCCACGCGGTAGCCGGCGGCCGCCAGGTCGCGGGCGAGCCTGCCCTCGCCGCAGCCGAGGTCGAGCGTTCGGCGGCCCGGCGGCGGCAGGAGCTCGAGGAACGCGTCGCGGTGGAAGCGCCAGTAACTGTCGTGGCCGGGCATCCGCGCCCAGGCGATCCAGGCGCGCGCGTGCTCCTCCCAGGCGGAGGCGAGGTCGCTCACCCCGCGAGGCGCCACGTCTCGACCGGCCCTTTGCCCTTCACGTCCACGAGCCCGAGCGGCAGGCACTCGAACTCGTCGCGGACGAGCTCCCAGGTCGAGCGCGTGATCTGGACGTCTCCCGGGGTGCCGTGCGACTCCATCCGGCTGGCCATGTTGACGGTGTCGCCCCAGAGGTCGTAGAGGAACCGGCGCCGGCCGATCACGCCCGCCACGACAGGCCCGGAGCTGATCCCGATCCGCAGCTGCAGGTTGCCGTGCCCGCCCTCCGGCAGGCACTCCGCGGCGCGCTCTCGCATCTCGAGCGCCATCCGCGCGAGCGCGTGCGCGTGGTCGGGCCGGGGCGTCGGGACGCCGGCGGCGACCATGTAGCAGTCGCCGATCGTCTTGATCTTCTCTACGCCGTACTTGTCGGCGAGCTCGTCGAAGGCGGTGAACAGCCGGTCCAGGAAGCCGACGAGCTCGGTCGGCTCGAGCCGGCTCGAGAGCGGCGTGAAGTCGACCACGTCCGCGAAGAGGATCGACGAGTCCTCGAAGTAGTCGGCGATCGGCCGCGGCGCCTCCTGGAGCCGCTCGGCGATCTCGCGCGGCAGGACGTTCAGCAGCAGGCTCTCGACGCGTCCCTGTGCGGCCTCGCGCTGAAGCGCGAACGCGGTCAGCAGCGTGAAGCCGACGAGCGAGACCGCGCCGACGTTGAGCACGGCGAAGGCCCGGATCATGTCCGCCGGCAGCTCGGTGGGCGAGGAGCGGACGAGCGGCGCGAGCGGGACCGTCGCCGCCAGCAGGACGATGAACGCCCCGAACCAGAACCAGGCCCGCCGCGGCCCGTCGAAGACGACGGCGCCGAGCGGCGCGAGCAGCGACCAGAGGATGACGCTGCTCGACGGCGTGATCCCGCCGAGCGCGAGCAGCAGCAGCGCCGGCAGGAGGAGGATCAGCGTCAGCTGCGCGGTCCTGAACCAGACGAAGTTCCGGGTGCGCGCGAAGACGGCGAGCGTCAGCAGGGTGAGCGGGACATACGACCACGGGACGATCGCGGCGACCCGCTCGCCGAAGAGCCAGTAGAGGGCGCCCCAGGCGAGCCCCGCCGGCTGGACGAGCACGGTGGTGAGCACGAGCATCCGCTTGCGGGCGCGGAGCTCGGCCGGGTCGGACGGATCGACGCCCAGCCGGGGCAGCCGCGCCGCCGCGTCCATCAGCCCGCGCGGCGCCGGCGCACCTGGGGGCCGGCCTGGCCGAGCGCCGCGTAGGCGAGCGCCTGCAGCGACTCGTTCAGGCTCTGCAGCTCGTGCACCATCCGCTGGAGCTCGTCGCTCCGGTCGAGCCGGCGGTTCAGGGAGGCGACCTCGGCGCAGAGCCGGTCGAGACGCTCGAGCACGGCCTCGAACTGGCGGTCGGAGAGCTCCTTGTTCTCCATGCCGAGACTCTAGAGCCCGGCCAGCTCCTCGCGCGACCGGATCACGGGCGTGTCCGGGCCCAGCCGCGCGAGCAGCCGGTCGAGCGCGCCGGGGCCCGCCTCGAGCACGGCGACGCGGCGGGCCGCTCCCAGCTGTGCGAGCGCGACCCGGGCCAGCGGCTCGGGCGACTCCGTGAAGACGCCGATCTCGGTGCCCGCGGCCTGGAGGCGCCTCAGCGCCGCCGCCGCCTCGGCGCTCGGGCGGAGATGGACGGGCGCGTGCTCCTCGGCGTAGCGCTCCAGCAGCGTCCGCCAGTTCCCGACGAGCTCGTCGAGCTGCCCTGCGGAGGCATCTTCGGGCACGGCGACCCGCGCCCGGCGCGCCACGTCGGCGAGCCACTCCCGCCAGAGCGGCCGCGTGTCGCCGAGGGCCGCGTCGAGGTCGATCGCGACGGCCTTCATCGTGCGAGCCGGCGGTGGACGACCAGCCCGACCAGGAGACCGAAGGCGTCGACGACCACGTCTCGCGCCGCGCCCTGCCGTCCGGCGACGAACGCCTGGTGCACCTCGTCCGTGACCGCGTAGGCTAGGCCGAGGGCGAAGGCGGGGAGCACCGCCGCCGCGCGCGCGAGCAGGAGGCCGAGGACGGCGTACTCGGCCACGTGCGCGAGCTTCCGCAGGACGAGATCCCAGACGCCGAGGCCCGTGCCCAGGCCGGGGATCGAGGACAGGGCGAAGATGACCCCGGCCCACGCGACCACCGGCAGCCACGCGGAGGCGACTCTCCTCAGGGCCATCGGCGCGATGGTAGTCTCGCGTCCTCAACCGGCGAGCGGAAAGGGAACCCGGTGCGATTCCGGGACGGTCCCGCCGCTGTGAGGGGAGATGCCCTCCGCCACGACGCCACTGGCCTCGGCTGGGAAGGCGGCGGAGGGGGAGCCCCGAGTCAGAAGACCTGCCCTCGCCGGCAGACCCGAACCCCTCGCGGAAGGAGGATTCGTGTTTCGCCGATCTCTCGCACTCATCGCGGCGGCCGCCGCGGCGCTCGCGCTCGCTCCCGTCGTCGAGGCCGCCCGAGTCAGCATCCGGGTCGAGGGCCGCACGCAGACGATCTTCGCCCGGGCCCCCCGGCTCGTCGACGCCGAGACGCCGCTGCAGGCGCTCGACCTCGCCAGCCGGGCCGGCGAGTTCTACGTCCACGTGCAGCAGTCGTCCTTCGGGCCCTTCGTCGACCAGATCGGGCTCTATCCCAGCGCCGGCACCTCCGGCTGGGTCTACAAGGTGAACGGCGCGTCTCCGCCGGTCGGCGCCGACCAGTACGAGCTGAGGGAGGGGGACTCCGTGCTCTGGTACTGGGCGGACTTCGACGCGACGACGTTCGCGGGCCCGAAGACGCTGTTGCTCGTGAAGAGGTCGCCGCGCTGCTACGCCGCCTTCGAGCAGGACGACAACGGCGCTCGCACGGCCGCGCTCGGCGTCCGCATCTGGGTCGGCTCCCGGGCGAGGGAGACGTCGGCCACGGGGCGCTTCTGCCTCGGCGCGCACACCGGGCTCGTCCACGTCCGCAAGGCAGGCCTCGTCCGATCCAACGGGCTGCCGTGAGGCACGCGCTCGCGCTCGTCCTCTGCCTCGTCCTCGCCGGCTGCGGCGGCGCCGGCGAGGACGAGCGCGGCACCGCATCGCTCTGGATCACCCGCGACCGCGGGACGACGGTGCTGTTCGAGGGGCGCGTCGACGCGGGGCAGACGGTGCTGCAGGCGCTGCGCTCGCGGGCGGAGGTCGACACGGCCTACGGGGGGCGCTTCGTGCAGGCGATCGACGGCCTGAGCGGCTCGCTCGCCGGCGGGCGTGACTGGTTCTACTTCGTCAACGGGGTGGCGCCCGACCGGGGCGCGGCGGAGATGCGTCTGCGGGACGGCGACGTCGCCTGGTGGGACTACCGGCGCTGGGCGGGCGACGCGGAGGTGCAGGTCGTCGTCGGCGCGTTCCCCGAGCCGCTCGTCAACGGCTACGGCGAGCGGCGGGAGACGGTCGTCCGCTACGCGCGCGCCGCTCAGCGCGCCGGCGCGGAGGCGGTCGGACGGCTGCTCGGGGCGCAGTCGGTCGCGCCGCTGGGCACACCGATTCCCGCGGGCGCCAATCTCTTCCTGGTCGCCGACGGCTCGCCCCGGTTCAGCGCCGAGGCCGATTCGCCGACCGGCCCGTACAGACTGACTTTCTCCGGCGACGCGGCCGCGCTGGCCCGCGTTCCGGACCGCTACCGCTTCCGTTTCGAGGTCCCATGACCACCCCCCCACGAAATGCTCCCGCATTTCGTGGGGGCCCCGGTTTGAGAGCCGTCCCGGCCGCCATCCTCCTCGCGGGCGCCGGCGCCGCCGCGCTGCTCGCGCGCCATCCGGCCTCGGCGGGGGCGATCGCGCTCGTCCTGCTGGCGGTCTGCCTCCGGGCGCCGAGCGCGGGCCGGCGCCTCTACGTCTACGGCGCGGTGACCCCTGCGGCCGGCGTCTTCCTCCTCTGGCCGCTGCTCGCGGTGGAGGGAGGAACGGCGCTGTGGAGCGGCCCGGTCGTCCCGGTTCTCGGCCCGCTCGACGTCACGACCGAGGAGCTCTGGCTGTCGGGCCTCTACGGCCTGCGCTTCGCGGCCATGGCCCTGGCGTTCGTCGCCTATGCGCTGTTGCTCGACCACGACGAGCTCGTCGCCGCGCTCGGCTTCGCGCGCCGCTCCATCCTCGCGGTCGCGCTGGCGACCCGGCTCGTTCCCACGCTCGAGCGCGACGCGGCCGGGCTCGCCGAGGCCATGCGCGGGCGCGGGGTGGTGGTCGCGGGCGTGCGCGGCCACGCGCGGCTGCTCTCGCCCCTCGTCGCCGGGTCGCTGGAGCGCGCGTCCAACCTGGCGGAGGCGATGGAGGCCCGCGGCTTCGGCCGACCGGGCGCCACCAGGGCTCCTCGGCC
>JBBDQR010000174.1:0-15183 GCA_040905885.1 Gaiellaceae bacterium | reverse complement strand
CGCAGAGGGTACGGGCGCTCCCTGCGTCCTTGCCTCGCGTGCTTTTCGCGCGGGCGACCTCGACCGTACCGACGGCGGAGACCACTAGTGGAGGCGGTAGTGATGGCGGCCGGCGAGGGCCGGCGGCTTCGGCCGCTGACCGAGCGCTACGCGAAGCCTGTGCTCCCGATCGATGGGCGGCCGGTGCTGGCGACGTTCCTGCGCGAGCTGGCGTCGACGGGCGTGACGCGTGTCTGGCTCGTCACCGGGCACCTCGCCGAGCAGGTCGAGTCGCTCGCAGGCGACGGCGGCGCCTTCGGCCTGGAGATCTCCTTCGTCCGCCAGCCCGAGCCGCTCGGTTCCGCCGACGCGGTGCTGCGCGCGCTTCGGGCGGGCGCGCAGACCCCGCTGGTCGGCGCCGGCGCCGACACGGTCTGCGGGCCGAGCGTCGTCGCCCGCTTCGCCGAGGCGGCGGGCGGCTCGGCCGGCGCGGTCGCGGTGCGCCGCGACCCGCCGCCGAACCCGCCGTACCGGCACGCCGTCCGGGTCCAGGATGGGCGCGTCACCCGCGTCCTCGACGATGATCCTGAAAACCGGTTGGCGGGGGCTCCGCTCTGGCTCGTGGGGCCGGCGGTCGCCGCCTGCCTCGATCCGCTGCCGGGCAAGGCGCCGCACGAGCTCGCCACGGCGTTCGAGCTCGCGCTCGGCGCGGGGGAGAGGATTGCAGGCGTGGAGATCGGGAAGACCCGTGACCTGACCCGCCCGGAGGATGTGGTCGCGGAGAACTTCCCCTACCTTGCGGGGTTGTGACCGAGCGAGGCGAGACGACCTACCAGCTGTTCCAGAAGGGGCGCGAGCACCTGAAGCGGGGCATGCCCGCGCAGGCGACGGTCGCGCTCGAGAAGGCGAAGCGGCGGGAGCCCGAGAAGGCCTCGATCCGCGAGGCTCTCGGCATCGCCTATTTCCGCATCCGCCGCTGGGCCGAGGCCGAGGCGGAGTTCCGTGCGGTGCTCGAGCTCTCGCCGGTCAACGACTACGCGCACTACGCGCTCGGCCGGGCGCTCGAGAAGCAGGGGAAGGTGCAGGAGGCGAACGGGCACTACAAGCTCGCCAGCTCGCTCAAGCCCGGCGACGAGCACTACGCGTCGCGCGTGCTCGACCTGGGTGAGGACTAGCTGAGGCGGTCGCCGGTGACTCGGCGAATCTCGGGCACGGACGAGAGGCCCTCGAGGCAGACACGGATTCCGTACTGCCGCAGCGTGGTCATGCCGTTCTCGATCGCCGCCGCGAAGATCTCCTCGGTCGAGGCCTCGAGCAGGCGGCGCACCCGTCCGCGCACCTCCATGATCTCGTAGAGGCCCACGCGGCCCAAATAGCCGGTTCCGGCGCACCGGTCGCACCCTCGCCCGCGGTACAGGACGAGGTCAGCGGTGGGCTCCTCGATCCCGAGCCACGCGAGGTCCTCCGGGCTTGGCGGGTACTGCTCGCGGCACTCCGGGCAGAGACGCCGGGCCAGGCGCTGCGCGACGATGCACTGGATCGAGGTCGCGAGGATGCCGGGCTCCACGCCCATGTCCTTGAGCCGTGCGATCGAGCTGGCGGCGTTGTGAGTGTGGAGAGAGGTGAGGACGAGGTGGCCGGTCATGCCGGCCTGCATCGCGATCCGCGCGGTCTCCTCGTCGCGCATCTCGCCCACGAGCAGGACGTCCGGGTCGGAGCGGAGGATCGTGCGCAGCCCGCGCGCGAAGCTGAGCCCGCTCTTGTGGTTGACCTCGATCTGGGCGATCCCCGGGATCTGGTACTCGACCGGGTCCTCGATCGTCATCAGGCAGCGATCGTCGTCGTTGAGGATGTCGAGCGCCGCGTACAGGGTCGTCGTCTTGCCGCTGCCCGTCGGCCCGCAGGCGATCACGACGCCGTAGGGCTGGTTGATCGAGCGGGAGAACGCCTCCTCCGCGTCGTTCGTCATGCCGAGGTCGGAGAGGGTCAGCCGCTCGGAGGCGCGGTTGAGGATCCGGAGCACGACCTGCTCGCCGTTCGTGGTCGGCACGACGGCGACGCGCACGTCCATCTCGCGGCCGCCCAGCCGAACGCTGATGCGGCCGTCCTGCGGGGTGCGCTTGTCGGCGATGTCGAGCTCGCCCATCACCTTCAGCCGGCTGGTGACCGCGGCCTGCATCGAGCGCTTGATCGTCATCAGCGGGCGCATGACGCCGTCGACTCGGATCCGGACGAGGAGCGTGTCGGCCTGCGGCTCGAAATGGACGTCGGAGGCGCGCTCCTCGACCGCCCGCGCGATCACCGTGTTCACGGTCTGGATCGCCGGGGCCGTGACCGAGGTGTCGAGGTCGTCGATGTGGCGGTGCCGCTCGGGCTCCTCGATCTGGACGATCAGGTCGCCGTCGTCGTGCGGGTAGATCCGGTTGATCGCGGCCTGGAGCCCTTCGCTCGACGCGACGGCGAGCCGGACGTTCAGCCCGAGGGCGAGGCGCAGGTCGTCGGAGGCGACGACGTTCGTCGGGTCGGCGACGGCGACGAGGACCACGTCGTCGGAGAGCAGCTGCACAGGCAGCGCGGCGTAGCGGCGGGCGAGCTTCTTGGGGAGCAGGTAAGCGGCGCTCGGGTCGATCTCGGTCCGCGCGAGGTCCATGTACTCGAGCCCGTGCTGCTCGGCGAGAGCCTGCGCGAGCTGCGTGCGCGTGAGCCACTGCCGCCCGACGAGGATCTCGCCGAGGCGCTGGTTCGTCTCCTCCCGCTCGGTGAGCGCAGCCTCGAGCTGCTCGGGCGTGAGCACGCCCTTCTGCACGAGCATCGTCCCGAGGGGAAGGCGGTCGGCGAAGATCGGCTCGAGCGGCAGGGGCCTGGGCAGCTTTGCGGCTTCCACGAATTCCGCTATCGGTCAGTATCGACCCGAACATGAGAGCGGTTTGTCAACGCGTTTCGACTGCCCGCGCGTCCCCCGGGGGAGGGATCGGCGCCGGTTTGTGCGTGCTGCTCGGCGTCGCGCGCGGCGACGGGGAGGAGGAGGCGGCGCGGCTGGCCGGCAAGATCGCCCGGCTGCGGGTCTTCGAGGACGACCGCGGCCGCTTCGACCGCAGCCTGCTCGACGTGGCCGGGGCCGCGCTCGTCGTGTCCCAGTTCACGCTGATCGCCGACACCGCCAGGGGCAACCGCCCGAGCTTCTCGGAGGCCGCGCCGCCCGAGCAGGCCGAGCCGCTCTACGAGCGCTTCTGCGAGGAGCTGCGCGCGCTCGGCGTCGACGTTGAAACCGGCGTGTTCGGCGCGCGCATGCGCCTCGAACTCGTCAACGACGGGCCGGTCACGATCATCCTGGACGTGTAGCCCTGCGAGCCGAGGAGCCGCCTAACGCGGCGCGCTCCTCGACAATCCCGGCGAGAGCCGTCCACTTGAGGACGGGCGCGCGGTAGGGGAGTTCTCGGGCGAAATGGACGACTGCCTGGCAAGGAGACCACTCCGACTGTCGCCGTGAAGTGCAGGACTCGGAAGGACGCGAGTGCGGGCACCGCGCGACCCTCATGCAGAACGGGGCTGCTATCGGGTGACGACGGACGCCGAGGAAGATACGAGGGAGGGGCTCCCGGTTGAGGCTGCCTCCCTGCCGTCCAAAGCCGGGGAGCTGTCGCGCGCCTCCTTAGAGGCTGACCTCCCCGGTGCCGTGCGTCTCGTCGTATTTCCACCCGAACCAACGGAGCCACCTTCGCTTTGTCTCGACCCCCGTCCCGTATCCGGTGGTGCCACTCGCCGCCCGTAGCGCGTCGAGGTTCGGGTGTTCCCAGTCTCCTCGGTGGACGCCGTCCTGGTCGCAGTAGTACCTATTTCCGAAGTTGTCGTGGAACGAGAGGACCGGGTGGAAGTCGGGCGGAACGCTGACCTGATTCCACGGAGAGTCCCCAGGCTCCACGTCCGGGAAGAACGCGCCCAGGTCGAAGAAGTCGGTGTGCATCTCGCCGGGCTCCAGGCGGACCTTGTTCGTCCGGTAGTCCAGCTTGCGCAGAACCTGGTAGCCGCCGACGCGCGTCGTGGGGCGCTTGTCGATTAGTAGCTCGGCACCCGGATGAAGGACGAACTCCCCGGACTCATCAAGCACGCCTTCGAGCCGAGGCAGCATCAGCATGAAGTCAGAGAACACGACGGGCACGTTTCCTCGGTTTTCGTACTCGACCAGGAAGTGGGGCATGGCGAAGAAACCCACGAGGTCGCGCGGGGGTAAGTAGGTACTCCGCAACCAGTGCTTCGGACGGCGAAGGACCCCGAGGTTGTGAGCCGTCAGCCAGATACCGAGGGCGAGGGCGACCACCGCCGCTCCCGCGACGGCGTTGTCCCAGAGTTGTTGCAGCAGGCTGGGATCGTCCATGTCGAGGAGCGTAAAGATCGGGCCGGGCGGCGAGCCGAACGCCTAGGACGTACGCTTCCTCCAACCTCGTCACGCTGTGTGAGATGTGCCACGTGGCCGAGCCTCAGCGCGCGAAGTAAGCTGCTCGCCGTGCCGAAGTCGGTTGAGATCAGGCGTGTAGCAGGGGGCGTACATGTTGCCCCGGACTCCAAAGGCTGGGGGCCTGACCGGGACCCTGATGAGTGGCGGATTCTCATACGCCTAACTGACACGCCGAACCAGGCATGGCGGTCGGCGTGGCAAGAGGTCTCATTCCCGCCCGAGCTTGAGGGCGCTCACTGGACATTCGACCTCGATGGCCAGGAGATCGAGTTGTGGGCCACCGAAGAGAACGCCGACACACTCATTCGACAGATCGACGACGCGCTCGCCCATGCGAACGCCCGATGCGCGGAACTGATCGAGGAGGCGGAGCGCAAGCGTGGCGAGCACGCCGCTCGGCTGGACGAGGAGCGCCTGGAGTCGGCCAGATTTCAGGAGAAGCTGGATCGCCTATAGGCGGTCACGCCGAGATGCCCGAGCTTGAGTTCTGGTTCACGGAACACGACGCCATCGTGTGGCATTTCGACCGCCATCCGGAGATCGGAGAGGAAGTCGTGCTCGGGGACCGGGGCGTCTACCGGGTCACCGACGTGAAGGAGCGCAGGGGCGTATCGACCGCCGACGCCGAGTACGTCGTCGAGCGCGTGAGGGACACAACCTACGACGATCTCAAGGCGATGTATGAGCGCGGCGTCAACCGCCTACCGCCCCGCCCAGGCTCATAAGCGAGCCTCATAGCTCATGACATGTGCCAGCGTAAAGATTCGACCGGAGCCTTGTGCTGCGCGGCGTCGGTCCCTACGCTCGCAGATGCCACGCGGGTTCGCGGCTTGGTGAGGCAGGGTGAGGCGAGGTGAGGCTGCCGAGCTACCTCCTCTCGGACAAGGATTGCTGGTGGATCGCCCCCAGCCCCGACGTGGCAACCGGCCCCGCTTCGCGGGCCGGTCCTATTAGGGACAAAGCTCGCGGAGATCACGCTGCACGCGGACCGGCATCTCGCAGCCAAGGTCAGAGCTACCGAACTCGCGGACTGTCCATCGGTTGGTCAGGTAGCCCTTGTGGACCAAGGCCGTGGCGGGTCCAACGCCGCCTCCGCTCTCGTCGTAGCCGAAGATGTGGATTACCGCCCAGCGTCGGTTCACCGTCGAGACGCGGATGCCTTCCACTCTGATGCGCGAGATGATCGAGCAGCATCCCGACATGTCGATGTAGACCTTGGTCGCGCGGATGATGCCCGTCCGCTCTGTCCGGGTCGGAGCACGTGCGGCATCTGCCGCTGACGCGAGCGTGAGCGTGGCGAGCATGATCAAGACGAGCGCGGTGCGCATCGCCTGAGGGTACGCGTTTTTGAAGCCGATCTCTATGCCCGCTCCCGCGCTCATTGCGCAAAATCGACGGTCGCCTAGACTCAGCGGGTGGCCCGCCTGCTGTTTGTCGTTTGTCTGGTCGCGGGTGTCGCCGCCGTGCCGATGGCGTCGGCGCGTCCGTCGAGCGGGCTCGCCGGGTTCCATACGCCGCAATGGGCGGCGCAATGCGTGGTCGCTGAGAACGTGCTCGGCGGTCCGTCGCCGCTGATCTGCTGGACGCCGAACGACGGCTTTACCGTGCGCATGAACGCGGCCGGTCGCGCGAGGCGCAGCTACGAGACGGCGCACAAGGGCTACAGGGATCGCTTCTTCGCTCGTCGGCTTCTCGACTACGGCCAGCATTGGGCGTTCCGAATCGTCTACGTGGGCAACGTCTATCGCTGCGTGAGCCGCAGGACTGGACTGACCTGCTGGAATCAGGCGGGCCACGGCTGGTGGCTGGGCCGCTACAGGGGCTATCGCATCTTCTGAGCCAGCCGAGCGCGCGGACTGGCTCGGGTGGAGAGATCGGCCTGACGGGGCCGAAGCGTCGTCGTTAGTCGCTCTCGGACGCCCGCGCTCGTAGCGGGAGGTCGCACGAGAGTCCAAGCCATTCCTCCGCCACGTTCGAGGCCCTTCGGAGCCCCGCGCGGAGCCTGACTCACCAACAGCTCACCATGAGCCGTTAACCCGTGGACTCGGGCTGTTCCCTAACAGGGACCCATTCCGACCTGCGCGGCCTTCTTGTAGACGGCTCCGACGAGGTAGCGAGCGTTGAAGGCGAGCTGAGCCCTTGTCTCGTCCGTCGCACTAGCGATAGCAGCCACGTACAGGTTCCGGCACGTCGAGACGCGGACTGCGACAGGAAGCCCCTCGTGGGTTAGAGAGCTTGTCTTGAAGCGAACTTGTCCCGCCCGCTTCTCGGCGGAGCATCCGGTCTTGCAGGCGTCCCGGTAGGCCCTGAGAGCGTGTTGCGCTGTCGCGTAGACGTAGATCGTGAGATCGGCCGACGAGATCGAAAGGAAGTTCTCATCTTGGTAGGTCGCGTTCCAGGCGCTTTTGATTCCGGGTCGCTTTCCCGCTGACGGTCTTGTGGCTCGTGACTTGGTGATCCGCTCGTACTTCGCTTCCCCGGCGGTCAGCACGAGGCCCTTGGCGGAGCCCTCGTAGATCGGTGTTGCCGCGATGGCGGCCGAGGCCAGCGCGAGTGCGGCAAGTCCAAGCGCGGTGCGAATCCAAGGACGCATCGCAGCCCACTCTAGGCGGGACGAACTGGAGCTACAAGCCATGTTCGCGAATGAGCCGTCTAGGCAGCTCGCCCGTCGACTTCATTCAGATAGTCCCAGCGGTACGCAGTTTCCGTGGCCGAGATTGCCACTACGGCGAAAACGGCGATTGGGAGTAGCGGCGCGAGAGCGGCGACCACCGTGGGTGACCCGGTCCCCGGGGGTCTCGGTTACGACAAATACAGCTACGAGCGCAGCCACAACAGTCAGCACTACGGTGATGAGGCCAACGGTCAAGCCGACGTAGTGCCGGTGCTCTTCGCGGAGCTGCTCGTACTCCAGGAGGAGGATCGCGAGGTCCGGCTGCCGCCCTTCCATGCGGCTGACTCTAACTCGCCCTCAAGCGACGAACTCAGAGTCTGGGCGTCTGATCGCAGGCAGCCCGTTCAGACGAGGTCGTGGGAGGGTGGCGGCGGCGTACACCCGCTCGGACCTCTCGCTCGTCTACCCGGTCGCCCGCGGCGGCGCGCCCGTGCTCGTCCTGCTCGGCGCCCTGGCGCTCGGCCGTCTGCCCTCGGCGGCGGAGGCGGCCGGCGTGGTCGTTCGCCGCGGGCGTGCTCCTCGTCCGCGGGCGAGTCGGGAGCATCCTGCCCGGCGCCGCGATCGCCGCACGCATCGCCGGCTACACGATCGGGACGATGCCGGCATCGAGCACGCCGGCCCGATCGCCTACCTCGAGCTGGTGCTCGTCCCGGTGGCGCTGGCAGCCCTCCTCCTTGTGCCCCGCGACCGGCTGCGCGCGGCCCTCGAGCAGGCCCCCGCGGCGCCCGTCGCCGCCGTGCGCGAGACGAGCGTCGTGATCGCCGTCGCCCTTGCCGCCGTCTTCCTGCGCGAGCGCGTCACGCGCAGCCGGCTGGCCGGCGCCATCGTCGTAGCCGCCGGCGTCGCGCTGCTATCCTTTTGAAGACCATTTTCACCGGGTTGGCGAAATGGGCGCGGTGCGCCCATTTTTTGTGAGGAAGGCGATATGGCGAACGCGCACGACAGGGAAAAGACGCTGGAGAGGGAGATCGCGCAGGCGGTCGAGCCGGCCGTGCCCGGAACCGAGGTGCTCGCGGTCGAGCTCACCGGCCCCGAACGGTTTACGGTATTTATCGACCACCCGCAGGGCGTCGACCACGTTCTCTGCGCGCGGGTCACGGAGGTGCTGCGCGGCTACCTGGACCGCTTCACGGTCGACGTCAGCTCGCCCGGCTTCCAGCGGCCGCTGCGCAAGCCCGCGCACTTCGTCAACGCGGTCGGCCGCCGCGTCGCCCTGCGCACGCCGGAGCGCAAGCGCCTGCGCGGCGAGGTCGTGGCCGCCGGCGAGCGCGCGGTCACCGTCCGCGCAGGCGACGGGGACGTCGAGATTCCGTACGACGACATCATTCGAGGCAATCTGATCGACGAGAGGACGACGTCATGACGCAGGAGATCGTCGAGGCGATTCGCGAGATCGAGCGCGAGAAGGGCATCGAGCACGGCACGCTCGAGGACGCCCTCAAGGACGCTCTGCTCGCCGCCTACAAGAAGACGCCGGGCGCGGCCCGGCACGCGGTCGTGGAGCTCGACGAGCGGGGGGACTTCCGCGTCCACTCGATGGAGATCCCGGCCGATCTCGAGGAGCGGCTGCTCGAAGAGGCGCGTGAGCGCGCGATCGACGAGCTCGAGCGGCAGGAGGTCGAGAACGGCGAACGGTCGCACGTCTTGATCCAGGACGACGACCTCGAGCTCGACTGGACCGGCGTGCCCGAGCACCTGATCAAGCGCGAGGACGTCACCCCGGAGAACTTCGGCCGCATCGCCGCGCAGACCGCGAAGCAGGTGATCCTCCAGCGGATCCGCGAGGCCGAGCGCGAGATGCGCTACCAGGAGTACAAGGACCGCGAGAGCGACGTCGTCACCGGCATCGTCCAGCAGGCCGGCGACCGGAATAACGTGCTCGTCGACCTCGGCAACAACGTCGAGGCGCTGCTGCCGCGCTCCGAGCAGGTCGACGGCGAGCGCTACGAGCAGGGCTCCCGGATCAAGGCCGTGATCACCGAGGTGCGCGCCGGGACGAAGGGCCCGCAGATCATCCTCTCGCGCCGCGATCCGGAGCTGATCAAGACGCTGTTCGAGCTGGAGGTGCCGGAGATCGCCGACGGCCTCGTCGAGATCCGCGGCGTCGCCCGCGAGCCCGGCTACCGCTCGAAGATCGCGGTCGAATCGCATGCCCAGGGAGTCGACCCGGTCGGCGCCTGCGTCGGCCCGCGCGGCTCGCGCGTGCGGATGGTCGTCTCGGAGCTCCGCGGCGAGAAGATCGACATCATCCCGTGGAACAGCGAGCCGGCGCGCTTCATCGCGAAGGCGCTCTCGCCGGCTCGGGTGCGGGAGGTCTTCGTCGACGACGAGACGAAGGAGGCGACCGTCGTCACGCCTGACGACCAGCTCGCGCTCGCGATCGGCAAGGAGGGGCTGAACGCCCGCCTGGCCGCGCGGCTCTCGGGCTGGAAGATCGACATCGTCTCGGACAGCGAGTTCGCTCAGCAGGAGGCCGACGCGGCCTTCGGCGGCGGCGAGGACGAGGACTTCACCGGGCGCTGCTCGGCGATTCTCTCCAACGGCAAGCGCTGCCCCAACGCGTCGCTGCCCGGCAGCCGCTACTGCGGCGTCCCGGCCCACCAGGAGCTCGCCGAGGCCGAGGCCCGCGGCGAGCTGCCCCGGCAGCCGGAGGCGCAGGACGTCGCCGAGGCGGTCGAGGAGCCTGCTGCCGAGCCGGAGGAGCCCGAGGCCACCGAGCCCGTGGCAGAGAACCCGGAGGAAGAGCCCGCTGCGTGACGCACGTCCCGACCAGGACCTGCGCGGGCTGCGGCCGGAAGGCGCCGCAGTCCGAGCTCCTGCGCTTCGGCGCGCAGGAGGGGCGGCTCGTGCCGGCGCCGCAGGGCAGCCCGGGTCGGGGCGTCTACACGTGTCGCCGCCTGCTCTGCTTCGAGCGGGCGCGCGAGCGGCGGGCGTTCGCGAGGACGCTCCGCACCACCGTCGCAGTCGATCCGGAGCTGGCGCGGCTCTACACTGGCACTGATGGCTGACCCTGATCGCCCCAACCGTCCGATCCGGCCCCGCCAGGGCGCCCCGAGCTCCCGGCGCAAGCGCCGCGTCGTGATCGAGGGCACCGGCGGCCCGGGTGGCCGCCCCGGCGATCGCCGCAAGGCGCCCGACCGCCCGGAGGGCCGCACCAAGGCCCCGCCGGCGCCGCCGCCCACCGGCCCCGTGACCGTCGAGTCGGGCGTCTCCGTCCGCGACCTGTCGCAGGCCCTGGGCGTGCCGCTGCCGCAGATCATCAAGATCCTGATGGCGCTGGGCGAGATGAAGACGGCGACGCAGTCGCTCTCCGACGAGGAGATCCAGCTGATCGGCACGGAGCTCTCCCGCGAGATCACGGTCAAGCACGCCGCCGACGAGGAGGAGATCCTCGAGGACTTCGAGGACGAGGAGCAGGACCTGCGGCCGCGGCCGCCGGTCGTGACGATCATGGGTCATGTCGACCACGGCAAGACGACGCTGCTCGACGCGATCCGCGAGGCGAACGTCGTCGCCACCGAGGCGGGCGGGATCACGCAGCACATCGGCGCGTACCAGGCAGAGCACGACGGCCGCAAGATCACGTTCATCGACACGCCGGGCCACGAGGCGTTCACCGCCATGCGCGCCCGCGGCGCGAAGGTGACGGACATCGCCGTGCTCGTGGTCGCCGCCGACGACGGCGTCATGCCGCAGACGAAGGAGTCGATCTCCCACGCGCGCGCGGCCGAGGTGCCGATCGTCGTCGCCGTCAACAAGATCGACATCCCCGACGCGAACCCGACGCGCGTGATGACGCAGCTCGCCGAGGAGGACCTCCAGCCCGAGGAGTGGGGCGGGACGACGCAGTTCTCCCAGGTGTCCGCGAAAGAGCGCCAGAACCTCGACGACCTGCTCGAGCGGATCCTGCTGGTCGCCGACGCCGAGCTCGAGCTGACCGCGAACCCGAGCGCGCCCGCCGCCGGCCCGATCATCGAGTCGCGGCTCGACGTGGGACGCGGCCCCGTGGCGACGATGCTCGTCCAGCGGGGCACGCTGCGCGTGGGCGACGCGATCGTCGCCGGCGACGCCTGGGGCAAGGTGCGGGCGCTCTACAACTACAAGGGCGAGAAGGTCTCCGAGGCGGGGCCCGGCGATCCGGTCGAGATCCTCGGCTTCGAGCATCCGCCCGCGGCCGGCGAGCAGTGCCGCGTCGTCGAGCACGAGCGCGGCGCGCGCGACCTTGCCGAGAAGCGCGGCGAGCGGCTCCGCCGCGAGCAGCTGGCTCAGCGCTCGCGCGGCGGCGTCTCGCTCGAGCGCCTCTACGCCGAGATGCAGGAGGGCGAGGTCCGCGACCTCAACCTCGTGATCAAGGCCGACGTGCAGGGCTCCCTCGAGGCCGTCGCCGGCGAGCTGGCGAAGATCCAGCACCCCGAGGTCGGCGTCAACGTCATCCACCAGGGCGTGGGCGGGATCACCGAGGGCGACGTCATGCTCGCGGCCGCCTCCGACGCGCTCGTGGTCGGCTTCAACGTGCGGCCGAACGCCGACGCGCGCCTCGCCGCCGAGCGCGAGGGCGTCGAGATCCGCAGCTACCGCGTCATCTACCAGCTGACCGAGGAGATCGAGCAGGCGCTCGTCGGGATGCTCACGCCGATCCAGCGCGAGGAGCTGCTCGGCGAGGCGGAGGTGCGCGCGACGTTCAAGGTCTCGCGCCTCGGCACGATCGCCGGCTGCATGGTCACCAGCGGCACCGTGCGCCGCGGCGCGCAGGTGCGCATCGTCCGCGACGGCACGGTCATCTACGAGACGACGATCGCGCAGCTCAAGCGCTTCAAGGACGACGTCCGCGAGGTCGCCGAGGGCTTCGAGTGCGGCATCCTGCTCGACGGCTTCAACGACGTGAAGGAAGGCGACGTGCTCGAGGTCTTCGAGACGCGCCAGGTCGAGCGCACCGACCTCGAGACGCCCGCCGGCACGACCTCGTCGTAGCCCTCAGGTGCCCGAGGGCGAGCAGCGGGTCACCCCGCTCGAGCTCTTCTTCGACCTCGTCTTCGTCTTCGCGATCACGCAGGTCACCGGGCTCATGTCCGCCGACCCGACCTGGCACGGGCTGGGGTAGGGACTGCTCGTCCTCGCCGCCCTCTGGTGGGCCTGGGTGGCGTACGCCTGGCTGACGAACACGCTCGAGCCGACCTCGGGCTGAAGAAGGCGCTCGAGCACGTCGGCGACCCGCTCGAGCTCGTGCCCGCGGTGGCGCTCTGCGGGGGCCTCGGGCTGTACTTCCTCAGCCACGTCGCCTTCAGGTTCCGCCTCGCGCGCTCGTTCGGCCGCGGCCGGCCGGTGACGGCGATCGTGCTCTTCGCCTTCATCCCGCTCGTCCCCGAGGTGCCGGCTCTCGCCGCGCTGGCCGTCGTCGTCGCGATCTGCGGCGCGCTCATCGCGTACGACCTCGTCCACTACCGGGACGAGCGGCGGCGCGTGCGCGACGGCCGCTGGGACCCGAGCCGGATCCCGGGGCCGGCTAGCCCTCGTTGAAGCAGCCCGGGTCGCTCGTGATCAGCGAGCGCCGGAGCTGAGCCATCTCGGTGTCGATCGCCACGAGCTGCTGGTTGCCCGAGTCGTAGTTGGGCAGCCCCGAGACGACCTTGGCCACGAACGGCGTCACGCCCGGCCCGCCGGCGGTCAGGCGATACCGCTCACCGTTCGCCGCGGGCCGCGCGGGCCCATCCGGATACCAGGCGTAGCGGTCCCGCTGGAAGAACCCGTAGCAGTAGTGGCCGGTCGGCTGGCGGGCGAGGAACGAGTTCTCGCGCTTCCAGCCGGACCCGAGGGCCGAGTTGAAGACGTCGAGGTAGACCAGGCGGCCGTAGCTGTCGAGCGGCACGCCCGTAGAGGTCGCGCCGAACCCGTGCACCGGCGTCCCCTGGTACGTCAGCCGGCCGAAGACCTGGTGGAACTTGCGGCTGCCGAACCAGCCGGAGTACGCCTCGAGCTGCGGCAGGTCGCCCTTCCAGTGGGAGACCCACAGCTCGTAAGCCCGCTGGGAGGGCAGCCACGGCGCCAGGCCGAGGTTCGGCAGCAGGCGCTGGAACGACTGGAGCGCCCAGTGGCTCCCGTCGGGAGCCGAGCAGCCGGCGACGAACCACGGCAGCTGCGGCCCCGTGTAGCGCCCGCAGACGTTGCGGATGTTCTTCGCGAGCGGGGTCCCCAGCACCTTGAAGCCGCCGGAGTAGTCGACCTTGAACTCGACCTGCTTCCGCGTCCGGCTCGGGGGCAGCGCGTTGATCGCGCCCCAGACCGCAGCCGCCTTCTGCCGGCCGCCGATCCGGTAGTAGACGACCGCGCGCGCCTGCTTGTCGACCTTGATCGACACCTTGCTCGCGTTGCGAGCGAGCAGCTGCGCGGCCGAGGCCGGCGCGGCGAGCACGAACATGGCGGCGAGTGCCGCGGAGAGGACAGCGAGGCGAACCATCTCGCACCAAGGTATCGGCGAATCGCTTCAATTCCCTTACTTATGGGGACGGGATTTGTTGGGATCTTGTCAGTGGAGCTGCACTTTCCCGAGGCGGGCTCGCTGAAGGGGAAGCGGAAGCACGTCCTCTCGGCGAAGGCGCAGCTGCAGAACCGCTTCGGCGCGTCCGTGGCGGAGGTCGACCACCACGATCTCTGGCAGCGCGCCCGCCTGACGGTCGCCTGCGTGACGCGTGAGCACGGCGAGGCCGCGCGCCTGCTCGCCGACGTCGAGCGCTTCCTCGCCGGCCAGGAGTACGAGCTGACGCGGGCGGAAAGGGAGATCGTTAGCCTCGATGAGTAGCGGACGCATGCGGCGCGTGGACGGTGTGCTGAAGGAGGTCCTCTCCGAGGCGATCCAGACGCTCAAGGACCCGCGGATCGGCTTCGTGACGGTGACCGGCGTCCGCACGACGGCGGACCTCAAGGAGGCGACCGTGTTCGTCAGCGTCCTCGGCGGGAAGGCAAAGCTGCGGCGGACGCTGGAGGGGCTCGAGGCCGCGCGCGGGCTGCTCCAGGCACGCGTCAACCGCGAGCTCAGGCTGCGGAGGACCCCGCAGCTGACCTTCGAGTACGATCCCTCGGTCGAGCGCGGCGTGCGCATGACGCAACTCATCGATGAGCTCGCCCCAGACGATCCAGACGAGTCCTGACCTGGACGCGGTCGCTGAGGAGATCCGGCGACGCGACCGCTTCCTCGTCACCACGCACGAGAACCCCGACGGCGACGCGCTCGGGTCGATGCTCGCGGCGCACCTGGCGCTCGAGCAGCTCGGCAAGGACACGACGATGTACCTCGCCGGCGACTCGCCGCTCCCCTCCGAGTACTCGTTCATGCCGCTCGGCGGGCTCGGGCGGTCCGTGCCCGACGACTGCGGCGAGCGGACGCTGTTCGCCGTCGACTGCGCCAACGAGAGCAGGCTCGGGCCGGACCCCGAGATCCTCGTGCAGGCGCCGTTCGTCCTCAACGTCGACCATCACCACGACAACACGCGCTTCGGGAACGTCAACCTCGTCGTCCCCTACGCGTCCTCGACCGGGGAAGTGCTCGCCGACGTGTTCGAGCGCCTCGGGGTCGAGATCACGCCGGAGATCGCGGAGGCCCTCTACATCGCGGTCGTCACCGACACGGGCCGCTTCCAGTACACGAACACGTCGCCGAAGGCGATGCGCCTCGCCGCCTTCCTGATCGAGCGGGGAGCCGACGTGCACAAGGTCTTCCAGGGCGTCTACGAGTCGATCGAGTTCGCCAAGCTCAAGCTGCTCGCCCGGGCGCTCGAGCACGCGCAGGTCTACGAGGGCGGCCGCGTCGTCGTCTCCTACCTCGCCCGCGACGACTTCTCCGACGTGTCGGCGCCCGAGCCGTACGCGGAGGGGATCATCGACTACCTGCGGGCGGTGCAGGGGGCGGACATGTCCGTGCTGATCCGGGAGCCGCCTCGCCGCGACGGGCCCGCGCGTCGCGTGAGCCTGCGCGCCTCGGTGGACGAGCTGGACGTGTCCGCGATCGCCCGCAAGTCGGGCGGCGGCGGCCACCGCCAGGCGGCCGGCTTCTCCAGCGAGGCCTCGATCGAGGAGATCA
>JBBDQR010000173.1:0-15202 GCA_040905885.1 Gaiellaceae bacterium | reverse complement strand
GGGGGGTCCTCGGTCGCGCCCGTAGCGCTACGGCTACGGGCGCTCCCTGCGTCCTTGCCTCGCTTGCCGCTCGCGACCGAGCGGCGCGGCCATGGCACCGGGAGGCGCATCATGCTGGTGCGTGAGCTCGAGCTGGACCTCGACACGTTCGAGGGCCCCTTCGACCTGCTGCTGACGCTCGTCCTGCGGGAGGAGCTCGACCTGGCCGAGGTGGACGTGGCCGCTGTCGTGCTGGCCTTCGTCGAGCGGCTGGCCGAACGGGCCTCGCACCCCTGGGCGGCGTCGGCTCCCGCCGGGCGGAGCCCGGCTCCGCCGCCGCCTGCCGCCGCCGGCCCAGCGTCGCCTTCCGGGGCCGTGCCGAGCACTGTCCCCTCCGGCGCCGCAGACCCGGCGGCGGCCCAGGAGCGCGAGGTTCAGCGGCTCGACCTCGACGCGTGCGGCGAGTTCCTCGTGCTCGTCTCGGCGCTGCTCGAGCTGAAGGCGCGCGGGCTCTTCCCCGACGAGGAGGCGGAGCTGGCGGAGCTCGAGCCGGAGGAGGCCGCGGAGGAGCTGGCGCGGCGTCTCGCCGAGTACCGGCGGACGAAGGCCGCCGCCGCCTGGCTCGCCGAGCGGCTGGAGAGCGAGGGCGACCGATTCTTCCGGCTCGGCCCCGCGCCGCTCGCGCCGGTGCCGGAGCCGACGCTGCCCCCGCAGGAGCCGGAGTCGCTGGCGGCGGCGCTGCGCGCGCTCGCCGCCGAGCCGCCGTCCGTCTCCCTCTCCCACATGGCGCTCCGCTTCCCGCCCGTCTCCCAGTTCGTCGAGCGCTTCCGCGCCCTGCTGCGCAAGCGGCGGCGGCTCGACTTCGACCAGGAGGTGGCCGGGCTCTCGCGCGTCGAGCAGGCGGTCGCCTTCCTCGCGCTGCTCGAGCTGCGCAAGGCGGGGGAGATCCGGCTCGAGCAGGCCGCCCCGTTCGCGCCCGTGAGGATTGCCCGGCCCGACGACGAAAGGAGTCTCGCGTGGAACGCCCGCTCCGCCTGATCACGACGAACCTAAGGGGCCCCCAGGAAGTGCGAAGCACTTTCTGGGGATGGAACCCGCTCGACGCGCTCGCCCGCACGGTCGAGGCGCTGCTGGTGGTGGCGTCGCAGCCGCTCCCGGTCGACGAGCTCGCGGAGGCGGCGGACGAGGACGCGGAGCGTGTCGAGACCGCGCTGGCGCTGCTCGCGGAGCGCTATCGCGAGGGGCGCAGCGGGATCGTGCTCGAGCAGGTCGCGGGCGGCTGGGCCTTCCGGGCGGCGCGCGAGGCGGCGGAGGCCTGCGAGCGGCTGTTCGAGCGGCCCGTGCGCCGGGGGCTCACGCAGGCGTCGCTCGAGACGCTGGCGATCATCGCCTACCTCGGGCCGTGCACGCGGCCGGAGATCGCGCGGATCCGCGGCGTCGCAGCCGACTCAGCGGTGGCGGGGCTGGTCGAGCGCGGGCTGATCGCGGAGGCGGGGCGAGAGGACGGCGGCGCGGTGCGCTACCGGACGACGCCGCTCTTCGAGCGGATCTTCGGGCTCGAGTCGCTCTCGGCGCTGCCGCGGCTGGACGACGTCGCCGCCGACACCGAGGAGCTCCGCGAGCGGCTGCACGCCGTCGCGGAACGCCGCTCGGCCTAGTGCCCCTTCAGGTAATGGTCTCGCGTTTCTGGCGAGTGCACGGGGTCGCCAGGCAAGGACGCAGGGAGCCCGCGTATGCAGGCATACGTGGGCGACTGAGGACGCCGCATGGCGGCGCCGTGTGCCGCCAGAGATGCCCTGACTATTGCCTGAAGGGGCACTAACTCTCCCGGAAGCCGAAGTCCGAGACCCAGACGTTGACGTCCGGGTGCCCTTCGAGGGTCACGCCCGGCAGCAGCGCGACGCCCTGCTCGCGCCAGTCCGGCCGGAACAGGTTCTCGCGGTGATGCTCGGACTCGAGCCAGCCGTTGAGGATGTGGCGCGGCGACGCGATCTGCACGCTCGCCATCGCGAGGTTCTCGCCGGTGCCCCAGCTCGTCGCGCCGATCTTGTACTTCGCCAGGTCGAAGACCGCGCCGGAGCCCGTGCCGCAGGGGTCGTGGTCGAAGCGGTCGCACTGCGCGATCTGGCGGGCCTTCAGGGCTGCGGCGGTCGAGAGCGGCACGGTCGTGGCGACCGGCTGGAGGCCGCGCTGGGCGCGCGCGTAGTTGACGAGGCAGAGCA
The DNA here is from genome assembly GCA_040905885.1 of Gaiellaceae bacterium. GTDB lineage: Bacteria > Actinomycetota > Thermoleophilia > Gaiellales > Gaiellaceae > JACVRU01. The sequence continues at coordinate 13,001 of JBBDQR010000173.1, read as the reverse complement.
TCGTCCGCTGCTGCGCGGGCGGCGGCGCCGTCGTCTCGTCCCCGCCCGGGCAGGCGGAGACCGGCGCCACGTACGACGCCCAGGGCCCGCTGACGCTCGGCGTCGTCGGGGAGACGAGCAGCGGGGCGGCGTCGACCGCCCCGAACCGGGGGAGAACGGTCAAGCCGACCGTGATGGCCAGCGACGCGAGCGCGGCGAAGCCGAGGGAGCGCACCGGACAGGTATCGGCCCCGGCGGGCCGGTTCGCTAGTCCTGGCCCGCGGCGAGCTCCTGGGAGCGCTCCATCGCCGCCTGGATCGCGTTCAGGAACGCGGCGCGGACGCCCGCCTGCTCCAGCTCGCGGATCGCGCGGATCGTCGTGCCCCCGGGCGACGTGACCGCCTCCCGGAGCTCCACCGGATGCATCTCCTCGTCGCGGAGCAGCACGGCCGTCCCCAGCATCGTCTGGACGACGAGCTGCGTCGAGACCTCACGCGAGAGCCCGAGCAGGATCCCCGCCTCGATCATCGCCTCCGCGAGTAGCGCGAAGTAGGCCGGGCCCGAGCCGGAGACGGCGGTGACCGCGTCGAGGTGGCGCTCCGGCAGTTGCACCACGCGGCCGAGGTGGGAGAGGCACTCCTCCGCCAGCGCCAGGCTCTCGTCGCCCGCGTGGGCGCCCGCGCAGATGCCCGCGATGCCCTCGTGCACGATCGACGGCGCGTTCGGCATCGCCCGCACGACGGGCACGTTCTGCGTCAGCTGGCGCTCGATCGCCCGCGTGGGGATTGCGGCGGCGACGGAGAGCACGGTCTGGCTCGGGTCGAGCAGCGGGCCGATCTCGCCGAGCAGGGTCTCGATGTCCTGCGGCTTGACGGCGATCACGACGAGCGCCGCACCCCGGACGGCGTCGGCGTTCGACTGGGTGGCGTCGACCCCGTAGCGCTCTCGCAGCTCGGCGACTCGCTCGTCGCGCCGGGCGGTGACCGAGACCTCCTCCGGCTTGCGCCAGTCCGCGCTGAGCAGGCCCGCCAGCAGGGACTCGCCGATCTGCCCGCAGCCCAGGATGGCGACGCGGGAGTCCATCAAAGGCGCTTGACGATCGCTTCGGCCTCCTCGCGCGTGAAGGCGCGCAGGGTCTCCGTGTGCTCGGCGGCGAACTGGTTCAGCCTCATCAGGATCTCGATCGCGATCTCGTCGTCGGGCGCCTCGAAGATCTCGACGACGTCGTAGCGGCCGAGCGTGACGTAGACGCCCTCGAGCCGCCCGCCCGCCTCGTTGATGATCCGCTCGCCGTCCTCGACCCGCTCGCGCCAGCCCGGCAGACCCGCCATTCCCTGCGAGGTCCAGCGCATCAGCGAGATGTAGTGCGGCACTGCGGTAATCATGACGCCTGTGCGCCTGAACGCCTACCTCGCGCGGGCCGGCGTCGCCTCGCGCCGGCGGGCCGACGAGCTGATCAGGGGCGGCCGCGTGCGCGTGAACGGGGAGCCGGGGCAGCTGAACACGTTCGTCGAGGGCGGCGACGTCGTCGAGGTGGACGGGCGGCGCGTCGAGCCGCAGCGGCTCGCGTATGTGCTCCTGCACAAGCCGGCGGGGATCGTCACGACCGCGAGCGACCCGCGGGGGCGCCCCACCGTCGTCGGCCACGTGGCGCATCCGCTCCGCGTCGTGCCCGTCGGGCGGCTCGACGCGGACACGACCGGCGCGATCCTGCTCACGAACGACGGGCCGCTCGCGCACCGGCTCGCCCACCCGCGCTACGGCGTCGAGAAGGTCTACGAGGCCGGGGTGGAGGGAGAGCCCTCCGACGAGGCGCTGCGGCGGCTGGCGGAGGGGGTCGAGCTCGACGACGGCGTCACGGCGCCCGCGCGGGCTCGCCGGCTGGGGCCGTCGACGATCGAGCTGACCCTCCACGAAGGCCGCAAGCACCAGGTGAAGCGGATGTGCGCCGCGGTGGGGCACCCGGTGCGGCGGCTGCACCGGAGCCGCTACGCCGGGCTGGCGCTGGGCGGGCTCGCGTCCGGCGAGTGGCGGGAGCTCAGCCCGGACGAGGTCGCGGCGCTCGCACGAACCCCATCCGCTCGTACATGAGCGTCAGGGTCGGCTCCGCGCTGGCGCGCGCCTTGTCCGCCCCGATCGCCAGCAGCCGCATCAGCTCGGCGTCGTCGGAGCGAAGCTCCTCGTAGCGTCGCTGGAAGGGGGCGAGCAGCTCGACGACGGCCTCGGCGACGTCCTCCTTGAACTGCCCGTAGCCCGTGCTGTCGTAGCGCGCCTCGACGGACTCCACGGTCTCGCCGGTGGCCACGGCCATGATCTCGATCAGGTTTGAGATGCCCGGCTTCTGCTCGGGATCGTGGCGGACGTCGCGGCCGGAGTCGGTGACCGCGGTCTTGAACTTGCGGCGGATCTCGTCGGGCGAGTCGATCATGCGGACGACGCCCTGCGGGGCGCCGCGGGTCGTCGACATCAGCCGCTCGGGCTCCTGCAGGTTCTTGATCCGCGCTCCCTCCTCGGGGAACACGGCGCGCGGGACGACGAACGTCTCCCCGAACCGCTGGTTGAAGCGCTCCGCGACATCGCGGGTCAGCTCGAGGTGCTGCCGCTGGTCGTCGCCGATCGGGACGACGTCGGTCTGGTAGAGCAGGATGTCGCCGGCCATCAGCACGGGATAGTTGAAGAGTCCGGCGGAGACGAACTCCTGGTCCTCCGCCTTCTCCTTGAACTGCGTCATCCGGCGAAGCTCCCCGAAGGCGGTCACGGCGCCGAGCAGCCAGGCGGCTTCGGCGTGGGCCTCGACGTGGCTCTGGACGAACACCGTCGAACGGTCCGGGTCGAGCCCGGTCGCGAAGAGCCAGGCGCCGACCGCGAGCGTTGACTCGCGCAGCACCTCCGGCTCGAAGGGGGTGGTGATCGAGTGGAGGTCGACGACGCAGAAGAAGGCGTCGCCGCCCTCCTCGACCGCCTGCTCCTGGGTGGCGTAGTACTGGCGGAAGCCGCCGCTGTAGTTGCCGAGCGTCTTGTCGCCCGAGGCCCGGATGCCGGAGAACACGCGCATGGGCTCGATTGTGCCGCATCTAGACTGGGCGCAGCATGGCCGCGACCGGCTCCCCCGAGCTCCTGATCGTCATGGACAAGGACTCCACCGCCGCCCAGGTGGAGGAAGTCGTCGCGCGGCTCGCCGAGGCCGGCGCGCACGCGCGCGTGTCCGCGGGACGGGACGGGACCGTGATCGGCGCGATCGGGGAGCGGGAGCTCCTCGCGGGGCTGCCGCTCGAGGGCTTCCCCGGCGTCGAGCAGGTGCTGCCGATCCTGAAGCCGTACAAGCTCGTGTCGCGGGAGCTCGTCGCCGACCCGACGGTGATCGAGGTGCGCGGGCGGCGGATCGGCGGCGGCTTCTTCGGCTTCGTCGCAGGGCCGTGCACGGTCGAGTACCGCGAGCAGACGCTCGAGACGGCGCGCGCGGTGGCCGCGGCCGGCGCGTCGATGCTGCGCGGCGGCGTCTTCAAGCCGCGGACGTCCCCGTACGCGTTCCAGGGACTGGGGGAGGAGGGGCTGGCGATCCTCGCCGAAGCCCGCGAGGAGACCGGGCTGCCTTTGGTGACGGAGCTGATGGATCCGCGCCACGTGGACGCGGTCGTCGCCGTCGCCGACGTGATCCAGATCGGCGCCCGCAACATGCAGAACTTCTCCCTGCTGTCCGAGGTCGGGAGCGTCGGCAAGCCGGTGCTGCTCAAGCGCGGGCCGGCCGCGTCGGTGGAGGAGCTGCTGATGGCGGCGGAGTACGTCGTCAAGGAAGGCAACGAGCAGGTCATCCTCTGCGAGCGCGGGATCCGCACCTTCGAGCGCTCGACCCGCTACACCCTCGACATCGGCGCCGTCCCCGTGCTGAAGCAGGAGACGCACCTGCCGGTGATCGTCGACCCGTCTCACGCCGCGGGGAGGCGCGAGCTCGTCGGCCCGCTGGCGCGTGCGGCGGTGGCGGCGGGCGCCGACGGGATCATCGTCGAGGTGCATCCCCGGCCCGAGGAGGCGCTCTGCGACGGCCCGCAGCAGATCCCGGTCGGAGAGTTCGGCGCCTTCGCCGATGAGATCCGCGCGCTCGTCGCCCTGATGGGCAACGAGATCGGCTGAGCTTCGTGCGGGTCGAGCCGGGAGCCGCGCTCGCCGGGCACATCGGCGTGCCGGGCGACAAGTCGATCTCCCACCGGGCGGTGCTGATCGGAGCGGTTTGCGAGGGCGAGACGCGGGTGGCGGGGTTCGGGCGGTCGGCGGACACCGAGTCGACGATCGCGGCGGCGCGGGCGCTCGGGGCCGAGGTGGTGGAGGAGGACGTGGACACGCTCGTCGTGCGCGGCGTCGGGCTGAGCGGGCTCGCGGAGCCGAGGGCCCCGGTCGACTGCGGAAACGCAGGCACGCTGATCCGGCTGTTGACGGGTCTGCTGGCGGGACAGGAGGGACGAGAGTTCGAGCTGACCGGCGACGAGTCGCTGCGGGCGCGGCCGATGGAGCGCGTGGCGGAGCCGCTGCGCCGCATGGGGGCGTCCGTGGAGACGGCGGACGGGCGGGCGCCGGTGGTCGTACGGGGCGCGCCGCTCCAGGGGATCGACTACGAGCTGCCGGTGGCGAGCGCACAGGTGAAGTCCGCCGTGCTGCTCGCGGGGCTCCTCGCGGAGGGCCGGACGACCGTGGTGGAGCCGGCGCCGACGCGCGATCACACCGAGCTGATGCTCGAGGCGGCGGGCGCGCGCGTGTCCCGGCGGCCGAAGTCCGTCTCGGTAGACCGCGCCGAGCGGCTGCTGCTGGAGTCGGTGGAGGTGCCGGGCGACTTCTCGTCGGCGGCGCCGTTCCTCGTCGCGGCGTCGCTGCTCGCGGAGTCCCACCTGACGATCCACGGCGTGGGGCTGAACCCGCGGCGGACGGGTCTGCTCGACGTCCTCGAGCGGATGGGCGCCCGGATCGCGGTCTACAACCGGCGCCGGATCGGCGGCGAGCCGGTCGGCGACCTGGAGGTGCGCTCGGCCGAGCTCGTGGCGACGGCGATCGGAGCCGAGGAGGTCCCGCGGCTCGTCGACGAGCTGCCGCTGTGGGCGCTCGCGGCCGGAATGGCGCGCGGCGAGAGCGTCCTCTCCGGCGCGGAGGAGCTGCGGCACAAGGAAACGGACCGGATCGAAACAGTGTCGAATGCGTTACGCGGCCTTGGCATCCGCGTCTCGGCGAGCGATGATGGGCTCCGGGTACGTGGGGTTCCCTCCCGCCCTAAGGGTGGGGGTATGGACTCAGGGGGAGACCACAGGATCGCGATGCTCGGGGCGGTCGCCGGGCTCGTCTCGCGCGCGGGCGTCGAGGTCGGGGGCGCCGAGGCGGTCGCTATAAGCTTCCCCGGGTTCTTCGAGCTCCTCGACTCGGTCACGCAACGATGATCGTCGCCATCGACGGGCCGGCCGGCGCCGGCAAGAGCACGGTTGCCCGGCGGCTCGCCGAGCGGCTCGGCTTCCGCTATCTCGACACCGGCGCCATGTACCGGGCGCTCACCTGGCTCGCGCTCGACCGCGGCCTCGACCTCGAGGACACGGACGAGCTCGTCGCGCTCGCGCGGGCCAACCCGGTCGCCTTCCGCGACGCCGACCGCGTCTACATCGCCGGCCACGACGTCACCCGCCCCATTCGCGAGCCGCGGATCGACCGCGCCGTCCCCGTCGTCGCCCGCCAGCAGCCCGTCCGCGCGGTGATGCGCGAGCGGCAGCGCGAGCTCGGCGAGGAGGGCGACGTCGTGATCGAAGGCCGCGACATCGGCAAGGTCGTCGCCCCCGGCGCCGAGGTCAAGGTCTACCTCGTCGCCGACCAGGAGGAGCGAACCCGCCGCCGGCTGGCCGAGCGGCCCGGGCTCGGCGCCGACGCGCTCGGCACCGACCTGCAGATGCGCGACGCGAGCGACGCGCCGCAGATGGAGCCGGCCGAGGACGCCGTCGAGATCGACACGACCGACCTCTCCGTGGACGAGGTGGTCGAGCGGATCGAGGAGCTGGTGCGGCGGGCCGGCGCGCACGTCGCATGAACAGGGTCGACGTCGCCTGGGTGATCGGGCGGCTCACGCTCGGCTCGCTCATCCGCGTCTTCGCGCCGTTGCGCAGCTACGGCGCCGAGCGGGTCCCGCGCGAGGGGGGCCTCGTCGTCGCGCTCAACCACTTCTCCTGGCTCGACCCCGGAGCGTTCGGGACGGCGTCGCCGCGGACGATGTACTACATGGCCAAGCGCGAGGCGCACGACGTGCCCGGGCTCGGCCAGCTGATCCGCGCCTTCGGGACGTTCGCCGTGCGCCGGGGCGAGTCCGACCGGGAGGCGGTGAGGCTGATGCGCGACGTCGTCCGCCGCGGCGACGCGCTCGGGCTCTTCGTCGAGGGTACGCGCCAACGCGCCGGCGTCCTCGGCGAGGTGAAGTCCGGCGCCGCCATGGTGGCCATCCAGGAGGACGTCCCGGTCGTTTGCGCCGCCATCCACGGCTCGCAGCACTGGCGCCCGGGCAACTTCCACCCGGTCTCGATCGCGTGGGGGGCGCCGATGCGGTTCGAGGGGCTGCCGCGAGGCGCGAAGGGCTACCGTGAGGCCTCGGGCGAGATCCAGCGGGAGATCCGGCGGCTGTGGGAATGGCTCGTGGGGATACACGCACAGGGCAGGCCGCGGCGGGCGACGCCGCCGTCATGAGCCGTAGGCTCGACGGAGGCGACACCGGCGTAGGCTCGACGGAGCCGGCCGAGAGCGCAGCCGCCGGCTTCGCCGGCGCCGGAGCGGGAGAAGGAGCGGAGCCGCCGGCTTCGCCGGCGCCGGAGCGGGAAACAGCCGAGGCCCTGCCCGAGCCGGAGGAGCTGCTCGGCACCGTCGCGATCATCGGCTTCCCGAACGTGGGCAAGTCCACGCTCGTCAACCGGCTGACCGCGACGCGCGCCGCCGTCGTGCACGAGCTGCCCGGCGTCACGCGCGACCGGAAGGAGCTCGTCTGCGAATGGCGCGGCAAGCGCTTCCTCCTGATCGACACCGGCGGTGTCGACGTCGCGGACCCGTCGCCGATCACGCGCCAGATCGCGGAGCAGGCGCGCGCGGCGATCGAGCAGGCCGACCTCGTCCTCTTCGTGGTCGACGCGCACGTGGGGATCACGCCCGGCGACGAGGAGATCGCGGAGATCCTGCGCCGCTCGCACCGGCCGGTGCTCGTGATCGCCAACAAGGTCGACACGCCCGGGCGCGAAGCGCTCGCGCTGGAATTCCACGCGCTCGGGCTCGGCGACCCGGTCGCGATCTCCGGGATGCACGGGTACGGGACGGGCGACCTGCTCGACGAGGTGCTCGATCGGCTGCCCGGGCGCGGCCGGATGGAGGTGGGGGCGGAGGCGATTCGCGTGGCGATCCTCGGCCGCCCGAACGTCGGCAAGTCCTCGCTGCTCAACGCGCTCCTCGGCGAGGATCGCGTGATCGTCTCCGAGACCCCGGGCACCACGCGCGACGCGATCGACACGATCTTCGAGCGCGAAGGGAGGACCTTCGTGCTCGTCGACACGGCCGGCATCCGCCGCAAGCGCCGTCACCGCCAGGACGTCGAGTACTACTCGGAGCTGCGGACGATCGAGGCGGCCGAGCGCGCCGACGTGGCGCTCGTCGTGGTCGACTCGTCGGAGGGGCTCGTCGACCAGGACGTCGCCGTCGCCGACGTGGCCCGTAAGGCGCAGTGCTCGACCCTCGTCGTGCTCGCCAAGTGGGACGTGACGACGATCCGGCTCGAGGAGGTGCGTCCGGAGCTCCTGCGCCGGCTGCGGCAGCGGCCGCCCGTGATCGCCGTCTCGGCGCACAGCGGCCGCGGGATCGGGCGGCTGTTCGAGGGCGTCGAGGAGCTCTTCCGCAAGCACACGAGCCGCGTGCCCACGCCGACGCTGAACCGCGCGCTCGCCGAGCTGCGCGCCGCCCGGCAGCCGCCCGCGCGGGGCAACCGGCGGCTCAACCTGCTCTACACCTCGCAGGTGCAGACCCGGCCGCCCCGGTTCAGGATCTGGGTCAACGACCCGGGCCTCGTCACGCGCGACTACGGCTACTGGGTCGAGAACGAGCTGCGGCGCCGCTTCGGGCTCGAAGGGGTTCCCGTCTCGATCGATTTCGTGCGACGCTCGTAGCGATGCGGGCCGTCGTGGTGGGCTGCGGTACGTGGGGGACGGTGTTCGCCGCGGTCCTGCGCGAGCGCGGGCACGACGTCTGGCTCGCCTGCCGCGACCACGAGCAGGCGGCCGCGATCAACCGGACGCTCCGCAACCCCCGCTACGCCACGGGCGTCGACCTCGCCGGCATCGGCGCGAGCGGGATCGAGAACGCGCCCTACGAGGAGGCGGACCTCGTGGTGCTGGCGGTGCCCTCGCGCGTGTTCGCAGAGGTCGTGGCAGCCGTCCCCGGCACGGCGCCGGTGCTCAGCCTGACGAAGGGGCTCGACCCCGCCACCGGCAGCCGCCTCTCCACGCTCGTCGCGGGACGGAAGGTGGCCGTGCTCTCCGGGCCGAACATGGCCGAGGAGATCGGCGACGGCCTGCCGACCGCGACGGTGATCGCGAGCGAGGACGCCGAGCTCGCCGCGCGCCTCCAGGCCGAGATCAACTCCGGCACCTTCCGCGTCTACGTCAACCCCGACCTCGTCGGCGTCGAGCTCTGCGCGGCGGCGAAGAACGTGATCGCGCTCGCGGCCGGGGGCGTCGACGGCATGGGCCTCGGCGACAACGCGAAGGCGGCCCTGATCACGCGGGGGCTGGTCGAGATGGCGCGGCTGGGCGAGGCGGGCGGCGCGCAGCCGGACACGTTCTCGGGGCTCGCCGGAATGGGCGACCTGATCGTCACCTGCTGGCACCCGTCGGGCCGCAATCGCCGCGCGGGCGAGCTGATCGCGCAGGGCCGGACGGCGCAGGAGGCGGAGGCCGCGATCGGGCAGGTCGTGGAGGGGATCACGACCGCGCCCGTGCTGCGCGACCTGTCGCACAGCCTCGGCGTCGAGATGCCGATCACGGAGGGCGTCTGCTCGGTGCTGGCCGGCGAGGACCTGTCCAGCCTGATCGCCCGGCTGATGCAGCGGCAGCCGACCGCCGAGGGTCGCTAGGGTTTCCCTTCGTGTCCGCGAGCGAGTTCCTCTTCACCTCGGAATCGGTCACCGAGGGCCACCCCGACAAGATCGCCGACCAGGTCTCGGACAGCGTCCTCGACGCCGTCCTCGCCGACGACCCGGACGGCCGCGTCGCCTGCGAGACGCTGATCACGACCGGCCTCGTCGTGGTCGCCGGCGAGATCACGACCGACATCTACGTCGACATCCCGCGCATCGTGCGCGACCGGATCGCCGAGATCGGCTACACGCACTCCGAATGGGGCTTCGACGCGTACACCTGCGGCGTCGTCGTCGCGATCGACGAGCAATCCCCCGACATCGCGCAGGGCGTGGACGCCTCCTACGAGGTGCAGCACGACCCCGGCGACGACGACCCGCTCGACCGGATCGGCGCGGGCGACCAGGGAATGATGTTCGGCTACGCGACGCGCGAGACGCCCGAGCTGATGCCGCTGCCGATCCTGCTCGCGCACAAGATCTGCAAGCGGCTCGCGGAAGTGCGCAAGGCGGGCGAGCTCGTCTACCTGCGGCCCGACGGGAAGGCCCAGGTGACCGTTCGCTACGAGGTCGACGCCCACGGGCGCCAGCGGCCGGTGGAGATCGAGCGGCTGCTCGTCTCGACCCAGCACAAGGACGGGGTCGACTGCGAGACGCTGATCAAGCCGGACGTCGCCGAGCGGGTGCTGCACCCGATCCTGCCCGCAGAGCTGTACGACGAGCGGCGGCTGCTCGAGGACCGCGACTTCCTCTACGTCAACCCGACGGGGAAGTTCGTGATCGGCGGGCCGATGGGCGACACGGGGCTCACCGGCCGGAAGATCGTCATCGACACGTACGGCGGCGCGGCGAGGCACGGCGGCGGCGCCTTCTCCGGGAAGGACCCGACGAAGGTCGACCGCTCGGGTGCCTACGCCGCGCGGTACGTGGCCAAGAACGTGGTCGCCGCCGGGCTGGCCGACCGCTGCGAGATCCAGGTCGCCTACGCGATCGGCGTCGCTCATCCGATCTCGGTCGCCGTCCACACGTTCGGAACGGCGCACGTCGACGAGGAGCGGATCGAGGAGCTCGTGCGGGAGCACTTCGACCTGCGGCCGGCGGCGATCCTGCGCGACCTCGACCTGCTGCGGCCGATCTACGCGAAGACGGCCGCCTACGGGCACTTCGGGCGCGACGACCACGACTTCACGTGGGAGCGCACCGACAAGGCCGCCGTGCTGCGCTCCGCCGCGGGCCTGAACGGCCCGCCCGCGCTCGCCGTACCGCCGCTCGCGGCGGTCGACGTCCACGACGCGTAGCTTCCCCGCGCCCGGGGTAGGAGCCCGTCATGGGCGTCGCAGCCCCGGAACGTGAGCGCGCGAGCCCGCCGCGCCCGCCGCACAGGCGGCCGCCGGCCGGCATCCCCTGGGGCGCGCTGATCGCCGTCGCCGTCGCCGTCGTCCTGCTCGTCGGCGTGCGCGACTGGCTGCCCGGCCTGATCCCCTCGTTCCCGAACCCGTTCGCCTCGGAGACGGTCGACCGCAGCCGTCCCGCCGTGCTCCAGTCGCTCCGCGACCTGAGCGACTACCGGGCCGCGAGCGGCCACTACGAGGTGGTCGTCGACATCGAGCGCGACACGCCGCTGCCCGCAGGCCTGCTCGGCGAGCGGACGCTGTTCGTCGCCGTCGGGGACGTGGACGTCGCCGTCGACTTCTCCGGCCTCGGCAGCGACGCGGTCGAGGTCTCGGGCGCCAGCGAGGCGACGGTCGTGCTGCCGGAGCCGCGCGTCGACCGGCCGCGGCTGGATCTCGAGCAGAGCTACGTCTACGACCGGCGACGCGGGGTGTTCAACGAGATCAGCTCGCTCTTCTCCGACGATTCTGACGCGCAGCGGGAGGTCTACCTCGCCGCGCAGCGCCGCCTGGCCGAGGCGGCGGAGCAGAACGACGCCCTGCGCGAGCGGGCGCGGGTGAACACGAGGACGATGCTCGAGAGCCTGCTGCGCGCGCTCGGGTTCGACACGGTTACCGTTCGGTTCGAGTGATCCCCCCCGCACCGGCGCGGCGCCTCGTCGTCGTCACCTGCATGGATGCCCGCCTCGAGCCGCTGCGGCAGCTCGGGCTCGAGCTCGGGGACGCGCACGTGCTCCGGAACGCGGGCGCCGTGGTCACGGACGACGTGCTCCGCTCGCTCGCCGTCTCGTCGACGTTCATGGGAACGCGACAGGCGCTGGTCGTGGGCCACACCGGGTGCGGGATCGAGACGCTCGAGACCGAGCTCCTTCCCTACGACGACGTCGAGGAGGCGGTCCGCGACGGCGTCCGCCGGATCCTCGAGTCGCCGCTCCTGCCGGACGGGTTCTCCGCGTCGGGCCGGATCTACGACGTCGAGACCGGCGAGCTGCGGGAGCTCTAGGCGGGGCGGACGAAGAGCCCGGCCGCGGCCTTCTCGCCGACGGCGCACTCGTCGCCGTTCAGGCGGACGGTCAGCTGGCCCGCTGCGGGCTGCGCGTCGCTGACCTCGATCTCGCGCCCCGGCTCCAGCCCCTGCTCGTAGAACCAGTGGAGCAGGTCGCCGTCGTGCTCGGCGAGCCGGACGATCGTCGCGCGGGCACCGACCTCGAGCTCCGAGAGCGGCGTCAGCTGGCGGTTCTCCTCCTGCTCGAACTCCGTGTTCACGGGCCAGCCGTGCGGGCAGCGCTCGGGATTGCCGAGCCGCTCCGCGATCCGCTCGATCATGTCCTCGGTGAACGTGTCGCCGAGCTCGTCCGCGTGGACGTGCGACTCGGCCGCCGTGTAGCCCATGAAGTCGGTCAGGAGCCGCTCGATGATGCGGTGCTTGCGCACGACCTTCTCGGCGCGGGCGCGGCCGGTTTGCGTCAGCAGCGCCTCCTTCTGCGTGCCGCGCTCGATCAGCCCCTCGGCCTCGAGCCGCTTCAGCATCTCCCCGGCGGACGCGCGCGAGACGCCGAGCATCTCGGCCACGCGCGTCGCGAGAGTGGCCGGCGAGCCGGAGGTCATGGGCCGGTACTCGCCGATCGGGAAGGCGAGGAAGTAGATCGTCTCGAGGTACTCGTCGATCGAGTGGCCCTGCGCCATTGCGGCCCTACTCTATCCCGGCGCGTCCGCCTCTCCCTCGCTGCGGACGGTGAGCAGGTAGACGAGGGGGGCGGAGAGCGCGATCAGCAGCAGCGCGGGCGGCGCGGCGCGCGAGTATGCGCCGAGGGACGTGAACTTCCAGATCTCGGTCGCCAGGGTGTCGAAGCCGATCGGGCGCAGGAGGAGGGTGGCGGGCAGCTCCTTCATCGCGCTCAGGAAGACGAGCGCGGCGCCGGCGAGCATCCCCGGCCGGATGAGCGGCACGGTCACGGTCAGCAGCACCGACCAGGGCCCTCGGCCGAGCCCGCGCGCCGCCTCCTCCACGCGCGGGTTGACGGCGTTCAGCGCAGAGGACACCCCCGCGAGCGCCTGCGGGAAGAACCGGACGACGTAGGCGAGCACGAGCAGGGCGAGCGTCTGGTAGACGAACGGCGTGTAGTTCGCGGCGAAGAAGACGAGCGAGAGCGCGATCACGATCCCCGGAAGCGCGTTCCCCGCGAAGGACAGCCGCTCGAGCAGCCGCGTCCACCAGCGTCCGTGCCGCTGAGCCAGCACCGCCACCGGGAGCACGAGCACGACGGCCGCCGCCGCCGCGAGCGCCGACGCGAGCAGCGAGCGCCCCGACGCCGCCCAGGCGAGGTCGAACGACGCCGCGCGGGCCGACCAGTACGCGAGCACGACGACGGGCACGACGAGGAAGAACGCGAGCACGAGCCCGCAGAACGCGACCGCCGGCCACCGCCAGGCGCCGAGCGCGACGCGCGCCGGCTGGCGCGCTGCCCCGGCCCCGGCGCGGTGGAAGCCCCCCCCCCCCGCGC
>JBBDQR010000172.1:0-15223 GCA_040905885.1 Gaiellaceae bacterium | reverse complement strand
AGGAAGCGGTCGAGGCGGCCGGCCGCCATGAGACCGGGACTCCGAGCGCCGCCACCTGGCGCACGAGCCCACGGTCGCCCGGAGCGCACTTCGTCGCGATCCGCGCCGGGAAGCCGATCACCCGGAGCGCCTGCGCCGCGTAGTAGGGGGCGCCGCCGGCCCTCGGCGGGCCGCCGTCGACGACGTCCCGCGAGAGGTTGCCGAGAACGGCGAGGGAGCGCACCGGGCCGGAGCCTAGCTCCGGCCCGGCGACGCGTCCTCGCTACCTCTTGGTGCTGAGCCTCGGAGCGACGAGAGTGATCGTCCGCTCGACGATCACGCCGGTCTCCTGGTTCGCCCGGATGGTGAGCGTGTAGGTGTTTCCGGGCAGCGGGGTGAACTCGGGCCGCAGGCTGAACCAGCCGTCGGCGTCCAGGGGCAGCAGCGGCTCGCCGCCGGCGAGCACCGTGCCTCCCTGCCACACCTGCCAGGCCACGCCGACAGGGGAGCCGGAGGCGCTGTAGTAGCCCATCGGCAGGGCCGAGATCCGGACGAGCGGATTGGCTCCTCTCACCTCGACGATCGCGTTCCGCGCGTCCACCGCCCCGGCCAGCGCGGCGAAGGTCGCGAAGGCGGGCTTCGGAGCACCGGTTGCGGTGAGCAGGCCGCTCTCCCAGGGGACGGTCCTGCGGTCGTTGAGGATGAACCAGACGAACATCTGGACGCGCGCGTCCTTGCGGGCGATCGAGAACGCCTTCGACAGATAGGCGCGCTGCGTGGCCGGCGAGATGCCGCGCTTGTCGGGCTTCGTCTCGTGCCCGTACTCGGTGATCCAGACCGGCACGTTCTTGCGCGCGAACCAGGTGTCGAGCGACTTCTCGAAGACGGGCAGGCTCGCGAGGCTGACGTTCGGCCAGCGCATCTTCTGGGTCGGCTTCATCGACGGCGAGGTCGGATACGGGTGGTGCGCCCAGGCGTCGAGCTTGAGCCGCGGGCGTAGCTTGCTGAGCAGCTCGGCGAACTTGCCCGGCGAGTGGGTGTCCTGCCGGTCGACGCGCGAGACCTTCCTGTCGCGCCCGTTGGAGGCGGTCTCGCCGATGGCGACGACGGCCTGCCGGTTGCCGGCCTTGATCCCGGCGTAGCCCGCCCGCGCCAGCTTCGCGTACTCCTTGTGCGCGACCGAGCGGCCCCGCTTGTCGAACTGCGGCGAGAGGAAGAGGCCGCGGTTCGGCTCGTTCCAGATCGAGAAGAAGCGAACGTGCGGGTAGTCGGCGTAGCGGCCCGAATAGCGGGACGCGAGCGCGCGCGTGAAGTTCTGGAAGTCGGCGAGCCGCCGCGGCAGCCGGTTCTGCGCCGGGCCGGCCCACTTCGGTGTGCCCCAGATCGTGACCATGACCTCGATGCCGCGCTGCTGCGCGCCGCGGACGAACTCGTCGAAGTCGTCGAGCACGTACGCCGGGTCGAACGGATCCGCGGCGTTGGCCGGCCGGGTGGGGGCGACCTTCGACCAGTAGACGGTCGTGCGGAGGACCGTCGCGTTCGCCTCCGCCGCCCTGTCGAGCAGCACGGAGCGTTCGTCGACCCAGCGGAAGCTGGGATCGTCCTGGAAGCCGACCCACATGCGCGGCGCGGCGGACGCGCTCGCAGGGGTGAGCACGGCAAAGAGCAGCGTTACGAGCAAGGCACGGCGGATCGAAAGCACCCTCATCGACTCCTCTCGATGGATCGCGGTCCGAAAGACCGAGGCACCGTAGCGAGCGCCTATGACGACTTCGTAAAGCCTTTCTGCGCATCTCCCAACGCTCCTGCCAGGATGGCCGTGACCAGCCCGGAGCCCAGGATCGCGGCCACGAATGCGTTGAACGCGGGCCCGGCGGGCAGCGTGAGCAGCCGGAAGCCGTCCGCCAGGCTGCCCTCGTCCAGCCAGCCGGCAACGACCACGGAAACGAGCCCCGCCACCGCGCCGCCGATCGCGGCTGCCGCGGGCACGCGCACCCACAGCCCGAGGAAGACCGGGATCGCGATCGTCGCCGCGAGCAGGTCGGCGACGAGGAAGAGCCGGAGCACGCTGAGGCCCTCGGCCGCGATCGCGGCCGCCGGGATCGTGAGCAGGACCGTCAGGCCGCGCGCGCCGGCGAGGCCGATCCGGCCGGCGCTCAGGTCGACCGAGATCAGCGCCGCGAGCGCGTTCTGAAGCGTGTCGACGCTCGAGGCGACCAGCGCGACGGCGAGCACGACGACGAGCGCGATCGCCGGCGCGGGCAGGGCCTCGAGCAGCTCGAAGAGCGCGAGCGAGGGGACCTCGACTCCCTCCGAGCCGGCCGCGACCATGCCAGCCAGTCCGAGGACGAAGACGACGGGGAGGATGAGGAGGCCGCCGCCGAGCACGCCCCGTCTGAGCTCGGCGTCGCTCCGGGCGGCCCAGACGCGCTGCCAGAAGCCCTGGTGGAAGAGGTTCGCGGCCGTGATCGCGATCACGAGCACGACGAGCACCTCGGCGCCGGGCCGGTCGACGCGCGTGAGTCCCGCGGCCTCGGCTCTCGCTCCGGGATCTCCGACCTCGGCGGCGACCGCGACGGCGGCCGCCGCGACGAGGCCGAGCACGAGCCAGGCCTGCCAGCGGTCGGTGACGATCGACGCCGGCAGTCCCCCGTACGCGGTGTAGGCGGCGGTCACCGCCGCGACCGCGACGATCGGCACCAGCGGGTCGACTCCGGCGAGCAGCGAGAGCGCCCCGCCGACGGCCGTCAGCTCGGCGGTCAGGAAGACGAACATGTAGAGGACCGAGACGCCGGCGACGTACGCGTGCTTCGCGCGGCCATAGCGCTCGCGGACGAACCCGAGCAGCGTCGTGCCGCCCGGGGAGAGCGCGCGGACGCGCGGCCCGACGACGGCGAACACCGCCACGGCGATCGCCTGTCCGAGCGCGTAGCCGGCGATGCCGAGCAGACCCGCGAAGGTCCCGACCTCCGGCGGCGAGAAGAGGATCCAAGCGCCGAGCACGGAGGCGAAGAAGCTGAGTCCGAGCGGCAGCGCGCCCTGCGATCCTCGCGCGGTGAGGTAGTGGTCGCGGCTCGCCGGCCCCGCTCGGCGGACGGCGGCGACGGCGATCGCGGCGAAGGTCAGCAGCGAGCCGACCGCGAGCCCGATTCCCCAGCCTTGGCCGATCATGCTCCTCCCTTCGCCGGCATTACCCGGATCAGGTTCGACGGGTGTGATCTCAGCCCCCGCGTCCGGCGGGAGCACCCCGGGCCGGCAAGTGTAGGCTCGCCGGGTGGAGGTGCGCTCGCGGGAGCAGGCGGAGCCGTTCACGACGAAGGACGGCAGCACCATCCGCGTGCTGCTCGATGCGGAGCTCGGGGGGACGGCGAACCAGAGCCTCGCCGAGGCCTGGCTCGAGCCGGGGCAGGCGACGCAGCGTCACTACCACGCCCGCAGCGAGGAGCTCTACGTGCTGCTCGACGGCGAGGGCGAGCTGGAGGTGGACGGCGAGCGGGCGCGCGTCGGGCCGGGGGCGGCGATCCTCATCCCGCCCGGTGCCTGGCACCAGATCCGGGCGGACGGCGCCGCGCCGCTCCGCTTCCTCTGCTGCTGCGCCCCGCCCTACTCGGACGCGGACACGTTCTTCGACTGACTCAGGCGGCGAGTAGCCGCCGCAGCACGTAGGGGAGGATGCCGCCGTGGCGGAAGTACTCGCGCTCGTTCGGCGTGTCGAGCCGGACTCGGGCGCGGAACTCCGTCCCGTCCGCCTGCACGGTCACCTCGCGCGCCTCGCCGTTCTCGACGCCGACCACGTCGAACTGCTCGCTCCCGGTCAGCCCGAGCGATGCGGGGCTCTCGCCGGGCAGGAACTGGAGCGGCAGAATCCCCATCATCAGCAGGTTCGAGCGGTGGATCCGCTCGTACGACTCGGCGATCACGGCGCGCACGCCGAGCAGGTTCGGCCCCTTCGCCGCCCAGTCGCGCGACGACCCCGAGCCGTACTCCTGGCCGGCGATCACGATCGTCGGCACGCCCTCCGCCTGGTAGCGCGTCGCGGCGTCGAAGATCGTCATCTCCTCGCCGTCGGGCAGGTGCACCGTCCACGTCCCCTCCGAGCCCGGGACGAGCAGGTTCTTCAGCCGTACGTTGGCGAACGTCCCGCGCACCATCACCTCGTGGTTGCCGCGGCGTGAGCCGTACGAGTTGAAGTCCTTGCGCTCGATCCCGTGCCCGATCAGGTACTCGCCGGCCGGGCTCTCCGGCTTGATCGCGCCGGCGGGAGAGATGTGGTCGGTCGTGACGGAGTCGCCGACCATGACGAGACAGCGCGCGCCCAGGACGTCGCCGACCGGCTCGGGCTCACGCGCCATCCCGTCGAAGTAGGACGGCCGGCGGACGTAGGTCGAGTCGGGCTCCCAGGCGAAGAGGTCGCCCTCGGGCTCGGGCAGCTCGCGCCAGCTCTCGTCCCCGGTGAAGACGTCGGCGTACGTGCGCGTGAACATCTCGCCGCGCACGGACTCGGCGATCACCCGCTGGATCTCCTCGGGTGACGGCCAGATGTCGTGCAGGTAGACGTCGCCGTCCAGCGGCTCGTTGACCAGGTCGACGTCCATCCGGCCGGCGATCGCGTAGGCGACGACGAGCGGCGGCGAGGCGAGGTAGTTCGCCTTCACCTCGGGATGGATGCGCGCCTCGAAGTTCCGGTTGCCGGAGAGCACGGAGCAGACGACGAGGTCGCCCTCGGCGACAGCCTCCGAGATCTCCTCCGCCAGCGGCCCTGAGTTCCCGATGCAGGTCGTGCAGCCGTAGCCGACGGTGTTGAAGCCGAGCTCCTCGAGGTACTGCGTCAAGCCGGCCGCCTCGTAGTACTCGGTGACGACCTTCGAGCCTGGCGCGAGGCTCGTCTTGACCCACGGCTTCTGCTTCAGCCCGAGCTCGACCGCCCTCTTCGCCAGCAGCCCGGCGCCGACCATCACCTGGGGATTCGAGGTGTTCGTGCAGCTCGTGATCGCCGCGATCACGACCGAGCCGTGCTCGAGCTCGTAGTCCGTGCCGCGGACGGGAACGCGATGGCGTTGCGGCTCCGCCACCGCGACGGGCGAGGGGGCCGCGCGTGGCTCCTCTCCGCCCGGGGCCTGCTCGGCAGTCGGGTCGCTGGCGGGGAAGGTCTCGGCGACGGCCTCGTCGTGGCCCTCGTAGGCGACGCCGAACGTCTCCAGCTGGGCGAGGAAGGACGACTTCGCGTCGGCGAGCGGCACCCGGTCCTGCGGCCGGCGGGGCCCCGCGAGGCTCGGCTCGACGTCGCCGAGGTCGAGCTCGACCATCTCGGAGTAGGTCGGCTCCTCCTCCGGGTCGTGCCAGAGCATGTTCTCCTTGCAGTAGGCCTCGACGAGCGCGATCCGCTCCTCGGGCCGGCCCGTGAGGCGCAGGTAGTCGATCGTCTGCTGGTCGACCGGGAAGAAGCCGCAGGTCGCCCCGTACTCGGGGGACATGTTTCCGATCGTCGCGCGGTCGGCGATCGGCAGCCGCGCGAGGCCGTGGCCGAAGTACTCGACGAACTTCCCGACGACGCCCGTTTCCCGCAGGATCTGGGTGACGGTCAGGACGAGGTCGGTCGCGGTCGCGCCGTCGCGCAGCTCGCCCGTGAGCCGGAAGCCGACCACCTGCGGCACGAGCATCGAGACCGGCTCGCCGAGCATCGCCGCCTCCGCCTCGATCCCGCCCACGCCCCAGCCGAGCACGCCGAGCCCGTTGATCATCGTCGTGTGCGAGTCGGTGCCGAGCAGCGTGTCCGGGAAGGCCTGCCCGTCCCGCGACTCGACGACGCGGCCGAGGAACTCGAGGTTGACCTGGTGGCAGATCCCCGTGTTCGGGGGGACGACCTTGAAGTTGTCGAAGGAGCCCTGGCCCCAGCGGAGGAAGGCGTAGCGCTCGCGGTTGCGCTCGAACTCGAGCTCGGCGTTGCGGAAGATCGCCGTGCGCGTGGCGAACTCGTCCACCTGCACCGAGTGGTCGATCACCAGCTCGGAGGGGATCTGCGGGTTGATCCGCGCCGGGTCGCCGCCCAGCTCGCGCATCGCGTGCCGCATGGCGGCCAGGTCGACGACCGCGGGCACGCCGGTGAAGTCCTGGAGCAGGATCCGCGCCGGCCGGTAGGCGATCTCGCGCGAGGGCTCCGCGTGGGGGTCCCAGTCTGCGATCGGGCCGGTGTCCTCTCCGTTGCGGAGGAGGTTCTCCAGCAGGATCCGCGACGTGTAGGGAAGGCGGCCGACGCGGTCGCCCTCGAGCCGGACGATCTCGTAGCTCGCGTCGCCGACGCGCAGCGTGGCCATGCGACCGATGCTACAGCCGGGGCCTCAGCTGGGGCGCGGAACGAAAGGCCTGTGGCGCTAGCTTTCCCGCGTGGAACCGGTCGAGTGGATCGATCCCGGGCGCTTGCTCCTCGCCGACGAGGAGCTGGAGGAGGAAGAGGCAGCCTGGTGGGAGGACGCGTTCGCCGACCACGAGGGCTGGTGCTGCGTCTCGACCGACCCCTTCCCCTGTCCCGCCGACGGCTGTGACTTCGTCGCCATCTTCATGACGGCGGCGCATCTCATACTCGTCTGGGAGCACTCGGACGACCCGAACCTGCTGCGCCACGCGCAGCGGGCGAAGGAGGTCGGCCGGAACCCGCGCGTCGTGGAGTACGAGCCCGACTTCGGGCCGAGCGCCTCGTACTACGCCTGGGAGGCGGCCGGGCGGCCGGTCCACGGCGTCAAGCGCCCGGCGTGAACTGGACTGAGAGCGAGCCCCTGACGCTCGGCGTCGAGGAGGAGCTGATGATCCTCGACGCGGCCACGCTCGAGCTCGCGCCCCGCGTCCGCGACTTCCTCGGCCAGGAGGGCTTCAAGACGGAGCTCTTCGCCACGATGCTCGAGCTGAACACGCCCGTCTGCAAGACGGCCGACGAGGCCGGGGAGCGCCTGCGCGAGCTCCGCGCCGCCGCCGCCGAGGTCGCCGCGGAGAACGGCCTCCTGATCGCCGCCGCGGGCTCGCATCCGCTCGCCGACCCCGAGGCGCAGGAGATCGTCGACGAGCCCCGCTACCTCGAGTTCGTCGCCTACGCCGGCGTGAGCGCCCGCCGCCAGGTCGTCCACGGCCTGCACGTCCACGTCGGCATGCCCGACCTGGCCACGTGCCTGCGTGTGCTCGAAGGGCTGCTGCCCTGGCTTCCGTTCGTGCTGGCGCTGTCCGCGAACTCGCCGTACCTCGCCGGCCGCGCCACCGGGCACCTGTCCACCCGGGCCGAGGTGCTCGGCCAGCTGCCGCGCCACGGAGCTCCTCCGGTCGACTGGGAGGCTTCCGTCGAGCGGATGGTGCGGCTCGGACTCGCGTCGGACGTGAACGCTCTCTGGTGGGACGCCCGGCCGAGCCCGAAGTTCGGCACGCTGGAGATCCGGATCGCCGACCAGCCCACCGAGCTCGAGCGCACCGTCGCCTTCGTCACGCTCCTGCACCGCCTTTGCGCGGAGCTGCTCGAGGCCGACCCCCCGCCGGCCGACCGCGCGCTCTACGAGGAGGCCCGCTGGGCGGCGGCACACTACGGCCCGCGGGCGCGGCTCCCCCATCCCCACGAGGACCGGCTCGTCGGAGCCAATGAGCTCGAGCTCGGGATCGAGCCGACCTGCGAGGCGGACCGGCAGCTGGAGATCGGCGAGCGAGAGGGGCTCCTCGCCGTCTGCGCCGACCTCGTGGAGCGGACGGTACGGTAGGCGCATGGCCGCCCGGACCGAGACGCTCGAGGTCGACGGCATCCGCTGCGAGCGCTGCGTGATGAGGCTCGCAGCGGCGCTCCAGGGTCACGAGGGGCTCGAGCAGGCGAACGCGAACCTCGTCGGCCAGGTGACGCTCACGTGGGACGAGGAGCGAACGAGCAGGGGCGCGATCGTCGACGCAATGGCCCGCGCGGGCTTTCGCGAGCGGGAATAGCCCCCTCGTGGCGCGCGTTGCGATCTTTCGTAGGTAGGCGCTGCTAGGGTCGCGCGGGTGAGCGAGACCACCCCCGAGACCGATGCACGCCGAATCGCGAGAGAGGCACGCGACCGCGTGCGTTTCGAGGAGGAGGCGCTCGAGCTTGCAGATCAGGTCTACCGAGTCGCGCGGCACATGGTCAACTCGCGGGAAGAGGCCGAGGACCTCGTCCAGGAGACCTATGCGCGCGCCTTCCGCAGCTGGCGCCAGTTCCGCCCCGGCACGAACCTCCGCGCCTGGCTCCTCCGCATCCTCACCAACATCAACATCGACCGCGGCCGCAAGCTTCAGCGGACGCCCGACATCCAGTCGCTCGAGGCCGGCGACTACTACCTCTTCGAGCGGCTCGAGGACGCGGGCGGCGAGATCACCGAGGAGGAGCGCGTCGACGAGCGGCTCTCGCAGGACTCGATCGTCGAGGCGCTCTCGGCCGTCCCACACGACTTCCGCGACGTGATCGTGCTCGTGGACATCGGCGACTTCAGCTACGCGGAGGCCGCGCAGATCCTCGACATCCCGGTCGGGACGGTCATGTCCCGCCTGCACCGCGGGCGACGTATCCTGAAGAAGCAGCTCGCCGAGGAGGCCATCGGCTGATGTGCGATTGCGCCGAGTGCGAACAGCTTCTCCAGCCCTACCTCGACCGCGTCCTGACCGAGGCCGAGGTGCTGGAGGCCGAGGAGCACCTGGAGCAGTGCTCGTACTGCCGGCGCGCGTACCGCTTCGAGGAGGAGCTGCGGATGTTCGTCCGGCGCGCGACCGGCGCGCCGATGCCGCCCGACCTCAAGCAGAAGCTCGCCGAGCTGCGGATCTCGCTCTAGCTCGGATAGTCGACGTCGCCCGGCGCGCCGAGGTCGTCGCAGGGGACGAGCAGGGCGGGCAGGTGGCGCGCGCCCTCGTCGGGCACGCGGCCCCAGGCCACGCGCGCCAGCAGCACCGGGTGCAGGCGCACGCCGCCGTAGGTGGCGGCCACGACCTCGGCGGCGCTCTCGCGCCAGACCTCGAGCACCCGGTCGATCGCCTCGGGGGCCAGGTCCGGCCCGTCCGCCAAGACGACCACGGCCGCCTCGGCCTCCGCCGGCAGCGCCTCGAGGCCGCAGCGGAGCGACGCGCCGATCCCCCGTTCCCAGTCGGGACAGCGAACCGTGCGCGCGTCGATCTCGACCTCGTGCGCCCCGAGCACGACGAGCACGTCGTCCACCGAGCTCGCCCGCACTCGCTCGAGCACGCCGGGCAGGAGCAGCCGCTGCTTCGGCGAGCCGAAGCGGGTGGCCGCCCCGGCCGCGAGCACGATCGCCCAGATCAACCGGACTCGACGGTCATCCGGTCGATCACGACCGGCCGCCGCGGCAGCTCCGTCTGCGCGTCGCCGAGCGCCTCGATCCGGTCGATCGTGTCGAGCCCGTCCGTCACGCGGCCGATCACCGCGTAGTCCGGCGGCAGCGCCGCGTCCGCCGTGACAACGAAGAACTGGCTTCCGGCGGCGCCCGCGGGATCCGGGCCCGCCTTCGCCATCGCCACCGCGCCGCGCGGATAGCTCGTGCCGGCCGGCGGCGGGTCGACCGTCGTGTAACCGGGCCCGCCGAAGCCGGTGCCGGTCGGGTCGCCGCCCTGGACGACGAAGCCCGGGACGATCCGGTGGAAGACCGTGCCGTCGTAGAAACCCTGCTCCGCCAGGGCCGCGAACGAAGCCGACGCCCGCGGCGCGTCCGCGAGGTCGAGCGTGATCGTGAACGCGCCGCAGCTCGTCTCGACCCGGACGCGGTGCTCGGTCGCCGCGTCCAGCAGCTCCGCGGGCGCCTCCAGCGTCGCTTCCGGCTTCGGCTGGGGCTCGGCCACTTCGCGGCAGGGGCCGCCCTCTCCGGCGCCGGTCGTGGCGGGAGGCGGCGCGCTCTCGCCGCCGCCGCAGCCGGCCAGCGCCAGCGCGGCCAGCAGCCAGGCGAGCCGGCTCACACCTGTGCGAGGGCACGCCGTACCAGCGCCCGCGCGACGTCGAGCTTGTAGGCCGTGCCCGGCAGCGGGGTGGCCCCGTCGAGGTCGGCCTCCGACGCGATCGTCCACGGGATCGGGGCCGCGCCGGCGAGCGCGAGCCGGACGCCGCCGGCCGACCGCGCTGCCGCGACGCCGACGATCGGGAACGACCACCGCTGCCGGTCCATCGCCTTCAGGTAGACGCTCCCCTCGGGGGACGGGACGTCGAGCTCGAGGATCAGCTCGTCCGGCTCGAGCGTGGTGGTGGAAACGTCGTCGGCGGTCGGCAGGCGATAGAGCTCGGCCACCGGCAGCTCGCGCCGGTCGGTGCGCAGCGTCGCCCCGAGCGCGACGAGCGCGGCTGCCGGGTCGGACGGGTGGGCCGACGCGCAGAAGTCGTTGGCGAAGAACGCGTGCTCGCGGTGGACTCCCTCCGCTGCATGGCAGCGGTCGCCGCCGTGCAGCCGGCAGGGGAAGTCGAGCCGCCAGTACCAGCAGCGCGTCGCCTGGAGGAGGTTGCCGCCGATCGTGCCCATCGAGCGGAGCTGCGGCGACGCGGCGAGCCGGCAGGCCTCGCGCAGCGCCGCCGGGATCTGCGGATCGACCTCCAGCTCGGCAAGCGTGGTACCGGCCCCGATGCGCGTGCCGTCGACCCCGCGCGGCACGGCGTCCACGACGTGGACGAGCCGCTCCGCGCGAACGAGCCCGTCGCGGAGCAGCGGCACGAGCTCGGTGCCGCCCGCGAGCGCGACCGAGCCGTCGCCGAGGGCGGAGACGGCCTCGGGGACCGAGCTAGGCCGTAAGAGCTCCAACACGCTCCCGCAGCGCCCGCAGCATCTCCTCCCGCGTCACCGGCACCGAGCGCACGTCGGCTCCGGTCGCGTCCCGGATCGCGTTCGCGATCGCCGCGGCGGTCGGGATGATCGGCGGCTCGCCGAGGCCTTTCGAGCCGAGGTTCGTCAGGTGCGTGTCCGGCTCGTCCACGAACTCCGTGACGATCTCGGGGATGTCGGCGATCGTCGGCATCCGGTAGGCGTCGAGCGTCTGCGTCAGCACCGTGCCCGTCTCCGGGTCGATCAGCCGCTCCTCCGAGAGCGTGTGCCCGATCGCCTGGACGATCCCGCCCTCGACCTGGCTGCGCGCCCCCAGTGGGTTGACGATGCGTCCCACGTCGTGGATCGCGGCGACGCGCTCGACGCGCACCTCGCCGGTCTCGACGTCCACCGCCACCTCGGCGACCTGGACGCCGAACGTGAGCACGCGCATCCCGGTCGGGTTCGGGCCGCGGGCGCCCGTGCCGAGGATCTGGCCGTCGCCGAGCAGCTCGCAGACCGACCCGAGCGGCCACGAGCCGCCGTCCTCCGCGACGACGTGGCCGTTCTTCAGCGACAGCCCGCGCTGCTCCCTGTCGTAGCGCTGCGCGGCGAGCTCGAGGATCTGCCGCGCCGCGTCGGCCGCCGCCGACCGCACGGCCGGGCCCATGCTCGGCACGGTCGAGGAGCCCGCCGAGATCGACGCGTACGGGCCGCGGGCGGAGTCGCCCAGCGCGACCTCCACGCGGTCGAGCGGGAGCCCGAGCTCCTCGGCGGCGATCTGCGCCATCGCGGTGCGCGTGCCCGTGCCGATGTCCTGCATCGCGGTCACCACCACCGCTCGCCCGTCGGCGCCGACGCGCACCCACGCGTACGAGGGCGGCCCGCCGCCCCCGAACCAGACCTGGCTCGCCAGCCCGATGCCGCGCTTCCACGAGCCCTCGCTGCGCGCCCGCACCTCGTCCCGGCGCTGCCAGTGCTTGTCGGCCAGCCGGTAGCACTCCAGCAGGTTCTTGGAGGAGTACGAGCGGCCCTCGGGATCGGCGTCGAGGTGGTTCCGGCGGCGGAGCTCGAGCGGATCGAGGTCGAGCCTGGCTGCGAGCTCGTCGAGCAGGCACTCCAGCCCGAACGTGCCCTCGACGAAGCCCGGCGCGCGGAAGGCCGCGTTCGGCGGCGAGTTCAGCCTCGCGCCCTGCTCCACGACGCGGACGTTGTCGCACGCGTAGAGGTACTGCATCGGGCCGCCGGTCATCGGCGAGAAGCCCGACCAGCCGACCGCGTTCACGTACTCGCCGCCCAGCGCGGTCAGCGTCCCGTCGGCCTTCGCCCCGGCGACGAGCCGCTGGATCGTCGCGTTGCGGTTGCCGGTGGCGAGGTTCTCCTCGCGTCGGGTGAGCGCGCACTTGACGGGACGCCCGGTGCGCTTGGCCAGCTCGGCGCCGATGTAGGTGTAGTCGCCGGGGCCGTTCTTCGAGCCGAAGCCGCCGCCCATGAACTCGCAGACGACGCGCACGTCGTCGGGGTTCAGGCCGAGCTGACGCGCGAGCGAGTCGCGCACGCCCCAGATGAACTGCGTCGAGATGAAGACGTCGAGCTTCCCCTCGCCGCGCCAGCGGCAGATCGACTGGTGGGTCTCCATGCAGTTGTGGAGCAGCGTCTGCGTCCGGTACTCGGCCTCGACGACCATGTCCGCCTCGGCCAAACCGCGCTCCAGGTCGCCGCGCTCGTAGCGGCGGGCCTCCTCGACCAGCTCGCCACGCGCGACCGCGTCGTCCGGGTCGAGCAGCGGCTCGAGCTCCTCCCACTCGACCTCGATCAGGCGGACGGCCTCGCGCGCCTGGCGGAACGTGTCCGCGGCGACTGCGGCCACCGGCTGGCCCGGGTAGCGCGGCTCGTCGGTGAGGACGTGGACGTCGCCTGGGCCGACCACCGCGCGGACACCGGGCGCTCGCCGGGCCGGCTCGAGATCGAGGCGCTTGACGTTCGCCCGGGCGTACGGGCTGCGGAGCACGGCGGCGTGCAGCATCCCGGGGAAGGTGAGGTCGGCGGTATAGGGCGCCTCGCCGCGGGCGCGCTCGAGCCCGTCCTTGCGCTCCGCGTCGCGGCCGACGACGGTCAGTGGGCCGGCGGGCCACTGGTCGAGGACGTCCTCCTCGACGACGACCCACGTCTCCTCGTAGCGGCCCTCGACCTCCTTCTCGGTCTTGATCAGTCGCGCCACGTCAGGATCGCCTCCTCGATTCGCGGGTACGCGCCGCAGCGGCAGATGTTTCCCGCCATGTGGTGCCGGATCTCGTCGCGGCTCGGCTCGGGGACGGCCTCGACGAGCGCCGCCGCCGAGACGATCTGGCCGGGGGTGCAGAAGCCGCACTGGAGCGCGTCCGCGCGGACGAACGAGTGCACGAGCGGATGGTCGCGGAGGCCCTCGATCGTCGTCACCTCGCGGTCGCCGACGGTGTGGACGAGCGTGATGCAGGACAACACCGGCACGCCGCCCAGCAGCACCGTGCAGGCGCCGCAGTGGCCTTCGCCGCAGGCGATCTTCGTCCCGGTCAGGCCCAGCTCGCCGCGCAGCGTCTCGAGCAGGGTGGCGCCCACCTCCGCGCGCGACGCGTACGTCTGGCCGTTGACGACGAGCTCAGGCAGGCGTCGTCACCGCCAGGATGTCGGCGATGTGGACGAGCCGGAAGGTCAGGCGGGCCGCGATCCGCTTCTCGCCCTCCTCCTCGAGCTCCTGGAAGCCGCGCCAGAGGTCGCGCGCGGTCAGCAGCAGCTCCTTGATCTGCTCGATCTCGCCGCGGTGGCCGCCGTTCGGCTCGTAGCAGGCGTTCAGCGCGAGGCCGAGCACGCCGATCGTGTCCGTCTGGCGCATCCACAGCAGCGGGGTCGCCATCGAGAGGTACTGGTGGATGCGCGCGAAGGTGAGCGGCTGGGAGAACGTCTCGCTGCCGGTCGGGGTCGTGGGCTCCGGGGGCGGCTCGCCGGCGGCGATTCCGGCGGCGTTGTCCCAGAGCATCGCCCGCAGCTGCGTCTCGTCGAATCCGGCGCGCTTGGCCGCCTTGACCGAGAGCAGCAGCGACGCGGGCTGCTGGCCGTAGGGGTAGTCGGAGGCGTAGAGGATCTGCTCGGGCGGAACCAGCCGGAACAGGTCGAGCAGGTCGAGCGGGCTCCAGACGGAGGTGTCGTAGAAGACGCCCTCCTTGCCCGCGAGCAGCCCGGCGAGGCCGGCAAGGTCGGCGATGCCCGCGTGGGCGATGATCAGCTGAGCCTTCGGGTAGTCCTCGACGAGCTTGGCGAGGTCGTGCGCGATCGGGGGCAGCCCGCGGCCGCCGTGGATGAGGATCGGCACGTTCCGCTCGGAGGCGACGGCGAAGATCGGCGCCAGCCGCTCGTCCGTGAGCATGAAGCTCTGCGCCCGGGGATGGAGCTTGATCCCGCGCGCGCCCGCGTCGAGGCAGCGGGCCGCCTCGCCGATCGGGTCGTGCGTCAGGTCGAGCCGGACGAAGGGGACGAGCCGCCCGTCCGCGCGCCGTGCGTGCTCCAGCGTCCGGTCGTTCGGCGCCTGGAAGCCGGGCTCGCGGTCCGGCTCGTCCAGGCAGAACACGAACGCCCTGGCCGTGCCGTAGCGGTCCATCATCGCGAGCAGCTCCTCGTACTGGCCGGTCATGCCGTCGATGTCGCTGCCGAGATGCGTGTGCGCGTCGAAGATCTCGGCGCCCCGAGGCAGGTCGCGGCGCAACTCGTCGTCGTAGCTCGCGATCAGCTCCTGGGCCCGCTCCAGCGCTTGCTGCATCGCCTCTGAGTCTAGGCGCTCAGCGTCGCGCGAGGACCAGGTCGACCCTGGCGCCCTTCGGCCGCCGCTGCCCCGCTCTCGGCTTCTGCGAGACGACCTTCCCGGCCTTCGGGCCGGTCACCCTGCCCACCGAGCAGCCTGCCCGCCTCACGGCGGTCCTGGCCACAGGGAGCGGCTTGCCCTTCACGTTCGGGACGAGACAGATCGCTTCGAACCGCGCGCCCGCGGCCCGCTCCTCGTCCATCGTGACGGTGCACGTCGCCGCCTTCCCGGAGCAGGCTCCCGACCAGCCTGCGAACGCCGAGTTCCGGCGCGCCGTGGCCGTCAGCGTCACCGAGGCGCCGCTCTCGAAGGCGTAGGAGCACGCCGAGGCGCAGGCGATCCCGGCGGGGCTCGAGGTCACCTGTCCAGGGCCTGAGCGCGTGACGGTCAGCGTCCGCGTGGCCGGCGCCGAGGTCAGGTACGGGCTGCCGGACACGTCCAGGCAGTCGGAGCGCCCGTGCCCCCAGTAGTCGTCCCGGCCGATGTCCAGCTTCGGCGGCAGTTGCCACGGCTGGCCGCCGGACCACATCAGGTCGTTCGGCGAGTCGGAGACGTGCCCGCTGAGCGTGTGGTGGGGCGAGCAGGTCGGCGCAGCGCCGAGCCCGTGGAAGATGTCGTGCAGCATCGCGAACTC
>JBBDQR010000171.1:0-2514 GCA_040905885.1 Gaiellaceae bacterium | reverse complement strand
TCCACGGGTAGCAGTAGCCGTCCCAGCCGACCACGTCGAAGGGGTGGTAGTCGAGGACGTACGTCTGGTAGCCGTCGCGCACGCGCAGCTTGAGGAGGAACTCGCCGCGCTCGCGATACGTCTTCAGCTCGGTCGGCGCATGGATGTCGCGGTGGTAGTAGGGCGCGTGCTCGAGCAGCTGGCCGTACTCGTTCCGGTAGCGCCGGGGGATCTCGATGTGCCCCGGAGAGGCGAAGACGAGGTAGCGCTGCTCCGAGCCCTCGTCGGGGACGAAGCGGAAGGTCGTCCCGCGCGGGACGACGACGTAGTCGCCGTCCTTGTAGGGCAGGTCGCCGAAGATCGTCTCCAGCGTCCCGGTGCCCTCGTGAACGAAGATCACCTCGTCGCCCTCGCCGTTGCGGAAGAAGTAGTCCATCGAGGCGGCCGGGCGGCAGAGCGAGATCTCGACGTCGTCGTTCCACATCAGCAGCCGGCGGCCCGCGATCTCGTCGCCCTCGGGCTCGACCCCGGCCGTGTTCATCAGCCGGTGCGCATGCCCGTCCGGCACCCACTCCTCGCGCTCGATCGGCTCGAACTCGCCGACCTCCTTCACCCGGCAGGGCGACTGGAGGTGGTACAGGATCGACTCGTTCCCCGAGAAGCCCTCGAGGCCCATGACCTCCTCGGTCAGGAGCAGGCCGTTGTCGCGGAACTGGACGTGCCGCTTGCGGGGAACGCCGCCGCGCACCTGGTAGAAGGGCATGGGCCTCAGGATACGCTCTCGCGATGCCCTCGGCGCTCGTCGTCCGCGGCCTCGAGAAGCGGTACGGGAGCGTCCAGGCGCTCGCCGGCGTCGACCTCGAGGTCGGCAAGGGCGAGCTCGTCGGCCTACTGGGGCCCAACGGGGCGGGCAAGTCGACGCTCGTCAAGATCGCCTGCGGGCTCGTCCGTCCTTCCGCGGGCAGCGCCGAGATCCGCGGCCGCCCCGCCTCGTCGCCGGCGGCGCGCGCCGACCTCGGCTACCTCGCCGAGCTCTTCCGCTTTCCCGGCTGGTACCGCGCCTGGGAGGTGCTCGCGCTCCACCAGCGCCTCGCCGGCTCGCCGGGCGGTGAAGCCGAGCGCGACGAGCTCCTCGCGCTCGTCGGCTTGGTGGATGCGCGCCGGCGACGCGTCGAGGAGATGTCGAAGGGCATGCAGCAGCGGCTCGGGATCGCCCAGGCGCTCGTCGGCCGCCCGAGCGTGCTCCTCCTCGACGAGCCCACGAGCGCGCTCGACCCAACCGGGCGGCGCGACGTGCGCCTCCTGCTCGAGGAGCTCCGCGGGCGCGGGATCGCCGTGCTCCTCAACTCGCACCTCCTGAGCGAGGTCGAGCTCGTCTGCGACCGCGTCGTCATCCTTTCGCGCGGCCGGGTCGTCACGGCGGGGACGCCGGCCGAGCTCGCGCGGCCGCGCGGCGTCGAGATCGACGTCGACGGGGCAACGCGCGTGTTCGCGGACGCGACGCGGGACGACGCCCCGCGCCTCGTCGCCGACCTCGTCGCGCAGGGCGAGCGGATCTACGGCGTCCGCGTCCGCTCGACGACCCTCGAGGAGGTCTACCTCGACGTCGTCGGGAGCGAGGAGCGGTGAGGGACGTCGCGGTCATCGCCGGCTACGGCGTCCGCGAGGCGGCGCGCCGCCGCTCCTTCGTCGTCGTCCTCCTCCTCACCGCCGCGTTCCTCGTCCTCTACGGCTTCGGCGTCGACCAGGCCTTCGAGGAGGTGCGTCGGGGGGACACGGACGAGTTCGGCGTCGACGCCGAGGTGGTCGCCGGCGCCTTCCTCTTCGGGCTCGCGATGTTCGCCACGCTCTTCCTCGGCGCGGTGCTCGTCGTCTTCCTGACCGTCGGCGCCGTCCGTGCAGACGCCGAGCGCGGGCTCCTCCAGCCGCTGCTCGTGCGGCCCCTCTCGCGGCCCGCGTTCCTCCTCGGCCGCTTCGGCGGCGCGGCGCTCGTCGGCGCCGCGTACACGGTCGCGCTCTACGCGGCCGCGCTCGCGCTCACGAACGCCGCTGGCGGCTGGTGGCCGGACCAGGTCGTGGCTCCCGCGCTCGAGCTCGCCGCGGCAGTCGTGCTCGTCTGCGCGCTCTCCGTCCTCGGCTCGGTCGTCCTGTCCTCGACCGCGAATGGGATGGCGGTCTTCATGCTCTTCGGCGCCGGCCTCGTCGGCGGCCTGCTCGGCCAGATCGCCGCCGCGATCGACTCCGAGACGCTCGCGGGCGTGGCCGAGAAGGTGATCTGGGCGCTCCCGTTCGAGGCGCTCTACCAGGACGCGCTCTACCGGATCACCGCTGACAGCCACGGCGTCACACGCTTCGTGCTTCAGCTCGGGCCGTTCGGCGGCGCGCAGCCGGCCGGCCTCGGGGTCTACGCGTGGGCGGGGGCATACGCGGCGCTTGCCGGCGCCTTCGCGGCCGCGATCTTCGGCCGGCGCGATCTCTAAGGTGGACAGCCTCCGAGATGTGCCGACGGGTGCGGCTCATCTGGGTTCCATCTTG
>JBBDQR010000170.1:0-15394 GCA_040905885.1 Gaiellaceae bacterium | reverse complement strand
GGTGGGGCGCGCAGGTCGGCGCAGCGCCGAGCCCGTGGAAGATGTCGTGCAGCATCGCGAACTCCCAGTACCCGAGCGACTCACCGACCGGGAGCGAGCAGAGACCGCCGAGCCCGCGCAGGTACATCGCGACGACCTTCCCGAGCAGCAGCGGCGGCCAGAAGGCGCCGCCGCAGGCGTAGGTGCTCGACCCGTCGTAGTAGACGGCGTGGATCCGGGAGGGCTTCCCGAGGAAGCCGCGCCGCTCGAGCTCCGCCTCGATCGCCGTCACGACGTACGCGCCGCGGGCGGCGAACTGGGCGTCGGTCTCCTCCAGGCGGACGAAGGTGACGTCGAGCTCGCCGCCGAACGTGTCCACGCGCAGCGTCGGGCCGCCCGTCTCGCCGGCGAGCCAGCGCACGAACGAGTCCACGGAGCGGCCGATCGCCCCGCTCGTGTCGAGGGCGCGGTCGGCGCCCTCCGCCGGCACGGCGTAGACGAAGTGCACCTGAGAGCCGAAGGCCTCGTCCGGACGGTCCTCGGTCGCCCGCGGGAGGGCGGCGCCAGCCGGCGCCGCGAAGGCCATGGCGGCGACGGCGACCCCGAGCCCGCGCAACATGCTTCGAGTATCACACCGTCCCCGCTCGATGCATAGACTCGGCGGCCGATGCCCGACGTCCTGATCTACGGCGACACGCTGCGCTCGCCCGAGCAGCGGCACGAGGTGCCGGTGGCCATCCCCGACCCGTTCCTCTACGTCGAGCGGAACGGCACGCGGCACGTCCTCGTCTCCTCGCTCGAGGTCGAGCGGGTGCGCGAGGCGGGCGGCCTCGAGGCGCACGCGCTGGAGGAGTTCGGCATCGACGAGCTGCTCGCCGGCGGGATGGAGCGCGACCACGCGGAGCTCGAGGCGTACCTCCGCGCCTGCCGCGAGCTGGGCGTCGAGGAGGCGCGCACGCCCTGGAGCTTCCCGCTCGCGCTCGCCGACAAGCTGCGCGGCGCGGGCATCGACGTTCGGCCCGAGCGCGACCTGTTCGTGATGCGCCGGCGGGTGAAGTCGGAGTCCGAGCTGGCCGGGATCCGCCGCGCCCAGCGCGCCTGCGAGGCGGGGATGCGGACGGCGAAGGAGATGCTGGGCGACGGGGTGACGAGCGAGGAGATCCGGGCCGCGATCGAGCGCGTCTTCTCCGAGCACGACGCGATTGCCGACGAGATCATCGTCTCCCACGGCGCGCAGAGCGCGATCGGCCACGAGGCGGGCTCGGGCGCGATCGCCGCCGGCGAGCCGGTCGTCATCGACCTCTTCCCGCGCGACCGCGCGAGCGGCTGCTTCGCGGACATGACGCGCACCTTCGTCGTCGGCGAGCCGTCCGACGAGCTCCGCGAGTGGCACCGGCTGTGCGAGGAGGGCCTCGACGGCGCGCTCGCGGCGATCCGCCCCGGCGTACGCGGCGCCGACGTGCATCGCCTTGTCTGCGAGCTCTTCCACGAGTACGGCTATCCCACCCAGCTCTCCAAGCAGCCGGGCGAGGTGCTCGTCGACGGCTTCTTCCACTCCCTCGGCCACGGCGTGGGGCTCGAGGTGCACGAGGCGCCCTCCCTCGGCCGCAGCGGCGAGGAGCTCCTGGCCGGCGATGTCGTCGCTGTCGAGCCCGGCCTGTACCGCTCGGGCTACGGCGGCTGCCGGCTTGAGGATCTCGTCCTCGTCACCGAGGACGGCTGCGAGAATCTGACCGACTTCCCGTACGAGCTGGCATGACGACGATCGAGACGATGCTGCTCGAGGAGCGGCGGTACCCGCCGGACCCCGAGTTCGCTGCGCAGGCGAACGCCCGCGCCGACATCTACGAGCGCAGCTTCGACGACTTCTGGGAGAGCGAGGGCCGCGAGCGCGTCACGTGGTTCGAGCCCTTCACGATGCTGTACGAGTGGGAGCTGCCGTACGCAAAGTGGTACCTCGGCGGCAAGCTCAACGTCGCCTACAACTGCCTCGACCGCCACGTCGAGGCCGGCCTGGGCGACCGGGTCGCCTACTTCTGGGAGGGCGAGCCGGTCGGCGACCGCCGGACGATCACCTACGCCGACCTCCAGGGCGAGGTCGTCCGCTTCGCGAACGCGCTCAAGCGCCTCGGGGTCGGCAAGGGGACCCCGGTCGGGATCTACATGGGCATGGTCCCGGAGCTGCCGATCGCGATGCTGGCCTGCGCCCGCCTCGGCGCGCCGCACAACGTCGTCTTCGGCGGCTTCTCCGCCGACTCGCTCGCCGGGCGGCTGAACGACATGGGCTGCGAGGTGCTCGTCACCCAGGACGAGGGCTGGCGCCGCGGCCAGCCGGTGCACCTGAAGCGGCACGCGGACGAGGCGCTGGAGACGTCTCCGTCGGTGCGCAGCGTCGTCGTCCTCCGCAGGACGGGCGGCGACGTCGGCTGGGTCGAGGGCCGTGACGTCTGGTGGCACGACGTCGCCGTCGACGACGCCGACTGCCCGCCGGAGCCGATGGACTCGGAGGATCTCCTCTACCTGCTCTACACGAGCGGCACCACCGCCAAGCCGAAGGGGATCGTCCACACGACCGCCGGGTACCTCGTCGGCACGGCGTCGACCCACCACTACATCTTCGACCTGAAGCCCGAGACCGACATCTACTGGTGCGCCGCCGACGTCGGCTGGGTGACCGGCCACAGCTACATCGTCTACGGGGCGCTCTGCAACGGGACCACGAGCGTGCTCTACGAGGGGACGCCGGACTTCCCCGACCACGCCCGCTGGTGGGACATCGTCGAGCGCTACGGCGTCACCATCCTCTACACCGCGCCGACCGCGATCCGGGCGCACATGAAGTGGGGCGAAGCGCACGCGCAGAAGCACGACCTGTCGTCGCTGCGCCTGCTCGGCACGGTCGGCGAGCCGATCAACCCGGAGGCCTGGGTCTGGTACCGCGAGCACGTCGGCGCCGACCGGACCCCCGTCGTCGACACCTGGTGGCAGACCGAGACGGGGATGATCCTGATCACGCCGCTGCCCGGCGTGACGACGCTCAAGCCCGGCTCGGCGACGCGCGCCTTCCCCGGGATCGACGCGGCCGTCTACGACGAGCAGGGCAACGAGGTCGGGCCCGGCGCGGGCGGCTACCTCGTGCTCCGCCGCCCCTGGCCGGCGATGCTGCGCGGCATCCACAACGACCACGAGCGCTATGTGGAGACGTACTGGTCGCGCTTCGAAGGCGCCTACTTCGCGGGCGACGGCGCCCGGCTCGACGAGGACGGGGACTTCTGGCTGCTCGGCCGCGTCGACGACGTGATGAACGTCTCCGGCCACCGGATCTCGACGATCGAGGTCGAGAGCGCGCTCGTCGACCATCCCACCGTCGCCGAGGCGGCCGTCTGCGGGCGCAACGACCCCGTCACGGGGCAGGCGATCGTCGCATACGTCACGCTCAAGGGCGGGCAGGAGCCCTCGATCGAGGCGATGGAGGAGCTCCGCAACCACGTTGCGCGCAAGATCGGTCCGATCGCGAAGCCGGCGAACGTCGTCTTCACCCCAGAGCTGCCGAAGACGCGCAGCGGCAAGATCATGCGCCGGCTGCTCCGCGACGTCGCCGAGAAGCGCCCGCTCGGGGACACGACCACGCTCGCCGACCCCACGGTCGTCGAGGAGATCAAGACCCGGGCGGAGGCCGAGAAGGGCGAAGACTGATCGCGGCGGCCGTCCTCGCCGTCGCCGCGGCTCTCGCCGGGGAGCCCGTCGTGCCGAAGAGCGACGAGGCCTTCTTCGGTCGCGTGATCGCGGACGCGCCGGCCGTCTTGACCCGGGCCGACGTCGTCGTGGGCAAGTGCCTCTCCGCCGGCGTCTACGCATCGGGCCGGCTCAGCTACCCGGTCCGCTGCCCGCCGGGCCCGTACGACGTCCGCGTGAGCTTCCGCGGCCAGAGACGCCTCGTCGCGCCTCGCGCCTGGCTGCTGCCGTCGAGCGCGGGGCAGGCGATCCCCGAGCGCCGGCGCGACGGAGCCCTGGCGGCGAGGCTCGCCGGGCTCGGCCGCGCCTATCCGGGCTATGCGGCCCTCTGGGTGCACGACCTGCGCACCGGCCGGACGGCGGGCTGGAACTCCGACACGTCGTTCCCGGCCGCCTCGATCGTCAAGCTGGGCGTCCTGATCGCGGCGCTCGACCGCTTCGGGCCGCGCCCGGAGCGCTCCTCGGCGTGGGCGGACATCCGCGCCATGGCGACGTGGTCAGCGAACGACGCCACGAACCGGCTGGTCGCGCTCCTCGGAGGCCCGCGCGTCATCCAGGCGGTCCTGCACGGGGTCGGTGCGACGTCGAGCACCTACACCGGCGACTATCGGCTCGGGACCTCCGTGACAGCGGACACGCCGCGGCCGCTGCCGATCCTCACCTACCGGCGGACGACCGCGCACGACGCCGGGCGGATCCTCTACGCGATCCACGCGGCGGCGCTCGGGCAGCCCGAGGCCGCGCGCCGGACGCGGCTCTCCCGGCACGAGGCCCGTGTCGGCCTGGCACTGCTGCTCTCCAGCGCCAGGACCGGCGACAACGCCGGGATCCTCCGGCCCGCCGGTCCCGCGGCGCAGAAGCACGGCTGGACGACGAAGGTGCGCCACACGGCGGCGATCGTCTTCCGGAAGAGCGGGCCGGTGATCGTCGTCGTGCTCACGTTCCGCCCGGACGAGGTCAGCCTGACTGCCTCGCGCGCGTTGGGAGCGCGCGTGCTGGCGGCGCTCCGCGGGTAGGAATCGTCCGGCGCGTGTAGTAGAAACGCGGCACAGGTCCGGGTCGAAAGCACCCTGACGGGCAGCGCCGGGGAAGGTGCTAACTGGCCTGCCGACCGAGGACCCCAGGCTGAGCTCGCCGAGACGCGGCCCGAAAGGCCCGCTCGGCATGCGCGCGGGCAGGCTCCTGATTGACAAATCAATCAGGAAAGTCTGGCGTTAGCTCGCCGTTCAAAGTCAACGAAATCTACGCGAGAATGACGAGAAGTTGGACAAGCGATCATTTCCCTCGTAGGAGGGCCTGAAATTCCCCGATTACGGGAATACAATGCGCCGGCTTGATTCCTAGAACCGCCCACTCCCGTCCGTGTAGCCGGACGGGTTCCTATCGAAGGGGGAGAACACAGGTGAGGAGAACTCTGACGGCCGCGCTCGCCCTGGCTGCGGCTCTGACGCTGATCGCGGCGACGGTCGGCGCTGGCACAGGCACGGCAGCCGCCGGCGACACGTACATCGTCCAGCTCGCCGACCCGCCGCTCGCCAGCTACACCGGCGGCATCGCGGGGCTCGCGGCCACGAACCCGGCCGCCCGCGGCGAGGTGAAGCTCGACGCCACGAGCCCTGCCTCGAAGGCGCATCTGGCGCACCTCGACTCGCGCCGCCAGGGTGTGCTGGCGGCGATGAAGGTCGCGCTGAGCCGTGACGTCGCGGCCCAGTTCACGTACCGCTACGCGTACAACGGCTTCGCGGCCGCGCTCTCGGAGAGCGAGGCTGCGGCTGTCGCCAAGCTTCCCGGCGTCGCGGACGTGCAGAAGGACTACGTCCGCCACGTCCAGACCGACGTCGGGCCGACCTGGATCGGTGCGCCGACCATCTGGAGCGGCAACGGCGGCGGCAGTGCCACGAAGGGCGAGGGCGTGGTCGTCGGCATCATCGACACCGGCATCAACCACGACCACCCGTCGTTCGCGGACGTCGGTGGGGACGGCTTCGACCATTCGAATCCCAAGGGCAGCTACGTCGGCCTCTGCGACCCGATCACGGGCGCGCCGTTCTGCAACGACAAGCTGATCGGCGTCTGGGACTTCACCGGGACGTCGCCTGAGGACGACAACGGCCACGGGAGCCACACGGCCTCGACGACCGCGGGCAATGCCCACGCGGCGACGATCAACGCGCCGACGATGAGCCTGACGCGGCAGATCTCGGGCGTTGCGCCGCACGCCAACATCATCACGTACAAGGCGTGCATCGCGGTCGGCTGCCTCGGCGTCAGCCTCGTCGCCGCCATCGACCAGGCGACCGCCGACGGCGTCGACGTCATCAACTACTCGATCGGCGGCGGGCCCACCGATCCGTGGAACGACGCCGACTCCGAGGCCTTCCTCGGGGCGCGCGACGCGGGCGTCTTCGTCTCGGCCTCGGCCGGGAACAGCGGCCCCGGGCCCGAGACGGTCGGCTCGCCGGCCAACGCTCCGTGGCTGATGAGCATCGGTGCGAGCACGCACAACCGCAAGTTCGCCAACTCGCTCACGAACATGTCGGGCGGCGGCTCGGCTCCTCCCGCTGACATCGACGGGAAGAGCTTCACCGCCGGCTACGGCCCCGCCACGATCGTCTACGCGGGCGACTACGGCGACGCGCTTTGCGGCGCGCCGTTCGCGCCGGGGACATTCGACGGCGAGATCGTGATCTGCGACCGCGGCGTCAACCCGCGCGTCGAGAAGGGCCGCAACGTTCTGGTCGGCGGAGCGGGCGGCATGGTGCTCGCCAACGAAGCCGCCAGCGGCGACTCGACGATCGCGGACGCTCACGAGCTGCCCGCCGTGCACATCAGCTACACCGACGGGCAGACGCTGAAGTCGTGGGTCGCCTCCGGCAGCGGGCACACGGGCACGATCGCCGGCACGACGGCCGACGAGGCTACGGCGAACGGCGACGTGATGGCGAGCTTCAGCTCGCGCGGCCCCAACAAGCCGGTGCCGAGCGTGATCAAGCCGGACGTGACCGCTCCGGGCGTCGACGTGCTGGCGGCGTTCAACACACCGGCCGAGTACGGCGTCATCAGCGGCACGTCGATGTCGAGCCCGCACTCTGCGGGCGCGGCCGCGCTCGTCCGCGCGCTCCATCCCGACTGGACGCCCGCCGAGGTGCAATCGGCGATCATGTCGACGGCCAAGACGAGCGGCGTCCTCAAGGAAGACGGGGCGACGGCAGCCGATCCGTTCGACATGGGCGCCGGGCGGGTCGACTTGACCCAGGCCGGCCTCGCCGGACTCGTCCTCAACGAGACCACCGCGAACTACCTCGCCGCTAACCCGGCCGAGGGCGGAGACCCGTCGAGGCTCAACATCGCCAGCCTCGGTAACGCCGAGTGCGTGGGCTTCTGCACGTGGACGCGGACCGTGCGGAGCACGCTGGCCGGCGAGGCCACGTGGTCGGTGCGGACGTCGGCGCCCCGCGGCGTCAGGCTGACGGCGAAGCCGAGCCGCTTCACGCTCGCTCCGGGAGCGTCGGTGACGCTGACGTTCACGGCGGACGTGAGGTCCGCCCCGCAGGGCGAGTTCCTGTTCGGCGAGGTACGGCTCTCGTCCAGAGGCGCTGCGGACGCGCACTGGCCGGTCGCCGTCCTGCCGGGCGGCACCGCCCAGCCGGTCGAGATCGAGACGACGAGCACGACCGGGACACACACGGTCAGCGTCACGACGCCGATCGAGGTCAAGGACCTGAACGTCCAGGTCTTCGGCCTGACGAGAGGGGTCGTCGAGCAGCGGCAGCTGCTCCAGGATCCGACGCCGCTCGAGCCGTACGACGGGCTCGGCGGCACCTTCGAGGTGCTCGTGGACGTTGCCGCGGGCTCGAAGTTCCTCGCGGCGGCGATCACGGAGACGACGTCGAACGACCTCGACCTCTTCGTCGGCCGCGACGACGACGGCGACGGTGCGGCCGACGAGGGCGAGGAGGTCTGCCGCAGCGCCTCGGAGATCGCCCTCGAGTCGTGCAACGTCACCGACCTGGAGAGCGGGACGTACTGGGTGATGGTCCAGAACTGGCTCAGCGGCCGCGTTCTGGACGACGTCACGCTCGTCGTCTCGCTCGTGCCCGGCACTGACGCCGGCAACCTGACTGCCACCGGGCCGAAGTCGGCCCCGGCGGGCTCGACGTTCGACGTCACGCTGGCGTGGAACGAGCCTCAGCTCGCAGTCGGCGACACGTGGTTCGGGCTCGTCTCGCTGGGCTCCGACCGCAGGAACCCGGGCAACGTCGGCTCGCTGCTGGTGAAGCTGACGAGAACCGGCTAGCCCGGAGAGGGGGGAAACACGGCAAGGAGGGCCGGGCAGAAGTCGCCCGGCCCTCCGTCTTTCGTAGGGTCCAGCCGTGGACGCGGACCATCGGCAGCTCGGCGTCGACCTCTTCAACTTCGTCTGGACGCTGCTCGAGAAGGGGGACCGCACCCAGGACGAGGACGACCTGATGGCGCACGCGGCGCACGCGTCCGCGTACCACTGGCGCCAGGTCGGGGAGCCGAAGCACTTCGCCCGCAGCGAGTGGCAGTGCTCGCGCGTCTACGCCGTGCTCGGCCGCCCCGAGCCGGCGCTCCACCACGCCCGCCGCTGCCTCGAGTGGTGCGAGCGCGGCGGCGTGGAGGACTGGGACACACCGTACGCCCACGAGGCCCTGGCCCGCGCGTACGAGGTCGCCGGCGACGCGGAGGCTGCGGCGCGGCATCTGGCTTTCGCCCGCGAGCTCGGCGAGGAGATCGCCGACCCCGAGGACAAGGAGCTCCTCGAGCAGGACCTGGCGACGATCCTGGCCTAAGCGACGAGCAGCCGCTCGAAGCGCTCGGCGTCCTCGAACGGGCCGACGAGCGCGAGGTGGAGGCCGGCGCGGCCGCCGAGGATGTCCTGGGCCACGCGCTGGACGTCCTCGGCTGTGACCGCGTCGAGCCCGGCGAGCACCTCAGCGGGCTCGGTCGGCCCGCCCTCCAGCACGGCCCGCCTGAGCCCGAAGAGGAGCAGGGCGTGGGGGCTCTCGATCTGGAGCACGAAGCGGCCCTTGGTCGAGCTGCGAGCCTTCTCGAGCTCGTCCGCCGGCACCGGCTCGTCCGCGATCTTCCGCAGCTCGGTGACGATCGTCGTCACGGCCTCGTCGATCCGGTCGATGTCGACGCCCGCCTGCGCGAAGAACGAGCCGCTGTCGGTATAGGCGTTGTTGACCGCGAAGACGTAATAGGCGAGACCGCGCCGCTCCCTCACCTCGGTGAAGAGGCGGGAGGACATGCCGCCGCCGAGGATCGTCGTGATCAGCTGGAGCACGTACCGGTCCGGGTGGACGATCGGATAGCTGCGCACGCCGAGGCAGAGATGCGCCTGGTCGGACTGCTTGGTGTGCAGCAGCACACGCGGCTCGGCGCCGTCGGCCAGGGCGGCCGGGTCGGGGGCGGGCGTCGGGCCGGGCTCGACGCCCCCCAGCAGGCCCTCGAGGTCGGCGATCAGGTCGCCCTCGATCCGCCCGCCGACCCCGACGATCATCCGCTCGGGCTTGTACCAGTGGCCCAGGTAGTCGAGGAAGGTGTCGCGCGTCGCCGCGCGGACGGTGTCCTTCGTGCCGATCACGTGCCAGCCGAGCGGCTGGTCACCGTAGAGCAGCTGGTCGTAGGCGCCGCTGATGAAGTCGCGGGGCGTGTCGAAGTACATGTTCATCTCCTCGACGATCACGCCCTTCTCGCGCTCGATCTCGTCGGGGGCGAAGGTCGAGTGGCGGATCATGTCGAGGAGAACGTCGAACGCGGTCGAGCGCTCCTCGGAGGCGCAGCGGACGTAGTAGCCCGTGTACTCCTTGGCCGTGAAGGCGTTGATCTCGCCGCCGATCCGGTCGATCGCGGTGGTGATGTCGCGCGCCCGCGGCCGCTTCTCGGTGCCCTTGAAGAACATGTGCTCGGCGAAGTGCGCGATCCCATTCGTGTCGCGGGTCTCGTAGCGCGAGCCGGCCGCCACCATCAGCAGGCAGGACACGGACTGCACCTCCGGCATCGGCGCCGTGAGGACGCGGATCCCGTTCGACAGCGTGGCGGACTCGTAGACGTTCGTCATCGGTCTCGCAGACGGTAGACGAAGCGCACGGCCTGCCAGTCGTCCCTCGGCGGAAAGTCCGCCGCGCTTACGCGTCGGACTTTCCGCCGGTGTCGCTCATCGACTGCCGGCACCGACGCGGCGTCCTGGGCGGCGTCGTTCAGAACGTTGAAGCGCCGCTCGAGCTCCGCCCGCGAGGTCGTGAAGAGCACGACGACCTCCGTCCCCGGCCTCGCGCCCAGCTTGCGGGAGAGGAGGGTCACGCCGCGATCCGCCGGACGGCCTCGAGGATCGCGGCCCCCCCCTCCACGAGCGTTGCCGCCCGGATCCGCTCGTCGGCGGCGTGGATCAGGTCGGTGAGGACGAGGTCGTCCGGCAGCCGCATCGGCAGGAAGCCGTAGGTCTGGATGCCGAGTCGCGCGAAGAAGCGCCCGTCGGTGACGCCGATGAGCAGGTAGGGGAGGGGGATGCCCTCCGGGTCGAAGTCGCGCAGGACGGCGGCGAGCGTCTCGTAGTGCCTCAGGTCCGGCTCGCCCGGCATCGGATCGAACTGGATCACCTCCAGCTCGAGGTCGCCGCCGAGCAGCTCGTGCAGCTCGCGGATCAGGTCGTCGGGCTCGCAGCCGGGCAACAGCCGGCCGTCGAGCGTCAGCTCCGCCTCCGATGGGATGACGTTGTCCTTCTCGCCCGCGCGGACGATCGTCGCGGTCGCCGTGTTCCGCAGCATCGCGCCGACGCCGACGAACGCGGGGCCGAGGCGCGGCAGCAGGCGCTCCGCGATCGCCGGGCGCAGGAGCGAACGCACCGCGAGCGCCTGCAGCCTCGGCAGCTCGGCCGCCACCGCCTCGAGGAACGCGCGGGTGACGGGCGTCACCCGGATCGGCGGCTGGCGCCGGTCGAGCCGGCGCAGCACCTCGCCGAGCCGCCCGGTAGTCCGGCCGCGGACGGGCACGGAGCCGTGGCCGCCCGTGCCGCGCAGCCGGGCACTGAGTAGGCAGCGCTGCTTCTCCGCCACCTGGATCGGGTAGAAGCGGCGGCCGGCGATCGGCAGCGAGAAGGCGCCGAACTCGCCGAGCGCGTAGCGGACGCCGGCGAAGGTCTCCGCCCGCTCCTCGGCGAGGAAGCGGGCGCCGTCGAAGCCGCCGGCCTCCTCGTCGGCGAGGATCGCGAGCATCAGGTCGCCCTTCAGCGGCAGCTCGCGGGCGCGGAGGAAGGCCTGCAGCAGCATCGCCACGCCGCTCTTCATGTCGAGCGCGCCGCGGCCCCAGACGAAGCCGTCGGCCAGCTCGCCCCCGAAGGGTGGGTGCTGCCACTCCTGGCCCCGAGCGGTGACCACGTCGACGTGCCCGTAGAGGAGGAGGCCCGGCGCGGAGCCGTCGCCGTGGAGCCGCGCGACGAGGTTCGGGCGGCCGGGCGTGCGCTCGTGCAGCTCGCTCTCGATCCCGGCCTCGTCGAGCAGGCCGCGGATCCAGGCCACGCACTCGGCCTCGTTCCCGGGCGGGTTCGTCGTGTCGAAGCGGATCAGCCGCTGGAGGAGCTCGATCGTCGTCACAGGCCGGCCAGCGCCTCCAGCAGGCGGTCGACCTCCTCGGCGGTCGTGTAGTGGAGGATCCCAATGCGGACGGCGCCGTCCTCGAGCCCGAGCCTCCGCATCACCTCGACTGCGTAGTAGTCGCCGTGCCAGACGGCGATCCGCTGATCGGCGAGCCGCCGCGCCGCCCGCTCGGGCGTGAGGCCCTCGACCGTGAGCGCGAACGTCGGCACGCGCCCCTCCATCGACGGCAGCCCGTAGAGGCGGCAGTTCTCCGGCAGGCCGGCGAGGAGCCGTCCGCCGAGCTCGCGTTCGTGCGCCTGGATCGCGTCCCACCCGAGCGAGCCGAGGTAGTCGACCGCCGCGACCAGCCCGGCGAGCAGCTCGTGCTGCTGCGTGCCGGTCTCGTAGCGGGCGGCGGGCGGATGCTCGGCCGCGGGGCGCACCTTGTAGGGCTGCCAGCGCTCCAGCAGCTCGCCGCGCCCGTAGAAGAGGCCCATGTGGGGCCCGCAGAACTTGTACGGGCTGCAGAGGAGGACGTCCACGTCCCACGCGGCCACGTCGATAGGCCCGTGCGGCGCGTAGTGGACGGCGTCCGCCCACGCCAGCGCGCCGGCCTCGTGGGCGAGCCGCGCCATCCGGGCGGGGTCGACGAGCGTCCCGACCGCGTTCGATGCGACCGGGAACGCGACGACGCGCGTGCGGTCGGTGAGCAGGCCCCCCAGGCCGTCCCAGTCGAGCGTGCAGTCGTCGTGGATGTCGGCGAAGCGGACGGTGAGGCCGCGGTCCTGCGCGAGCTCGAGCCAGGGGGCCACGTTCGCGTCGTGGTCGAGCCGCGTGACGACGACCTCGTCGCCCTCGCGCAGCTCTCGGCCGAGCGCGCGCGTGAGCGCGAAGTTAAGCGTCGTCATGTTCTGGCCGAAGCCGACCTCGCCGGGCGAGCAGCCCAGGAAGCCGGCCGCGGCGACGCGCGCCTCCGCGATCAGCGAGCCGGTGCGGACGCTCGTCTCGAAGGTGCCGCCGACGTTCGCGTTGTCCTCGCGCAGGTAGCGGGCGATCGCCTCGATCACCTCGTCGGGGACCTGCGTGCCGGCCGGGCCGTCGAAGAAGGCGAGGCCTCGTCCCAGCGCGCTGAAGCGCGCGCGGACGGAGGCGACGTCGAGGGTCGCGGTCGTCACGAGGCCGACGTTATCGTGAGGCGATGGCCCCGGCGACGAAGGAGCGGGTCGAGCGGAGCACCGGCTCGGGGCTCGGCGACGCGTGGAAGGTGATCGTCCTCAACGACGACCACAACACCTTCGACGGCGTCGCCGCCGCGCTCGCCGCGGTCATCCCCGGCACGAGCTTCGACCGCGGCATGGAGCTCGCGTGGCAGATCCACAACACCGGGCAGGCCGTCGTCTGGTCCGGCTTGCGGGAGCAGGCCGAGCTCTACTGGGAGCAGCTGGACGCGCGCGGGCTCACGCTGGCGCCGCTCGACCGTTGAGGTAACGTCCGGGCGCGAAACTACGCTGCGAGCGTGCGGCTGCGCCCGCTCTCGGAGTCCGAGTGCTACGCCCGCTGCTACGGCGGGCGTGGCGACGAGAGCGTCCGCGTCGTGCGAATCGAGGTGCCACGGGTCGTCCGCTTGAGCGGCGAGGCGGTGCGCCGGCTGTTCGAGGAGCGAATCGACTCGCGCGAGCCCGAGGCCGAGCCCGAGGCCGAGGCGGCCTAGCTCACACTCTGCCTTCGCCCCTCCGCGCGGAGCTTGGGCGGACGGGCGGCCGCGTCGTACTTGGCGAGCAGGCGGACCCAGATCTCGCTCCGCGTCGGAAACGAGGGCACCGCGTGGGCGAGGCGCGCGGCGGGGACCTCCCCGACGATCGCGATCGTCGCCGCGTGCACCATCTCGGCCACGTCCGGCCCCACGAAGGTGGCCCCCACGAGCACGTCGCGCTCGGCGTCGAAGACGAAGCGTGTCGTGCCGGGCGCCCTGCGACCGTAGAAGCTCGCGCCCGCGCTGCCCCCGGTGGGATGGTCGACCGCCACTGCCGCGATCCCGCTGCCCTGGGCCGACTCGAGGGTGTGGCCCACCGCCGCGACCTGCGGATCGGTGAAGACGACCCGCGGGGCCAGCGGGCCCTGGGCCGAACGGGCGACGCCCGCCCCGCCGCCGAGGATGTTCTCGGCCGCGATCCGGGCCTGGTACTTGCCCATGTGCGTCAGCAGCGAGCGGCCGTTCACGTCGCCGATCGCATAGAGCCACTCGTGTCCGGGGACGCGCATCCCATCGTCGACGTCGATCGGGCTCCCGGGCTGGAGGCCCACCGTCTCGACGCCGAGCTCGCCCGTCAGCGGACGGCGACCCACGGCGACGAGCAGCTCGTCGCCCTCGAGGCGGTCGCCACCTTCGAGCTCGAGCGCGACGGCGCCGCTCCGGCGCTCGACCCGCACGGCCCTGGCGTTCGTGCGGACGTCCACCCCAAGCTCGCGCAACGCGGCTTCC
Source organism: Gaiellaceae bacterium (assembly GCA_040905885.1). Lineage (GTDB taxonomy): Bacteria > Actinomycetota > Thermoleophilia > Gaiellales > Gaiellaceae > JACVRU01. The sequence goes on along the minus strand of JBBDQR010000170.1, from coordinate 1,597 downwards.
ACGAGCTCGCCGGCGAACGACTCCTCCCGAACGAGCAGTCGCTCGAAGAGCTCGATCAGCGTGACCTCGGAGCCGAGCGTGGCCCAGGCCTGGGCGAGCTCGACGCCGACGACGCCTCCGCCGAGCACGAGGAGCCGCGGCGGCACCAGAGCCGAGGTCGTCGCCTCGCGGTTCGTCCACGGCCGGGCCTCCTCCAGTCCGGGGATCGGCGGCATGACGGCTCCTGTCCCCACGGCCAGAACGACGGCTCGAGCGGCCACGAGCACCTCGTCGCCGACCTGGACGCGCCGCTCGCCGGCGAGTGCGCCGTGGCCCCGAACGAGCATCACACTCCGTTCGTCGAGCCACGGCACCTGGTCGGAGTCGTCCAGGTTGTGGATGACCTCGTCGCGGCGCCGGAGCACTGCCTCGACGTCGAGGTCGCCGCTCGCGGCCTCCGCCGCGCCCGGCACGCGCCGCGCCTCGGCGAGGGCCTCCGCCGGCCGCAGCAGCGCCTTCGACGGCATGCAGGCGTAGAAGGAGCACTCGCCGCCGACGAGATGGCTTTCTACGAGCGCGACCGAGAGTCCGGCCTCGCCGAGCCTCCCGGCGCAGACCTCACCCGCCGGGCCGCCGCCGACGACCACCACGTCGAAATGCCGCTCGTCCATGCCGCAGGTTGGATACGGGCAGCTCCGCGAGCGATTCGCCGAATCTGCGCCGCCCGGCCGGGCATCACACCGGAATGGTCGACGTGGCCGTGATCGGCGGCGGGACAGCCGGGCTGACCGCGGCCCTCACCGCGAGACACGCGGGCGCAACCGTCTGCCTCGTCGAGCGGGAGTCCCGGCTCGGCGGCGACTGCACGTTCTACGGCTGCGTCCCTTCGAAGACGCTCCTCGCCCTCGCGCGCGTCGCCCACGACGCGCGGCTCGCGGCGGCCGCCGGCATCCTTGACGTCTCCCCGGCCGTCGTCTTCTCCCGCGTCGCCGCGCATCTGGACGCGACCGTGGCGCGGATCGCCGAGGACGAGCGCGACGAGCGGTTCGCGCGGCACGGGATCGAGGTCGTCCACGGCAGGGCCGAAGTCGCCGGGCCCGGCGAGCTCGACGTGAACGGCCGGACGATCCGCGCGCGGCGGCTCGTCCTGGCGACGGGGAGCGAGCCCGAGCTGCCCGACCTGCCGGGCCTCGCCGACCTCTGTCTGACGAATCGCACCATCTTCGGCCTCTCCGAGCTGCCGAGGCGTCTGGTGGTGCTCGGCGGCGGCTCCACGGGGCTCGAGCTCGCGCAGGCGTTCGCCCGCTTCGGCTCGGCGGTGACGGTGATCGAGTCCGAGGAGCGCCTGCTCCCGGGTGAGGAGCCTGAGGCCGGCCGGGCACTCGGAGAGGCGCTGACGGGCGAGGGCGTCGACGTCCGGGTCGCAGCGCGCGTCACGGCGGTGCGCGGCGCGAACGGCTCCACGGTCGTCGAGCTTGGCGACGAGCGCCTCGAGGCCGACCGGCTCCTCGTGGCCACCGGCCAGCACCCTGCCGTGGACGGGCTCGGCCTCGAGCGGCTCGGCCTCGCTGCGCTCCAGGTCGACGACCGGTGCCGCACCTCCGCCGAGGCGGTGTAC
>JBBDQR010000169.1:0-15504 GCA_040905885.1 Gaiellaceae bacterium | reverse complement strand
CGAGCTCGCCGACGCGCCGGCGCATCTCCTCGTACAGGCGCGCGTTCTCGATCGCCCCCGCCACGAGCTGGGCGCTCGTCGCCAGGAGCTCGGCCTCCTCCTCGGTGAACTCGCGCGGCGCCTCGGTGTGCAGCGAGATGACGCCGACGGGATCGCCGTCCTTGCCCAGGATCGGGACCGAAACGAGCGACTGGAACTTCTCCTCCTCGAGCTCCGGCACGTACTTCACGCGCGGGTCGGCGAGCGCGTTCTCGCGGATGAAGGCCGGCCGGCGGTGCTCGGCCGCCCACCAGGCGAGGCCCTCGCCGCGCTCGAGGACGATCGAGCCGGCGTACTCGGCGTACGGCTCGCTGGCGGCGTGGAGGACGAGGCGCTCGCCGTCGTCCTCGACGAGGTAGACGAAGCAGGCGTGCGCCGAGCTGGCCTCGGAGAGCAGGCGGACGACGGCCGCGAGCACCTCCTCGAGCTCGAGCGAGGAGGCGACCGTCGAGATGATCTCGTAGAGGATCCGGCCTTCAGCCGGAGCCGCCGCCTGTTTTGCCACATTTGGATCGTACTTCGATCGCGGCGACGTAGCGAAGCGTGACGGGCTCCGGGGCGAGCGCGAGGACGGCGTCGAGGGCCTCGGCTCGGCGCTCGCCCGGCAGCGTGGCGATCGACGTCTCGGAGGCCAGGCGCGCTGCGAGCCCGGCGGCGTCCAGCGTCTGCGCGTGCGGGAAGGTGGCGGCCTCGGAGGGGGGCTCGGTCTCGAGGGAGGCGTGGCCGCGGTAGCGGTCGAGGACGGCCGCGAAGGCGTCCGTGAGGGCGTCGCTCCGGTCGAGCTGGTTGGCGACGAGCGCGAGCGCCCCGCCGGGCCGGAGGATCCGGTCGATCTCGGCCAGGGCCGCCTCGGCGTCGAACCAGTGGAAGGCCTGGGCGGCGGTGACGGCGTCGGCGGACTCGTCCGGGAGCGGGATCGCCTCGGCGGTTCCGGCGAGCGCCTCGACCTCGATGAACGCCCGCATCTCGTCCACCGGCTCGACGGCGATCACCCGGGCGCCGGTCTCGGCCAGCAGGCGCGAAAGCTTCCCGGTCCCGGCGCCGAGGTCGACGACCGTCCGGCCGGGCCGGAGGTCGAGCCGGTCGGCGAGGTACGCGACGGCTTCGGCGGGGTAGTCCGGCCGGCCGCGCTCGTATGCCTCCGCGGCGCTTCCGAAGCCGGCGGCCGCCCACGGATGGATACTCATGCCCGGTGGAACCGTACTGGCTCGAGGCCGAGCGGCCACCGCTGCCGCAGGTGCGGCTGCCGGGGCCGGCGGATGTCGCCGTCGTCGGCGGCGGCATCACCGGCTGCGCCTGCGCCCTCGCGCTCGCCGAGGGCGGGCTGCGGGTCGTCCTCCACGAGGCGCGGGAGATCGCTGCGGGCGCGAGCGGCCGCAACGGCGGCTTCGCGCTGCGGGGAGGCGCGATGCCCTACGACCGCGCGCGGGAGTGGCTCGGCGGCGAGCGGGCGCGCGACTACTGGCGGTGGACCGAGCGGTACCTCGACCGGATGGAAGGCGACGCGTTCCGGCGAACCGGCAGCCTGCGCCTCGCCGGCGACGACGAGGAGGCCGCCGAGCTGCGCGCTGAGCTCGACGCGCTGCGCGAGGACGGCTTCGCGGCCGAGTGGCGCGAGCCGGCGGCGATCTTCCACCCGACGGACGGGTCGCTGCACCCGGCCCGCTTCACGTGGGGCCTCGCGATCCGCGCTGCCGAGGCGGGCGTCGAGATCCGCGAGCACAGCCGCATGACCGCGCTCGACGAGTTGGACGCAGAGCGGGTGGTTGTGGCCACGGACGGGTATCCGAGCGGCCTCCTCGGCCGGCTCGAGGGCTCGATCATCCCCACGCGGGGCCAGATGGTCGCCACCGAGCCGATCGCGGACCGCCTCTTCGACTGCCCGCACTACGGCCGCCACGGCTTCGACTACTGGCAGCAGGCCGACGACGGCCGGATCCTCGCCGGCGGCTTCCGCGACGCCGACCTCTCATCCGAGTTCACGGCAGAGGAGGAGACGACGGAGCCGATCCAGACGGCGCTCGAGGAGTTCGTGGCGAGGCTGGTCGGGCGGCCCGTTCAGATCACGCACCGCTGGGCCGGGATCTTCGGCCTCGTCCTCGACTTCATGCCCGTGGTCGGGCGGCTGCCCGGGGAGGACCGGGTCTGGGTCGCGGGCGGGTACTCGGGACACGGAAACGTGCTCGGGCTGGCATGCGGCGAGCTGGTCGCGGACGCGATCCTCGGCCGCGAGGCGCAGCTGCTCGACCTCTTCGACCCGAGGCGCCTCGCGGTCCAGGACGCCGTGTAGCGGCCGCGCTACGGTTCGGGCGTGGCGACCGACACAGTCCTTGCTCCGGCGTTCCGGGCCGGCTCGGAGGACTGGCTGCGGGCTGCGCGGCGGGCGCGCTTCCTCTCCTGGCTCAGCCTCGCCTGGATGGGCGCCGAGGGAGCGATTGCGATCACGGCGGGGGTTCTCGCCGGTTCGATCGCGCTCCTGAGCTTCGGCATCGACAGCGCGATCGAAGGAGTGGCGAGCCTCGTGATCGTCTGGCGGTTCACCGGATCGCGGCTGCTCTCGCGCGCGTCCGAGGAGCGGGCGCAGAAGCTCGTCGCGATCCAGTTCTTCCTGCTCGCTCCGTACGTCACCTTCGAGGCGCTCCACAGGCTCGTCACCTCCGAGCAGCCGGGCACGAGCTGGCTCGGGATCGGGCTCGTCGCGTCGAGCGCGATCGGGATGCCGTTCCTGGGGATCGCCAAGCGGCGCCTTGCGGACACGCTCGGGTCGGTCGCGACCCGCGGGGAGGGCACGCAGAACCTGCTCTGCGCGTACCTCGCCGTGGCGGTGCTCGCCGGCCTGCTCGGGAACGCCCTGTTCGGCCTCTGGTGGCTGGATCCCGTGGCCGCGCTCATCGTCGCCGGCGTGGCGGTCAGGGAAGGACGAGCGTCCTGGCGCGGCGAGGGCTGCTGCGCGTCCTGCTGAGATGCGGCGCTTCCTCCTACCGGCGCTTGCCGGCGTAGCGGCAGTCGCAGCCGTGATCGCGGTGACGCGCGGGGAACCCGGCTCCGGCCCCGCCGGCGACGCGGCCGCCGATGCCGGGCCGGTCCACGTCCACGGCCTCGGGGTCAATCCCCGTGACGGGTCGCTGTTCATCGCCACTCACACCGGCATGTGGCGGGTCGCGCCCGACTCCCGCACGGCCGAGCGCGTGGGCGACAGCCGCCAGGACACGATGGGGTTCACCGTCGCCGGCTCCGACCACTTTCTCGGCTCCGGTCACCCTGGACCTGCGGGAGGCGCAGGAGCGCGGGCTCCCCTCGCAGCTCGGCCTGATCGAGTCGCGCGACGCCGGCCGAACGTGGGAGCCGATCTCGCTCCTCGGCGAGGCCGACTTCCACGTGCTCCGGTTCGGGGGCGATCGCGTCTACGGCTACGACGCCTCGAACGACCGTCTGCTCGTGAGCGACGACGAGGGGCGCAGCTGGGACGAGATCGACCGTCCTGCGCCCATCATCGACCTGGTGGTACGCCCTGGCGACTCCCGGCACGTCCTCGCCACGACCGAGGCCGGCCTCTACGAGTCGCGCGACGGGGGCGGCACCTGGGACCGTGTCGGGGAGCACGTGGGCCTGCTCGCCTGGCCCAGCCCGGAGCTGCTCCACCTCGTGGACGGCCGTGGCGACGTCCACGCGAGCTCCGATGCAGGCAGGTCGTGGCGGGCGCGCGGAAGCATCGGCGGCCTGCCCGCGGCGCTGCTGGGCCGGTCGGCCTCGGAGCTCTACGCCGCGCTCCACGACGGCACGGTGAAGCAGTCCGTCGACGGCGGGCGGCGCTGGACGATCCGCTCGAGTCCCTAAAGATCGACCGTCTGCAGCCCGTCCAGCGCGTCCACGCGCTCCAGCGCGGCGAGCGCGATCGCCAGGTCCTGGATCGCCAGGCCGGTAGAGTCGAAGGCGGTCGCCTCGTCGGGAGACCTGCGCCCTTCCGCCGTCCCGGCCAGCACGGCGCCGAGCTCGGTCACGTCCTCGCGGCGCACGGCGCCCGCCTCGACCGCGTGGACGAGGTCGCCGTTGTGGCTCGCCTGCTCCCAGTCGTCGCAGAAGACCCGCACGCGGGCCAGCTCCTCGACGGCGATCTCCGCCTTGCCCGGCCCGTCGGCGCCCATCAGGCTGACGTGCTGGCCCGGCCGCAGAGCGCCCGCCCCGAGCAGCACCTCCCGCCCCGGCGTCACCGTCGCCACGAGGTCGGCCGCGAGCGCCTGCTCGAGGCTCGGGGCAACGGCGCAGCCGAGCTCCTCCGCGGCCGCCCAGGCGCGCGCCTCGTCGAGGTCCCAGAGCCACGGCGTCCGCCCGCGCGCGACGAACGTCCGTGCCGTCGCGCGGCCGTTGACGCCCGCGCCGATCACGGCTGCGGTCTCCGCGTCGGGGCGGCCGACCGCCTCCGCCGCGAGCACCGCCGCCGCGCCCGTCCTCAGCGCGGTTACCGCCCCCGCGTCGAGCACCGCCACCGGCGTGCCGTTCGAGGCGTCGGACAGCAGCACGACGCCCATCACGGTGGGCAGCCCGCGCTCGGGGTTCCCGGGAAAGGACGTGACCCACTTGAGGAGCGCGTGGCCGCCCCCGAGCGCCGGCATCGCGCGGAAGTCGCCAGCCGGGTACGCCGGAACGTAGACCTTGGGCGGCATCGTCCACTCGCCGCGCGCGTAGGCGACGAATGCCTCTCGTACCGCCTCTACCGCTCGCTCCGGGGACACGGCCTGCTCGACGACCCGGCCGCTCAGGAATGGAATCCGCACGCGTCCAAGCCTAAGCTTCGCGCCGTGCCGGACGCCGCCGCCATCTCCGTTCGGGACCTACGCGTGCGGCGCGGGGGGCAAATCGTCCTGCCCGGGATCGATCTCGACGTGGTTCCCGGCCTTGTCACCGGCCTGCTCGGGCCGAGCGGGAGCGGGAAGACGACGCTGATGCGGTCGATCGTCGGCGTGCAGGTGGTGGAGGGGGGCGACGTCCGCGTGCTCGGCGACGCCGCCGGCTCTCCGGGCCTCCGCCGCCGGGTCGGCTACGTCACCCAGGCGCCGTCTGTCTACGCCGACCTCTCCGTCGCCGAGAACCTCCGCTACTTCGCGCGCGTGCTCGGGGCGGACGGAGGCGCCGTCGCCGACGCGATCGTGGCAGTCGACCTGTCCGCCCAGGCGACGCAGGTTGTGCACACGACCTCCGGCGGGCAGCGCGCGCGGGTCTCGCTCGCCGCGGCGCTCGTCGGCCGGCCCGAGCTGCTCGTCCTCGACGAGCCGACGGTCGGGCTCGACCCCGTGCTCCGTCGCGACCTCTGGGACCTCTTCCACCGGCTCGCCGCCGGCGGCGCGACGCTGCTCGTCTCGAGCCACGTGATGGACGAGGCCGACCGCTGCGACGAGCTGATCCTCCTCCGCGAGGGCCGCGTCCTGGCGACCGGCACGCCGGCCGCGATCCGCGAGCGCACCGGCGCCGAGCGGCTGGAGGACGCGTTCCTGCGCCTGATCGAGGCGGCTGGATGACCCCTGCCGTCACCTGGGCGACCGCGCTCCGCGTGCTCACGCAGCTGCGCCGCGACCCGCGCACGATCGCCCTGATCCTCTTCGTTCCGACGCTGCTGGTCGTCATCCTCCGCTACGTCTTCGACGGCCGCCCGGAGACATTCGACCGCGTCGGCGGGCCGATGCTGGGGCTTTTCCCGTTCGTCTCGATGTTCGTCGTCACCTCGGTGACGATGCTGCGCGAGCGAGTCACGGGGACGCTCGAGCGCCTGATGACGACGCCGCTGGGCAAGCTCGACCTGCTGGTCGGCTACGCGCTCGCCTTCGCGCTGCTCGCCGCCGTGCAGGCGTCGGTCGTCTCGGGAGTCGCGATCCTCGCGCTCGGGCTCGACCTCGCCGGCTCGGCCGGGACGGTGATCGGCCTCGCGATCGCGAACGCGCTGCTCGGGATGTCGCTCGGGCTGTTCGCGAGCGCGTTCGCGCGCACAGAGTTCCAGGCCGTCCAGTTCCTGCCCGCGCTCGTCCTGCCGCAGCTGCTGCTCTGCGGCCTGTTCGTGCCGCGCGAGCAGATGGTCGGCTGGCTGGAGGCGATCTCGGCGGCGATGCCGCTGACCTACTCCTATGACGCGCTCGCCCGCGCCACCGACGGCGCGCCGCTGACGGGCCGCTTCGCGACGGACGTCGCCGTCACCGTGGGCGTCACCCTGCTCGCGCTCGCGCTCGGCGCGGCGACGCTGCGCCGCCGCACTCCCTAGACGGTCTTGACCGCTGCGATCAGGCTCTCGAGCGCCGCCTTCGCGTCCGCGAACAGCATCGACGTCTTCGAGTCGTAGAAGAGCGGGTTGTCGATCCCGGCGAAGCCCGGCGACATCGAGCGCTTGATCACGACGACATTCGCCGAGCGGTCGACGTCGAGGATCGGCATCCCGTAGATCGGGCTGCCCGGCTGGTTGCGGGCCGCCGGGTTGACGACGTCGTTCGCGCCGACGATCACCGCGACGTCGGTCTGCGGGAACTCCGCATTGATCTGATCCATCTCGTAGAGCTGGTCGTAGGGGACGTTCGCCTCGGCGAGCAGGACGTTCATGTGCCCCGGCATGCGGCCCGCGACGGGATGGATCGCGTAGCGGACGTCGACGCCGCGGGCCTGGAGGATGTCGGCGAGCGCGCGGACGTCGTGCTGCGCCTGCGCGACGGCGAGCCCGTAGCCGGGGACGAAGACGACTCGGCGGGCGTAGGCCAGCATCACGGCGACGTCCGCCGCCGTCGTCGCCCTGACGCCGCTGTCGCCGGCGACCGCGGCCGGGCCTCCCGCCGCGATCTGGCCGAACGCCCCGAAGAGCACGTTGGCGATGCTGCGGTTCATCGCGCGCCCCATCAGGATCGAGAGCAGCGTCCCGGAGGCGCCGACGAGGGTGCCGCCGATGATCAGGGCGTTGTTGTCGAGGATGAACCCGGTGGTGACGCCGCCGAGCCCCGAGAAGGCGTTGAGGAGCGCGATCACCACGGGCATGTCGGCACCGCCGATCGGCAGCACGAGCAGCACCCCGACGACGAAGGAGACGATCAGCGTCAGCGAGAGCAGGGCCTTGTTCTCGGCCACGGCCGCGAGCGCCGCCAGCACGACCGCCGCGCCGAAGACGGCGGCGTTGGCGAGCTGCTGGCCGCGGAAGACGACGGGGCGGCCCGGGAGCACCTCCTGGAGCTTCCCCCACGCGATCATGCTCCCCGAGAACGTCAGGGGCCCGAGCAGGGCGGCGAAGATCGCCGCCACGACCGTGTCCGCCGGCGCGCTGCCCGCGGCGCCCGCGAAGCGGAAGAACTCCGCCGTCGCCACGAGCGCCGCCGCGCCGCCGCCGAGCCCGTTCAGCAGCGCCACCATCTGCGGCATCGCCGTCATCTTCACGAGCCGCGCCGCCGGCACGCCGAGCACCGCGCCGATCGCCAGCCCGGCGGCCACGAACAAGTAGTCGTCGATCTCGGCGAGCGTCAGCGTGAAGCCGACCGCGATCAGCATCCCCACGGCGGAGATCCAGTTGCCCCGCCGGGCGGTGCGGGGCGAGGAGAGCATGCGGATGCCGACGATGAAGAGCACTGCCGCGGCGGCGTAAGCCGCGCTGACCACGTTCTGGGAGAGCGCGAAGGCGAGCGTCATTCGTCGGGGCGCCGCTTGAACATCTCGAGCATCCGGTCGGTGACGAGGAAGCCGCCGACGACGTTGATCGACGCGAACACGAGCGCGAGGAAGGCGAGCGTCCGCTCGAGTGTCCCCTCCGAGGCGCCGCCGACGAGGATCGCGCCGACGACGATGATCCCGGAGATGGCGTTCGTGCCCGACATCAGCGGCGTGTGCAGCAGCGTCGGCACGCGTGCGATCAGCTCGAAGCCGAGGAAGACGGCGAGCACGAAGATCGTGACGCTGGCGATCAGGATCATGCGCGCACCTGCCGGCGCGTCACGCACGCGGCGGCCGTGATCTCGTCCTCGAAGTCGAGCTCCAGCCGGCCCTCGGGCGCGAGGTGCTCGAGCAGCGAGCTCACGTTCCGCGAGTAGAGGCGGCTCGCGTCGATCGGCATCGACGCCGCGAGGTTCGAGGGGCCGAGGATGGTGACGCCGTGCCTGACGCACTCGGTCCCCAGCTCCGTCAGCTCGCAGTTGCCGCCCGTCTCGGCCGCGAGGTCGACGATCACCGAGCCCGGCTGCATCGCCTCGACTGCGGAGGCCGGGATCAGCAGCGGCGCCGGCCGGCCGGGGATCTGCGCGGTCGTGATCACCACGTCGAACTCGGGCAGCCGCCGCTCGAGCTCCTCCTGCTGGCGCTCCTGCTCGTCCGCGGTCAGCTCGCGCGCGTAGCCGCCCTCGGTCTCCTCGCCGACGATGCCGAGGTCGAGGAAGCTGGCGCCGAGGCTCTCGACCTGCTCGCGGACGACGGGGCGGACGTCGAAGCCGAACGTCTGAGCGCCGAGGCGGCGCGCCGTCGCGATCGCCTGCAGCCCGGCGACGCCGGCTCCCAGCACGAGCAGCTTCGCCGGCCGGACGGTGCCTGCGGCCGTCGTCAGCATCGGCAGGAAGCGCGGCAGCCGCTCGGCGGCCAGCAGCACCGCCTTGTAGCCGGCGACCGTCGCCTGCGAGGAGAGCGCGTCCATCGGCTGCGCGCGGGTGATCCGCGGGATCGCCTCGAGCGCGAACGCGGTCACCCCGCGGGCGGCGAGCCGCTCCATCGCCTCCGGCTCGCTCAGCGGCTGGAGCAGGCCGACGAGCACCTGCCCCTCGCGGAGCCGGCTCTCGTCGGGCCGCTGCACGACGACGACGGCCTCGGCGTCGAACGGGTCGCCGATCGTCGCGCCGGCGGCCTCGTAGTCGGCGTCCGCGAACGACGCCTCGGCGCCGGCACCCTTCTCGACGACCACCTCGTGGCCCTTCTGAACGAGCTTCTGGACGGCGTCGGGCACGAGAGCGACGCGGCGCTCTCCGGGAGCGGTCTCCTTCGGGACGCCGACCCTCACGACGCCTGAGTCTAAGCCAGGGCTCTAGAGGGAGGCCCAGACGTCGAGCTTCGCCCGCACCCGCGAGATCACCTCGTCCGTGAACTCGGTCGTCGACGCGTGCCCGGAGAGGTCGGCCGTACGGATTCCCTGGGCGACCGCCTCCAGGCAGGCCTCGCGGATCGCCCGCGCCGCCTGCTGCGCCTCCTCCGCCTCGCCGTGGGCGAGGAGCGCGGCGGCGGCGAGGATCATCGCCATCGGGTTGGCGACGTTCTTGCCCTTCAGCGACGGCGCCGTGCCGTGGGCGGCCTCGGCCATCAGCGCCCGGGGCGCGTAGTCCTCGTCGAAGGCGATCAGCAAGGACTCGGAGCCCGCGATCGAGCCGAAGAGCGGCAGCACGAGGTCAGAGAGGATGTCCCCGTCGCGGTTCAGGGCGGGGATCACCAGCGGCTCGCCGGACGAGGCCACGAGCAGGGCGAAGGTCGCGTCGATCAGCTGCGGCTCGTAGACGACGTCCTCGTGCCGCGCCGCCGCCGCGTCCATCTCCTCCTTGAGCATCCCCTCGTAGACCGGGCTGACCGTGTACTTCGGGCCGCCGAAGACCTTCGCGCCGGTCCGTTCCGCGAGCCGGAAGGAGTACTCGGCGACGGCCCGGCAGATCCGCCGCTCGATCCGCTCCGTGCGGAGCGCGACCTCGTCTTCGCCCTCGCCCTCGCGCCACTCCTGCGCCCCGTACGCGTCCCCGACGGCCATGCGCACGATCGAGATCGGCGCGTGCACGCCGCCCAGCGGCACGACGCCCGGGATCCGGCGGCCGGTGCGGACGATCACCTTCCCGCCGATCTCCTCGCGCAGGATCCGGTTCGGCGAGCCGACGTCGCCGGCGCCCTCGGGGGTGATCGTCGCCGCCTTGAGGCCCATCCCGACCTCGCGGATCGCCGCGGCGGCCTCGAAGACGACGCCGTTGTCGGTCCGCCGGCGGTTCTCGAGGGAGAGGTCGTGGCGCGGGAACTCGAGCTCCAGCCCGATCACGTCCGGCGACAGCACGCGCAGCGCCTCCTCGAGCAGCTCCTGGCCGGTGTCGTCGCCCTCGAGGATGACGATTGTTTTCGCATCCACGCCGGAGAGGATAAGGGGCACATATGCCGCGCAGAGGAGGGTGGAGGAGGCTTGGGTTGCGTGGCCGCTTTCGCTACGTGGACGCGCACGGCAAGCGGATCGGCGATCCGGACCAGCTGGCGCGGATCGAGGCGCTGACGATCCCGCCCGCCTGGCGCGAGGTCTGGATCTCGCCGAGGCCCGGCGCGAAGCTCCAGGCGACCGGCGTCGACGCGGCCGGCCGGAAGCAGTACCTCTACCACCCGAAATTCCGGGAGGCGCAGGAACAGGCGAAATACGAGAGCCTGATCCGGTTCGGAGAGCGGCTCCCTGATCTGCGAGAGGCGATGGCGGGGCACATGGAGCTGGAGCGGCTCGACCCCGACCGGATCAGCGCGGTCGCGGTGCGCCTGATCAACCACGCGTGGTTCCGCGTCGGCTCGGACCGGTACGCAAAGCAGGCGCGCACCTTCGGGATCACGACGCTGCGCAAGCGGCACGTCTCCGTGCGCGGCCACCAGATCAGGTTCTCCTTCCGCGGCAAGGGGCGGGCCCAGGTGCACCGCACAGTCGTCGACGACGAGCTCGCCGACGAGATCCGCCATCTGCTCGAGCTCGACGGCGCCTCGCGCCTGTTCCGCTACCGCCAGAACGGGGAGCTCTGCAACCTGACCGGCGCGCGGCTGAACGAGTACATCGGTCTGCACCTCGCAGACGAGTTCACCGCCAAGGATTTCCGCACGTGGGGCGGAACGCTCCTGGCGGCGATCGGGCTCGCCGAGCACGGCCCAGCCGAGACGGAAGCCGAGGCGAAGCGGACGATCGCGGCCGTCATGCGCTCCGTGGGCGAGCAGCTCGGAAACACGCCGGCGGTCTGCAGGGCGTCATACGTCAGCCCGGCCGTCATCGACCAGTATCTCGAGGGCCGCACGCTGGAGGATTTTCGGCCTCGCCATTTACGGGTCGTCGGAGCACGGGATATCGGTCTCGATGTCGAGGAGAGCTCGCTGCTCTCCTTGTTGAGATCGTGGCGAATTCGACGGTCGAGGGTTGCAGCGTAGTTAGCCTACGGATTTAATGCGCAAGTCCACGACAGCGAAGGAGGAAACCTTGGCTCGCAAGACCGTTCTCGTCTCCGACATGTCCGGCAAGGAGATCCCCGAAGGAAAGGGCGCCACCGTTCGGATCACCTACCGCGACGCGCGCAAGGGCGTCCGGGAGCTCGACGTCACCGACGAGGAGGCCGAGGGCATCGGCGCCAAGGGCCGCAGCGTGGCCCGGCGCGGCCGGCGCCCCAAGTCCGCGCAGAGCTGATCCGGCGCCAGGGCTGATCCGGCGCACTTCTTTTTCGCGCTCTTTGCGGCTCCGCGGCTAGGGGTCGTCAACCCCGCTCATTAGATTGAGTGGGATGGGATGGGTCAGATGGGTCTAACCCTCGTCGCGGGGCCTGCGAACGCCGGTAAGGTCGCGCTCCTGCTGGAGCGCTATCTGGCCGCGCTCGAGCGCCGGCCGCTGCTCATCGTGCCCAACCGGTCGGACGTCGAGCGGGTCGAGCGCGAGCTGCTGCGGCGCGATCCGTGCCTGCTCGGCGGCTGGATCGGCACCTTCGACGACCTCTTCGCGGAGCTCGCGCGGGGCGGCGAGGCCAAGCCGGTGCTGCCCGACTCGCAGCGGGCGCTGCTGCTGCGGCGGACGGTCGCGGCGGCGCCGCTGAACGGGCTGGGGGCCTCCGCGCGCTTCGGGGGCTTCGCCGACGCGCTCGCGGACGCGATCCGCGACCTCGAGGGCGGGCTCGTCGATCCCGCCGACCACGAGGGCCGGCTCGCGGAGCTGCACGCCGCCTACCGGGCCGAGCTCGACCGGCGCGGCCTCTGGGACCGCGACCTCCAGCGGCGCCACGCGGCCGAGCGGGTCGCCTCGGAGCTCGGCGCCTGGGACGGGCGGCCGGTCTTCGCCTACGGCTTCGAGGACCTGACCGCGGCGCAGTGGCGGCTGCTGGAGGCGCTGGCCGGCCCCCCCGAGGTCGCGGTCTCGTTCCCCTACGAGCCGGGCCGCCCGGCCTTCGCGGCGCTCGAGCGCACCGCCGGCGATCTGGCGCGGCTCGCCGACGAGCAGGAGACGATGCCGCCCGGCTACGCCGAGGTGGCGCACCCTGCGCTCGCGCACCTGGAGCGGACGCTCTTCACGGACGCGACCGTCCCCGAGCCGCCGGAGCTCGAGGGCGCGGTGCGCTGGCTCGAGGGCGCGGGCCGGCGCGGGACCGCTGAGCTCGTCGGCGAGGAGATCCTCGCCCTCCTGCGCGCAGGAACCGCGCCGGAGGAGATCCTGGTCGTCTGCCCGGGCCTCGAGCGCTGGCGCGCGCCGCTCGAGACCGCGTTCGCGACGCTGGGGATCCCGTACGCGCTCGAGGGCCGGCTGCGCCTCGGCCAGACCCCGTTCGGGCACGCGTTCCTGGCCCTCCTCCGCTACGCCTGGGCGGAGCGGACGCGCGGCGGCCTCTTCGCCTTCCTCCGCTCGCCGTACTCCGGCCTGATGCGCGCGCACGCCGACTTCCTCGAGGGGCGCCTGCGCGGCCGGGCGGTGCAGGCGGAGCGCGTGGAGGCCGAGGCGATCGAGCTGCGGGGCGGGCCCTTCCCGTCGCTCGAGGCGCTGCGGGCGGCCGTGACGCCGTTCGCCGGCGCGCGCGAACTCGCCGCCGCGATGGCGCGCGCCGCGCACGGGCTGGAGGGCGCGCAGCCCGCGGCCCGCACGGTCGCCGACCTGCGCGCCTACGACGCGGCTGCCGAGCTGCTCGACGAGCTGGAGGAGTGGGGCGAAGACCTCTCGGCCGACGAGATCCTCCACGCGCTCGAGCGCGTCCGCGTGCGGCTCGACTCGGTCGGCGAGCCCGGCCGCGTCCCCGTCGTCGAGCTCGACCGTTCGCGCACGCGGCTCGCGGAGGTCGTCTTCGTGCTCGGCCTCGAGGGCGGCAGCCTGCCCCGGCGCGGCTCGCCCTCGCCGTTCCTCGACGACGAGCGTCGCCGCGAGCTGGACGAGCGGCGCGGCTCGCGCCTGCTGCGGCCGGACCCGGTCGCGCGAGACCGCTACCTGCTCTACACGGCCTGCACCCGGGCGACGAAGCGGCTGACACTCGTCCGCGAGGCCGCCGGCGACGACGGGTCGCCCCGCGACGCGAGCCCGTTCTGGGACGAGACGCGCGCCCTCTTCGACCCGGAGGACGTCACCCGCTGGACGTTGCGGCGCCGGCTCTCGGCGCTCACCCGGCCGCTCGAAGGCGCTCCGACGGAGCGCGAGCGGCTGCGGGCCGTCGCGGCGCTCGCGGCGACCGACCCCGACGAGGCCACCTCGATCGCGCTCGCGAACGGCTGGGAGCGCCGCCTGGAGCGCGCCCTCGCCGCCTTCGACCGTCCGACGCGGCTCACGCACCCCGCCGTGCTCGAGGAGCTACGCGCCCGCGCGACCTTCTCGGTCACCGAGCTGGAGACGTTCGCGGACTGCTCCTCGATCTGGTTTGTCGACCGCGTGCTCTCGCCGAGGCGGATCGACGCCCAGGTGGACGCCAAGCTGCGCGGCTCCGTCGCGCACTCGGCCCTCAACAAGTTCTTCTCCGGCCTGCCCAAGCGGCTCGGCGCCGACCGGGTCGTCCCCGAGCGGCTCGACGACGCGCTGGCCTTCATGGGCGAGTGCCTCGACGAGGCGCTGGCGGGCGTGCGCATGGACCTGACGGAGCTCCAGCGGCTCGAGCTCGAGGGCAGCCTGCGGCGCGACCTCGAAGCGGTCGTGCGAGCGGAGGCGGAGCAGGAGTCGCCGCTCGTGCCGAGCCGCTTCGAGGTCTCCTTCGGCGCGGAGCGCTCGACGATCGGCGGGCTCGACCTCGGCGCCTTCCGGCTGACCGGGAAGATCGACCGGATCGACGTGGACCCGTTCTCCGCGCGCGGGATCGTCCAGGACTACAAGTCGGGAAAGACCGCGCTCGGCGCGCAGAAGATCGAGGACGAGCTGCGGCTCCAGATCCCGCTCTACATGCTCGTCCTGCGCGACCTGATCGGCATCGAGCCGCTCGGCGGCGTCTACCGGCCGCTGGGCGGGAAGCGCGAGGCGCGCGGGCTGCTGCGCGCCGAGGCGCGCGAGGACGGCGTGCCGGGCTTCCACAAGAACGACTACCTCGACGAGGAGGCCTTCTGGGGCCAGGTCGAGCTGGCGCGCGAGCGCGCCGTCGGGATCGTCGAGCGCGTCCGCGCCGGGGACGTCACGCACGATCCCCGCTTCGGGGCGTGCCCCGACTGGTGCGAGCTGGCGCCGATGTGCCGGGTGAAGCGGGCGTGAACCCGGAGCAGGCAGCCGCAGTCGAAGCCGAGGGCGTCGTCTTCGTCTCTGCCGGCGCGGGGACCGGGAAGACGGCGGTGCTGGTGGAGCGCTTCGCCCGCGCGGTCTGCGACCGCGGGCTCGACGTCGAGTCGATCCTCGTGATCACGTACACGGAGAAGGCGGCGGGAGAGCTGCGGACGCGCATCCGCGCCCGGCTCGTCGAGCTCGGCCGCGCCGACCTGGCGCGCGAGCTCGACGGGGCCTGGATCTCGACGATCCACGGGCTTTGCCACCGCCTGCTGCGCGCGCACCCGTTCGCGGCCGGCGTCGACCCGCGCTTCCGCGTCCTCGACGACAGCCAGGCGCGCGTGCTGCAGAGCGAGGCGTTCGCGGAGGCGCTGGAGGCGTTCTGCTCGGGCGGCGGGCCGGAGCGGACCGCGCTCCTCTCGACCTACGGGGCGCGCAGCCTGCGGCGGATGCTGACCGGCGTCTACGAGACGCTGCGCGCGGCGGGACGCGAGCTCGAGCTGGCGCTCGAGCAGGGCCCGCCGCTCGACGAGCTGCTCGCGGAGCTGCGCGACGCGGCCCAGTGCCTGGCCGACGACACCGGCGCCACCGACGGACAGCAGGAGGCCGCCGCGCGCGCGCTCCGGCTGCTCGACCGGCGGACGACGGCCGACCTGCTGCTCGACCTCTCCGACCTCCGCGCGAGCGGCGAGCGGGCCGCGGCCTACGAGGAGGCCCGGCGCGCGGTCGAGCAGGCCGCGCTCGACGAGCTCGCCGTCCGCGACCGGGAGCTGCTCCAGGAGCTCCTCGCCGCCTTCGGCGAGCGCTACGCGGCCGCGAAGGAGCGCGAGTCGGCGCTCGACTTCGAGGACCTGCAGCTCGCCGCGCGCGACCTGCTGCGCGCCGACGAGGACGTGCGGCAGGCGGAGGCGTGGCGCTTCCGGGCGATCATGGTCGACGAGTTCCAGGACACGAACCGCCTCCAGTGCGAGCTGATCGACCTGCTCTCGGGCCGCTGGCCGGCTGCGACTCCCGCCGGGCGAAGCCCGGCTTCGCCGCCGCCTGGCGCCGAG
>JBBDQR010000168.1:0-15535 GCA_040905885.1 Gaiellaceae bacterium | reverse complement strand
GGCCGGCTCCGTCGAGCCTACGCCGGTGTGAGCCTCCGTCGAGCCTACGGCTCATGGCGCCATCGTACTCGCCCCGATGCGGTTCCGGCTCGCGCGGGCCCGCTTGTGCGGGTAGAGCGCCTTCGCCGCCCGCTTCTGGATCCGAAGCGAGGGACGGGCGGCGCGGGCATACCGCTTGGCCGCCCTCGCGACCTGCCGCGCGCGCCCTGCCGGCCTCGCGATCCGGGCGTCGCGAACCAGGGCCGCCCCGCCCGTCGCCGGGAACGCCGCCAGCAGCGCCGCCACGAAGACCGCCGGCGCCAGCGCCACGGTCTTGCGGACGAGCGAATGCCGGACGGCGTCGTTGCGCGGGGCGAGCTCGGGCCAGACCAGCTCGGGGGAGAGTCCGAGCTCGAGCAGCTCGAGCTCGTCGCCCCGCTTGATCGCCTCGACGACCTCGGCGTCGAGGTCGTAGCGCCGGAGCGCCGCCTCGGGATCGCGGCGGAACCTCCGGAGAAAGTCGCGGTCGGCCAGCAGGCGGACCACGGCGTCGTTGAGCGCCTCGTTCGTCATCCTGCCCACCTCCAGTCGGTATCGAGCGGCAGAGTGAGGCACTTCGCCCCGCCGCCCGCCTTGTAGAACTCGCTCAGGTCGAGCCGTTCGACGGCGTAGCCGAGCCGGCCGATCCGGCGGGCGAGCCCGTCGGAGATCGGGCCGGTGACGACGACGTCGCCGACGACCACGACGTTGCAGGCGAACCGCTCTGCGTCCGCCCGGGAGACCTCGATCACCTCGGCCCCCGCCAGCGGCTCCGGCAGCGATCCGTCGAGCCCCTCGCGGTGGACGAGGAAGGTACGCGGGCCGAGCACGCCCAAAACGGTGTCGAGATGGAGGAACGGCCCGTCGGCGAGCGGCACGGGCCAGAGGCGCCGGCCGCTCCGGGCGAGCAGCTTCGCGAGGTAGCGCTCGGCGAGGCCGGACGCCCCGGGCTTGGCCCCGGCGAGCACGTCGCCTGACCGAAGCCGCACCAGGTTGCCGCCGTCGAGCCGGTATGCCGGGGGCAAGGACTCGGTCTGGTAGCCGAGGCCCTCGAGCCAGCGCTTGAAGACGGGCGGCTCGAGCTCGCCGCGCGGCCCGTCGTTGCGGAGCAGGAGGGCGCGCCCGGGCGCGAAGACGAAGGCGCCGTCCGCGGTGAAGGAGAGCTCCGCGCTCGTGTCGTCGGCCTCCGCGACCTCCACTCGCGCACCCGCCTGCTCGAGCACGGCGACGAGCCGCCGCCACTGCGAGCGGGCCCGGCGGCGGTCGACGCGATCCGTCCACGACATGAACGGGTTGAAGAGGAAGTGCGCGTCGTAGAAGTCGGGCGGCGAGACCAGGAAGCTCGGAGCTGGTCTGTCTGCTGCGTGGAGGGCGAGCGTTGTGCCCACCGAACGCGGTGGGGGGCGCCGATCTTCCCTACGCGGAGTACGTGGGGAAGCCGCGGTAGCCCGGGTAGAGCGGGCGCTTCTCGCAGAGCGCCTCGGTGCGCGCGCGCAGTGCGGCGAGGTCGGCTCCCCCGCCCAGCGCGCCGGCGATGATCCGGCCGACCTCGCGGAAGTCCTCCTCGTCGAAGCCGCGCATCGTGGCCGCCGGCGTGCCGATGCGGATCCCGGAGGCGACCGTCGGGGGGCGCTCGTCGAACGGCACCGTGTTGCGGTTCACGGTCAGCTTCACCTCGTGCAGGCGCTCCTCCGCGTCCTTGCCGGTCCACTCGGTCGAGCGCAGGTCGACCTGGAGGAGGTGCGTGTCGGTCCCGCCGGTGAGGAGGTCGAGCCCGCCCTCGACGAGCGTCTCGGCGAGCGCGTCCGCGTTCGCGCGGATCTGGCGCTGGTAGTCGCGGAACGCTTCCGTGGCCGCGATCCGGAAGCAGGTCGCCTTGGCGGCGATCGCGTGTACGAGCGGCCCGCCCTGCATCCCGGGGAAGACGGCGCGGTCGACCGCCTGCGCGTGCTCCTCCCGGCAGAGGACGAAGCCGGAGCGCGGGCCGGCGAGCGTCTTGTGCGTCGTCGACGTGACGAAGTCGCAGTTCGGGACCGGGTTCGGGTGCAGCCCGGCCGCGACGAGCCCGGCGAAGTGCGCCATGTCGCAGAGCAGCAGAGCGCCGACCTCGTCCGCGACCTCCCGGAAGCGATCGGTCTCGACCGTGCGCGGGTACGCGGAGCCGCCGCAGACGATCAGCTTGGGCCGGTGCTCCTTCGCCAGCTGGAGCACGTCGTCGTAGTCGACGACGTTCGTCTCGCGGTCGACGCCGTAGTGGACGATCGTGTAGAGCCGGCCGGAGAAGTTGACCTTGAGCCCGTGCGTCAGGTGGCCGCCGTGGTCGAGCCGGAGCGAGAGGATCGTGTCGCCCGGGGCCAGCGCGGCCATGTACACGGCCATGTTCGTCTGCGCGCCCGCGTGCGGCTGGACGTTGGCGTGCTCGGCGCCGAAGAGGGCCTTGGCGCGGTCGATCGCGGCCTGCTCGATCTCGTCCACGACCTCGCAGCCGCCGTAGTAGCGGCGGCCGGGGTAACCCTCCGCGTACTTGTTCGTGGGGACGCTGCCGATCGCCTCCATCACCGACGGCCACGTGAAGTTCTCGGAGGCGATCAGCTCGATCTGGTTGCGCTGGCGCTCGAGCTCGCGCCCCAGCAGCGCCGCGATCTCGGGGTCGATCGCCTCGAGGCCGGCGCTGCGCAGCTGCTCGAACGTCTCCTGCGCGACAGCCACGCTCGAAATGTACTAGTGGTCGCGGCCGGGACCACCTACGATGTGGCCCGACATGGGAGAGGGCCGGGTCGGCCCGAGACGGGAGATGGAGGGCTACATGAGACGGATTCTGCTGCTGGTCGCGCTTGCGGTCGGCCTGGTCGCGGCACTCCCCGCGAGCGCGGTCACCGACGGCGAGCTGGACGGCAACGGACACCCCTACGTGGGTCTGATGGTGGCGCAGGACGCCGACGGCAACCCGCTCTGGCGGTGCAGCGGCACGCTGCTCTCGTCGCGGCTGTTCCTCACCGCGGGCCACTGCACCGAGGCGCCTGCGGCGCACATCGAGATCTGGTTCGCCTCGGACGTCGAGTCGGGGATCCCGCGGAACGGCTACCCGTTCAAGGGTGACGCGGGCGGCACGCCGTTCACGCACCCGAGCTACAACCCGAACGCGTTCTACCTCTTCGACCTCGGGGTCGTCGTGCTCGACAAGGCTCTGAAGATGAAGAAGTACGGCGTCCTGCCCGAGCTGAACGTGCTCGACGCACTCGCGACGAAGCGGGGCACGCAGGACGTCACGTTCACGGCGGTCGGCTACGGGCTCCAGAAGATCAACCCGGTCTTCGTCGAGGCCGAGCGGGTGCGCATGGTCGCCTACCCGCACCTGATCCAGATCAACGGGGGCATCGTCGGCGACTTCTCGCTGCTGCTCTCGAACAACCACTCGACCGGTGGCACGTGCTTCGGTGACTCCGGCGGGCCGAACTTCATCGACAGGTCGAACGTCCTCGCGGGCGTGACCTCGTTCGGGCTCAACGGCAACTGCGCCGGCACCGGCGGCGTCTACCGCGTCGACAAGGCGGACGACCTGAACTGGCTCGCCTCGCAGTTCGGGCACCTGCTTCCGTAGGAAACGGCTCTCGCGAGTGAGGGCGGGCCGCGGCCCCCCCCCCCACTCCAGCCGCGCGAGCGCGTCCCCGGCGGGGACGGCGCCCTCGCGCAGGACGCGCGGCTCGTCGCCGGTCAGGTCGATCACGGTCGACGGGACGCCGGGGAGCTCGCCCGCATCGACCTCCGCAGCGCAGGCGGCGCGGATCTCCGGGGGAACGTCGGCGAGCCGGCGCGGGTCGGGGCCGTCGTGGAGGTTGGCGCTCGTGGCGAGCACCGCGCCGACTGCCCGCACTACCTCCGCCGCCGCAGGCGGCAGCTCGGGGACCCGGATCCCGAGCGTCCCCACGATCAGCGTGAAGGGGCCCGGCAGCAGCCGGCGGGCGCGCGCGAGCGCGGGAGCCCGCGCGATCGCCGCGTCCACGTCTGCGAAGAGCAGTGCGATCGGCTGGTCGGCCGGGCGCCCCTTGAGCGCTGCGATGCGCCTGGCCGCGTCCTCGCTCTCGGGACCGCAGAGCCCGTAGACCGTGTCGGTCGGGAGGATGACGAGCTCCCCGGCGCGGAGTGCGGCCGCCGCGTTCACGGCTGCCG
Source organism: Gaiellaceae bacterium (assembly GCA_040905885.1). GTDB lineage: Bacteria > Actinomycetota > Thermoleophilia > Gaiellales > Gaiellaceae > JACVRU01. Next base: position 11,347 of record JBBDQR010000168.1, on the reverse strand, counting down.
TCCCTCGACGACGCGCTCGCGAGCGGCGAGGTCCGGCGTGATCGCCACGTCGGCGTAGCCGAGGCGCCCGAGGGCGCGCGCGACGTCGCCCGCCTGGCCGTCCCCCACCTCGAGCACGAGCCAGGTCGTGCGGGCGACCCGGGCGAGCTCCGCGTGCAAACCCTCCCCGACGAGCGCCTCGCGGGGCTCCCAGTCGCGCACCTCCGGCTCGAGCCGGTCGAGCTCGCCGGGCGCGACGTACGGGGGATTCGACACGACGAGATCCCACCCCGCGGCCGCATCGTCGAAGCCTCCGGACCGGAGCTCGACGGCAAGGCCGAGACGCTCGGCGTTCTCGCGCGCCAGCGCGAGCGCGTCCGGCGAGGCGTCGACGCCGGTCACGCGTGCGTGCGGGGCCTCGTCGGCGAGCGCCAGCGCGATCGCCCCGGAGCCGACGCCGACGTCCAGCACGCGCGGCGCCTCCATCCCGCTCAGTAGCGCCAGGCAGCGCTCGACGACGATCTCCGTCTCGGGGCGCGGCACGAGGGCGCGGGCGTCGGTCTTCAGCACGAGCCGGCGGAAGCCCCATTCGCCGAGCACGTACGCCAGCGGCTCGCGCCGGGCGCGCCGCTCGACGAGCGCCCGCAGGGCGGCCGCGTCGACGTCGCCGTCGGCCAGGTGCACACCCGTCCGGGAGCTGCCGAGCACGTGGGCGACGAGCCACTCGGCGTCGACGCCGGGCTCGGGGACGCCGGCGGCGGCCAGGGCGCGCTCCGTCTCGCGCAGCGCCTCCCGAGCCGTCATGGCCTCAGCCAGGGACGATCCTGATCTTCTCGCCCGGCGACAGGCAGGAGTACCGCTGCATGTCGTGGTGATGCCGCACCGCGATCGTGCTGCCGTCCGCGAGCCGCAGCTCGTTGCGGCAGTGTGAGATGCCCGCGAAATCGGGAGTGCAGTCCGTATCGGTGAGCACGACGGCAGTCGTCGCCGCGCGGGGCATCCGGCCCTCGAGCAGCCCGGCGCGGATCGGCCCGCCCGCGTCCGGCGCTCCGTCCTTTCCGACCAGGACCGTGCGCAGCGGAGCCGCCTCGGTCACGAGATGCGGCACCGGCAGCTCCGCCTCGGAGCTGCCCCCGCAGCCCGCCAGCACGAGGGCGAGGAGCAGTGGAGAGAACCGTCTCATCGGGCCGGAGCGTAGGCGGGGTCATGGGCGCCGCCATCCGGGAAAACCCACAATCAGACTGCGGCCGACTCCAGGGCCAGCCGGCGCTCCTCGGCGGCGAGCGCCTCCGTGAGCTCGTCGAGCTCGCCCTCGAGCACGCGGTCGAGCTGGTGCACGGTCACCTTGACGCGGTGGTCGGTGACCCGGCTCTCGGGGAAGTTGTACGTGCGGATCTTCTCGGCCCGCTCGCCGGTTCCGATCTGCGCGCGACGCGTCGCGGCCTCCTCCGCCTCCCGCTTCCGCCGCTCGAGCTCGTACAGGCGCGCGCGGAGCACGCGCAGCGCCTTCTGGCGGTTCTGGAGCTGCGACTTCTCGTCCTGCATCGAGACGACGATGCCCGTCGGCAGGTGCGTCAGCCGCACCGCCGAGTCGGTCGTGTTCACGCTCTGCCCGCCGGGCCCCGTGGAGCGGTAGACGTCCACCTTCAGCTCGCTGGGATCGATCTCGATCTCGACCTCCTCGGCCTCCGGCATGACCGCCACCGTCGCCGTCGACGTGTGGATGCGGCCCTGCGCCTCCGTCGCCGGCACGCGCTGGACTCGGTGCGTCCCGGCCTCCCACTTGAACACCGAGTAGGCCCCATCTCCCTTGACGGCGAAGACGACCTCCTTGAAGCCGCCGCCCTCGCTCGGGCTCGCCTGGAGCTCCTCCGTCTTGAAGCCCCTGCGCTCCGCGTAGCGGGTCAGCATTCGGTGGAGGTCGCCGGCCCAGAGCGCGGCTTCGTCCCCGCCGACGCCCTGGCGCACCTCGACGATGACGTCCTTGGCGTCGGCCGGGTCGCGCGCGACGAGCGCGAGCTTCAGCTCCTCCTCGAGCGCGGCGAGCCGCTCCTCGTACTCTGGAACGAGCTCGCGCAGGTCGCCGTCGGCGCGCGCGTCCTCGAGGTCAGCGCTCGCGGCCCGCCAGTCCTGGGCGAGCCGGTAGGGGCCCTCGAGCTCCTTCAGCCGGCGGCCGACGTCCGCCGCCTCGCGGTGGTCGTTGTAGACGGCAGGGTCGGACAGGCGCTCCTGGAGCTCCTGGTACGAGCGCTCGACCTCCTCGATCAACTGGTCCACGACGGCCATGGACCTAGAGTAGACGCGCGCTCAGCTCCAATTCGACGTTTCCCTTCAGGGCCTGCGAGACCGGGCAGTTCTCCTTCGCCGCCTCGGCGGCCTCCCGGAACGCCGCCTCGTCCATTCCGGGGACGTTGCCCTGGACGTCGAGCACACTCCTCGTGATCCCGGTGCCGGGCACGAAGGTGACGGTCGCCGTCGTCGAGAGCGCCTCCGCCGTGTGCCCCGCCCGCGCGAGGCCGCCCGAGAGCGCCATCGAGAAGCAGGCCGCGTGCGCGGCGGCGATCAGCTCCTCCGGGCTCGTGTCGGCGCCCTGCTCCTCGGCCCGCGCCTTCCAGCTGACCGGCAACGGGCCGAACGCGCCGCTGCCCACGGACTCGATCGTCCCCTTCCCCTCGAGCAGGTCGCCCGACCAGGTCACCTCTGCTCGTCGCTCGGTCGCCATGCACTACACCTCCTGGAGTTCTGCGTCGACGGAAACGGTGGCCGTGCCGCGGATCAGCGCCGACACGGGACAGCCCGCGTCGGCCGCCTCCACGGCCACCCGGAAGGCATCCTCCCCGATCCGTGCGCGCGCCCGCGCTGTCAGCGCGGAGGAGACGATCCGGTGGTCGCCGCTCTCGACCTCGTCGATCACGACCTCGGCGCGGACGGTCAGCCGCTCCGGAGGCGCCTTGGCGCGGGTGAGCTCGGCGGCCAGCGACATCGCGAAGCAGGCAGCATGCGCGGCCGCGACCAGCTCCTCTGGGCTCGTCTCGCCGTCGGGGGCGCCGATCCGCGCGGGCTCGGAGTACGCGAGCCCGGCGAAGGCGCCGCTGGAGGCGGCGGTGATCGCGCCGCGACCCTTCGCGGAGCTTCCCTCCCAGACCACCTCGGCTTCTCTCGAAGCCCGAGGCATCTAGGCCATCACTTCGACCGGCTCGTTCTCGGAGGGGATCCGGCCTTCGCGCCGGAGCACCTCCTTGAGCGCCCGGATCGAGACCTCGATCTGGTCGAGCGTCGGCTCGCGCGTCGTCAACCGCTGGAGCCAGAGCCCGGGGGCGAGCAGCGTCATCAGGATGCGGCTGTGCTGGCGCTTCGCCGCGAAGCGGATCAGCTCGTAGGCCAGGCCGGCGATCACCGGCAGCAGCAGGATGCGGCTGGCGATCAGCCAGTACCAGACCGGCTGCCCGAAGAACGCGAAGACGAAGATGGCGATCACCATCACCCAGAGGAGGAAGGCGGTGCCGCAGCGGGGGTGGATGAGGCTGTGGCGGCTCACGTTCTCCGGCGTCAGCTCATCGTCGGCCTCGAGCGCGTTGATCGCCTTGTGCTCGGCGCCGTGGTACTGGAAGACGCGGCGCAGGTCGGGCAGCAGCGAGATCACGGACAGGTAGACGATGAAGAAGGTGACGCGGATCAAGCCTTCGACGATCACGAACGCTCCCGTCGTGTCGATCGGCAGCCAGCTCGTGATCAGCGCCGGCGTGACCTTGAACAGCATCACGGCGAAGCCGATCGCGAGCGCGAACGAGAAGATGATCGCGCCGCGCGAGAGCTCCGTCACGACCTCGCCGTGCTCGTCCTCCTCCTGGGCCGCGTAGTTCGCGGAGATGGCGAGCGCGCGGAAGCCGATCGCGAGCGACTCGCCGAGCGCGATGACCCCGCGGATCACCGGCAGCCGCAGCAGCCGGTGTCGCGCCATCGGGCTCGTGATCGGGAAGGTGACCTCGGCGATCGCGCCGTTCGGCTTGCGGACGGCCAGCGCCCAGTTGGACGGCGAGCGCATCATCACGCCCTCGAGGACGGCCTGCCCGCCGATCATCGCAGCCATGGGTCGGCCTTAGTGGCGCGCGCCGCCGGCGCGCTCCAGGCGGCGCTGGAAGCGCTCCACCCGGCCGCCGGTGTCGACGAGCTTCTGCTTGCCCGTGTAGAACGGATGGCAAGCCGAGCAGATCTCGACGTGCAGCTCGGCCTTCGTCGAGCGCGTCTCGAACGTGTTGCCGCACGCGCAGTGGACGGTGGCCATGACGTACTCGGGGTGGATGCCTTCCTTCATCGCCGGGCCAGGATAGCAGAGGCGGTTTCGGCCGCTACGTTGCCGCCTGAGACAACGCAGACGACCCGTTCGCCCCGGATTTTCCCCGCTCTGAGGGCCGCGACGGCGGCCGCTCCCGCCGGCTCGACGGCCAGCTTCGCGCGCTCGTAGAGGAAGCGGAAGGCGTCCTCGATCTCCTCCTCGGAGACGAGCACAATCTCCTCGACGTGCTCCCGGACGATCGCCAGCGTGTTCTGGCCAGCGAAGGGGGCGCTGAGGCCGTCGGCGATCGACGTCGGCGTCACCGGGACGGGCTTCCCGGCCGCGAGCGCGGAGCGCATGGCGGTCGAGAGCTCCGGCTCGACGCCGATCACGCGGGCGCGGCCGGCAGCGGCCGCCGCGATCCCGGCGATCAGCCCGCCGCCGCCGACCGGCACGACGATCGCGTCGACCTCCGGGACGTCCTCGAGGATCTCCAGCCCCACCGTCCCCTGGCCCGCGATCGTGAGCGGACTGTCGAAGGGGTGGACGAGCGTGCGGCCCGTCTCGGCGAGCAGGACGTCGAGCCGCTCGAACGCCTCCGTCGGGTTCGCGGCCTCGAGGTCGACGGCGGCCCCGTAGCCGCGCGTGGCCGCGAGCTTCGCCTCGCTCGCCCCCCGCCACATCACGAGCAGCGCGTCGACGCCCGCCCGCGCCGCTCCCCAGGCGACCGCCTGGGCGTGGTTGCCGGCGGAGATCGCGATCACGCCGCGCCGCTTCTGCTCCTCGCTCAGCGCGGCGAGGTTCGTCAGCACGCCGCGGGGCTTGAACGAGCCTGTCTTCTGGAACAGCTCGGCCTTCAGGAAGACGCCGGCGCCGAGCGTCTCGGAGCTGAAGACCGGCGTGCGGTGGAGCCGGCCGGCGATCGCCTCGCGGGCGGCGACGACGTCGTCGAACGAGACCACCGCCCTAGCTTCGCAGCACTAGCTCGAGCCCGTCTCGGCGTGCGGCGCGCCGACCGGCTTGGACTCCACGGAGTGCCGGACGCGCAGGAAGACCGCGAAGATCGCGACCGCGCCGATGACCAGGAACTCGGATTGCCAGTTCTGGACGGTGTCGTCCCAGAACTCCGCCGAGCGGACGTAGCCCGATGGGCGCGACTGAGGAGCCACAGCGCGCCGCGTGATAGCGGGCCAGAAGCCGGAGGGATTGCTGGACGAGGCACTAGGTCTGCTTGTACTCGGGGCCCGAGCCGCCCTCGGGCATCGTCAGGCGGCCGCCCTTGGCGGTGATCGCGCCGCACTGGACGCAGTTCGACGCCGTCACCTGCACGTCGACGGTGCCGTCGCCGTGCCCCTCCCCCAGCTCGTAGACCTGCGCCGGGCACATGCGCGCCCACATCTCGGCCAGCCGGATGGGGACGCGACGCTCGATCCGGATGTGGTTCGGCTGGTCGTCCCGCGTCCTGTTCCCGGAGGCGAAGACGGACGAGAGCTTGTCGAAGGTGAGCGCCCCGTCGGGCCGCGGGTAGCGCCGCGCCCGGTCGGTGCGGATCAGGGTCTGCTCGGCGTCGCGCTCCGTGCGCGCGTTCCCGGGCGGGAACATCCCCCGCGACGCGGTCATCATCCCGGCGAGCGCCCCGCCGAGCCAGAAGCCGCGCCCGAAGGCCTGCCGCATGTTCCGGACGCGCCGGAGGTCGTCCCAGACGAAGCTCTCGTGGAGCGCGCGGTCGTAGCCCGCGAGCGCCCCCGGGGTCCAGGCGGTCGAGCCCGGCCGGATCGCCTCGAACGCGGCCTCCGCGGCCAGCCGTCCCGACTCGATCGCGTAATGGATGCCCTTCAGCGCGGGCACGTTGACGAGCCCGGCCCCGTCGCCGGCGATCAGGAGCCCGGGCGCGTGCAGCCTCTGCGGCAGCGAGAGGAACCCGCCCTCGGGGATCGTCTTCGCACCCCACTCCACGCGCTCGCCGCCCGCGAGGAGCTCCCGGATCAGCGGATGGGTCTTCAGCTCCTGCAGCAGGTCGTGCACCGAGAGCTCCGCGTCCCGGTAGTCGAGTCCGACGACCATCCCGAGCGACACGTGGTCGTCGCCCAGCGGGTAGACGAACGAGCCGCCGAACTCCCGGTACGCGGCGGCGCCCCGCAGCGGCCAGCCCATCGTGTGGATGACGCGGTCGAGCGGCCTCGCGACCCGCCAGACCTCCTTGACGCCGAGAGCCCAGACCTGCGGGTTGTCGCCGCCGAGCCCGAAGCGCTGGAGCGCCGCGCCGGTGAGGTGGCCGAGCGTCCCCTCCGCCAGCACAGTCGCCCGCGCGACGACGTCGGAGCCCGGCTCGAAGTTGGCCAGCGGCTCTCCCTCGCGGCCCCGCCCGCGGTCGCTCGTGCGGACGCCGACGACCCGCGCGCCGTCGACGAGCAGCCGGTCGGCGGTCGTCTCGGAGAGGATCGTGACGCCGAGCGCCTCCGCCTCCTCCGCGAGCCACCGGCCGAGCTGCGAGAGCGAGACGACGTAGTTGCCGTCGTTCTTCATCGTCGGCGGCGTCGGGATCCGCAGCGCGCGCGAGCGCGTGAGGAAGTAGACGGACTCGTGCTCAACGGGGCCCGCGAACGGCAGCTCCTCGAGCCGCTTCCGCCCCTTGAACAGGCGCTGGAGCGCGCGCGGGTTGACGACCGCGCCGGAGAGGAGATGCGAGCCCGGCTGCTTGCCCTTCTCGAGCACGGCCACCGGCACCTCGCCCAGCCGCTCCGTGACGTCGGGATGCTCCCCGAGCAGCTGGCCGAGCCGGATCGCGCAGGCGAGCCCGGCGGGACCCGCGCCGACGACGAGGAAGCCGACCTCGATCCGCTCGTCCGGCGGGTCGCTCGGGGCGGCGATCGCCTCGTCGGGGGAGAACGGCGGGGGCCAGTCGGCCGGCCGGACCGGCCCGCGCCGCGCGGGCCGCTCGGGGCGGGGCGGCGGCGGTCGCAGCAGCCCGCGACGGGCCACCGCTACGCCCCCTTCTTCTGGCGCACGAGCTCGGTCAGCTTCGGGACGATCTCGTGCAGGTCGCCGACGACGGCCAGGTCGGAGTACTCGAAGATCGGCGCGTTCCCGTCCTTGTTGATGGACACGATCACGCTCGAGCTCTGCATGCCGACCTTGTGCTGGATCGCGCCGGAGATGCCGACCGCGACGTAGAGCTTCGGGGAGACGGTCTTGCCGGTCTGGCCGATCTGGTGGGCGTACGGGTACCAGCCGGCGTCGACGACGGCGCGCGTGGCGCCGACCGCCCCGCCGAGCGCCTTCGCCAGCTCCTCGACGAGCGTGAACTTCTCCGGCGCGCCCAGCCCGCGGCCGCCGGCGACGATCACGTCGGCCTCCTCGAGCGCCGGGCCGGCCGACTCCTCGTGCGCCTGCTCGACCATCACGGCCGCGGTCGAGAAGTCCCTCAGCTCCGCGGAGAACTCCTGGATCTCCGGCTCCCCGCCCCCGCCCGCGGACGGGTCGAAGGCGCCGGAGCGGAAGAGCGCCAGCCGCGGCGCCGCCGTCCAGCCGACGTCCACGTAGACGGTGTCCTGCAGCGCCGGCCGCTTGCCGACGAGCTCGCCGTCCTGCGAGGAGAGATCGACGAGATCCCAGTTGAGCCCGGCGTCGAGGCGAGCGGCGAGCCCCGCGGCGACGTCCGCCGCCAGCACGGAGCCGGCGAAGAGGACGGTCTCGAGGCCCTCCTCCTCGACGAGCTTGGCGAGCGCGTCGACGCGCGGCTGCGGCAGGGGGGCCTCGACCGACGAGTCGTCCCAGACGTAGACCTTGCCCGCGCCGAACTTCCCGGCCTGCGAGGCCAGCTCGCGCACGCCCGAGCCGACGAGCACGCCCGCCACGTCCCCGCCCAGCGTTGCGGCCTTCGAGAGCACGCCGAGCGGGCCCTTCTCGAGCTGCCCCTCGTGGTGCTCGAGGAAGACGAGCGTGCTCACAGGAGCCGCTTCTCCTCGAGGAAGGCGACGATCTGCGCGGCGGCGTCGCCCTCCTCGACCCGGCGGGAGTCGCCGCGCGCCGGCGGCTCGCTCAGCGCCAGCACCGTCGTCTTCGAGCCCTCCTCGCCGGCGGAGTCGACGCCGAGGTCGGAGAGCGACAGCTCTTCCTGCGGCTTCTTCTTCGCGCCCATGATCCCCTTCAGCGACGGGTAGCGCGGCTCGTTGATGGCGTCCGAGACGGCGATCACCGCGGGCAGCGGCGCCTCGATCACGTCGTAGCCGAACTCGGTCTGCCGCTTGCCGCGCACCTTGCCGTCCTCGACGGCCAGCTCGGCGACCTGCGAGATCACGGGCTGCCCGAGGCGCTCGGCGACGGCCGCCCAGAGCACGGCGCCGTCGGAGTCCGCCGACTGCTGGCCGAACAGGACGAGCTGGGCCTCCTCGCGGGCGAGCGCGGCCGCGAGCACGCGGCTGGTGGCAACAAGGTCGGAGCCGGCCGCCCGCTCGTCGGCGACGTGGACGGCCCGGTCGGCGCCCATGGCGAGCGCCTTGCGCAGGGCGTCGGCGGCGCCCGGCGGGCCCATCGTGAGGACGACCACCTCGCCGTCGCCGGTGCGCTCCTTGACGCGCAGCGCCTCCTCGACGGCGTTCGCGTCGAACGGGTTGAGGGCGCCTTCTCCGGAGCGGTCGAGCCGCTTGGTGCCGGGGTCGAGGCGCTTCGTGCCCTCCGGGACCTGCTTCACGCAGACGGCGATCTTCATTGCGCGGATGACTCTAACGAGCAGGTCGCGGCGGGCCGGGCGGTTCGAATCGATGGTAGGCTCCCGCCCTTCGAGCGCGAAAGCATCCTCCAGATCATGCTCCGCCGAAGCCTCCTCATCCTCGTCGCCGCGGCTCTCGCGGCTCCCGCCGCCGCCCAGGCGAAGGTCCCCCGCCTGCTCTTCCCGGTGGTCGGGCCGGTCTCGTACACGAACGACTTCGGGGCACCGCGCGGCCAGGGCGGCCACCAGGGCATCGACATCATGGCGCCGAAGAAGTCGCTCGCAGTCGCCGTCGAGGCGGGCACGGTCAAGTTCTGGACGACCTCCGCCCGCGCCGGCTGCATGCTCTACCTCCACGGCCAGAGCGGCACCACCTACCTCTACATCCACCTGAACAACGACCGCACGCTGAAGAACGACAACCGGGGCGCGTGCGTGCAGGGGATCGCCTACGCGCGCGGGCTCAAGAACGGGGCGCGCGTCGAGGCCGGCGAGACGATCGCCTACGTCGGCGACTCGGGCGACGCGAACGGCGGCGCCTCGCACCTCCACTTCGAGGTGCACCCGAACGGCGGCGGAGCGACGAACCCGTACCGGCACCTCCAGCGCGCCCGGGAGCTCCTGTTCGCGCCGGCGCCGGGCTCCGACGTCTTCCGGCTGGCGATGCGCGGCACCGTCGTGACTGCCGAGGCGACCTCGGCGACGCTCGCCGTCGACCGGCTCGTCCGCTACCCCGGTGGCCTCAGGCTGGCCAAAGTAGATCGCACCGTCGAGCTCGCCGTCTCGCCCGAGACGGTCGTCTTCAATCCCCTTGGCGCGCTGATCGCCGGCGCGCGCCTGGCCGCGCTCGTCGCCGGCAAGCCCGCGGTCGTCTGGACGGAGACGCAGCCGACGACGCTGCAGGCGCAGCTCGGCGCGCCGCTCTCGCTGACGGCCGAGAAGATCTCGCTCGGCTCGTAGCTACGCCACCGGCACGCGGTCGCGGATGAACGCGACGATCTCGCCCGTCGGCACGCCCGGCGTGAAGATCCCCGCGACCCCCTGCCGCTCGAGCTCCTCGGCGTCCTCGCGCGGGATCGTGCCGCCGACGACGACGAGCACGTCCTCTACCTCGTTCTCCTTGAGCAGCTCGAGGATCCTGGGCACGAGCGTCATGTGCGCGCCCGAGAGGATCGAGATCCCGACGGCGTCGGCGTCCTCCTGGACGGCCGTCTCGACGATCTGCTCCGGCGTCTGATGGAGGCCGGTGTAGATGACCTCCATGCCGGCGTCGCGGAGGGCGCGGGCGATGATCTTCGCGCCCCGATCATGGCCGTCGAGGCCCGGTTTCGCGATCACGACGCGGATCTTCCTGGCCACGGCAACGAGGAGTATAGGAGCGGCCACTATGATCGCCCGGTCATGTGGGTGACGCGGTGAAGCTGACCGTGGTGGGCTGCTCGCCCGCCTGGCCGAATCCGGGCGGCGCCCAGTCGGGGTACCTGCTCGATGGGTCGAAGCGGCTGCTGCTCGACTGCGGCCCGGGCGTGCTGGCGCGACTGCGCGAGGAGGAAGGCTGGCCGCGAATCGACGCGATCGCGATCACGCACTTCCACCTCGACCACTGGGGCGACCTCGTGCCCTGGGTGTGGGGCTCGCTCTACGGGCTCGGCCACGACCTGCCGCGCGTCGAGCTCTGGCTACCGCCGACCGGGAGCGAGCAGCTCGCGGCCTTCGGCGAGCGGCTCGGCTGGCCGGACATGTTCGAGCGCGTCTTCGACCTGCGCGTCTATGCGGAGGGACAGGCGTTCCGCGCTGCGGGCTTCGAGGTCGTGCCGCTGAGGCTGCCTCACTACACGCTCGAGACCTACGGCTTCCGGGTCTCGAACGGAACGAAGACCGTCGCCTACTCGGGAGACACCGGGCCGAGCGAACGGCTCGCGGAGCTCGCGCGCGACGCCGACCTCTTCGTCTGCGAGGCGACGCTGATCTCGGGCGAAGCGGACGGCGAGCCGCGCGGCCACCTGTGCCTCGACGAGGCGCAGGAGGCGTTCGAAGCCGCGGGCGCGCGCCGGCTCCTGATCACGCACCGCCCGCGCGAGCTCCCCGCGGAGAACGGCTTCGAGCTCGCCTACGACGGGATGGAGCTCGAGGTCTGACGCGGCCCCCGAGGCCTTCGGACGAGCGGAAGCGCGAGCTTCCGTGAGTCGCCAGGCGTCACGCCTCCAGCACAGCGTTGACCGCCGGCGCCGGCCTCCCCAGCGCCGGCGAGACGGTGTCCTTCGGCGTTCGCACACCGGAAGGCGCGCCGGCGCCGAAGGCCGGCTTCGCCGGCCGAGAGGCGAAGAAGCGGCTGTCCCAGCGGAAGGTGAAGGGAGGGGGGCTCGTGGGGGGAACCGGAC
>JBBDQR010000167.1:0-2589 GCA_040905885.1 Gaiellaceae bacterium | reverse complement strand
CCCCCCGCCGCCCCGGCCCGGCGGCGGCTCCCGCCGGGCGAAGCCCGGCTTCGCCGTCCGCCTGACGCCGCTGGCGGCAGGATGCTTCGCCCAAGTCGCTCGGCCGTACCTCTCCGTACTGTCCTCGCGTCTCGGACTCGCCTCCTTTGCCAGCGGCGCCCCAGGCGCCCGGGAACTCCTCGATCGCGTGCTCGGCGCGCGAGCGGTTCACGTCGGGCGGCAGCACCTCGACGCCGCGCCGCTGCGCGTCGCGGACGAGCGTGGCGGGCGGGTAGAAGCCCATCGGCTGTGCGTTGAGCAGCGCGCAGAGGAACTCCGCCGGATGGTGATGGCGCAGCCAGGCGGACTGGTACGCCAGCAGGCCGAAGGCGGCAGCGTGCGACTTGGGGAAGCCGAAGCCGGAGAAGGCGACGAGCTTGTCGTAGATCGAGTCCCCCAGCGCCACGCCGACGCCCCGCTCGCGGGCGCCGGCCACGAAGCGGGCGCGATACGCCTCGAGCGCCGCCTCGGAGCGCTTGCGGCTCATCGCGCGGCGCAGCCCCTCCGCTTCCCCCACGCTGAAGCCGGCGAGCGCCATCGCCACCTCGAGCACCTGGTCCTGGAAGACGACGACTCCGAGCGTCTCGCGCAGCGGCTCCTCGAGCAGCGGGTGGTCGGCCGGCGCGCGGTAGGCGGGATCCTCCCGCAGCCGCTGCCGCCGCTCGACGTACGGGTGTACGGCCTTCCCCTGGATCGGCCCGGGCCGGACGAGCGCCACCTGGACGACGATGTCGTCGAGCGTCTCCGGCCGCGTCCTGAGGATGATCTGCATCTGGGCGCGGCTCTCGATCTGGAAGCAGCCGACCGTGTCCGCCCGCCGGATGTCCTCGAACACGGCGCAGTCGTCGAGCGGGATGCGTGAGAGGTCGATCGTCTCCCCGCGCGTGCGCGCGACCTGCTCGACGCAGTCCTCGACCGCGGAGAGCATCCCGAGGCCGAGCAGGTCGATCTTGAGGAAGCCCGCGTCCTCGCACGAGTCCTTGTCCCACTGGCAGATCTGCCGTCCGGCCATCGCCGCCGGCATCACGGGGACGAGGTCGACGAGCGGCCGCGACGAGATCACCATCCCGCCCGGGTGCTGCGAGATGTGCCGCGGCAGGCCGGCGATCTCGTAGGTCGCCTCGGCGAACGCGCGCCAGCGGGGCGAGCCGGCCTTCTCCGCCATCCCCGGCACGAGCCTCAGCTCCTCGGCGACGCGGCGCGCGTTCCAGCCGTCCGACACGCGCGCGAGCCGCTCCAGCTCCGCGTAGGGCAGGCCGAGCGCCTTGCCCACGTCCCGGATCGCGCCGCGAGAGCGGTAGGTGGCGAAGCTCGCGACGAGCGCCGCGTGGTCGTGGCCGTAGCGCTCGGTGACGCGGACGATCAGCTTCTCCCGGATGTCGCGCGGGAAGTCGAGGTCGATGTCCGGCACGCCCGCCAGCTCGTCGTTGAGGAAGCGGCCGAGCGAGAGGCCGGCGGCGACGGGGTCGACGTGGGAGAGCCCGGTCAGGTAGCAGACGATCGAGCCGACGGACGAGCCCCTCCCCCGCCCCGGCGGCAGGACCGCGCGGGCGGCGCTGGCGCCGCGCACCTCGAGCGCGCACTCCCGCGCCAGCTCGAGCACCTCCCAGTGGAGCAGGAAGAAGCCGGCGAGCCCGAGCCGGTCGATCAGCGCCAGCTCGTCGTCGAGCCGCCGGCGCGCCTTCCGCTTGTGGCCGTTGAGTCCCGAATAACGCGCCTGGAACGCCCGATCGCAGACACGCGCGAGCTGTCTGATCGCGGGCTCGCCTCCGTCGGAGAAGTCCGGGTAGCGGTAGCCGAGCTCCTCGGTCAGGTCGAACTCGAGCCGCTCGGCGAGCTCCCGCGTGCGGGCGACCGCGTCGCGGTCGAGCGGGAAGCGGTCGTACAGCTCCTCGGGTGCGGGCAGGACGCTCTCGTGGTTGCCGCGGCGGGAGCTTTCGCAGCCCTCGAGCGAGGTGCGGTTCGCGATCGCGACGAGCACGTCCTGGAGGCGCGCCCTTTCCGGCGAGTGCGCGTGCGAGTCGCCGGTGGCGACCGTCGGGACGCCGAGCGCCTCGGCCAGGTGGCGGAGGCCGGCGTTCCGGCGTTCGTCTCCGCGCTCGTAGGGCCGCTGGAGCTCGACGTAGAAGCGGCCGGGGAAGGCGCCGGCGAGCTCGGCGGCGGCGACCGGGTCGCGGGCGGCGAGGCCGCGGCGGGCGCAGCCGGAGAGGCAGACGAGCCCCTCGCTCCGCTCCTTCAGCAGGGAGAGGCCGAGCGCCGGCGGCAGCGCGGGCTCCATCGGCTTCGGACGCGTGTGCGCGTGCGCCGCGGTCAGGAGCCGGCAGAGGTTCGCGTAGCCGGCCTGCGACTCGCAGAGGAGGGTCACGTGGGATCCGTCGATTCCCGCTCCGGCGCCGGCAAAGCCGGCACCTCCGCTCTTTGGCGGCTCCGTCGAGCCTACGCCGCTCAGGCTCACCTCGGCGCCGGTGAGCGGCCGCACTCCGAACGCCTTCGCCGCGTGCGCGAACTCGAGCGAGCCGTAGACGCCGTCGTGGTCGGTGAGCGCGAGCG
>JBBDQR010000166.1:0-15807 GCA_040905885.1 Gaiellaceae bacterium | reverse complement strand
GGTCCACCTCCTCCTCGCCGTGCGCGAGCGAGACGAACATCGCCTCGAACTGGGATGGCGCCACGTAGATCCCGCGCTCGAGCAGGTGCCGGAAGAGCGCGCCGAAGTCGTCCGCGAACACGGTCAGCATCGCGCCCACGCGCTCGACGCGGCCGTACGCCGCGAGTCCGCCCTCGAGGCGGGCTCCGAGCTCCTCGAGCCGCTCATAGACGGCCGGGCCGCGCAGCCGCCGCAGTACCGACAGGCCCGCTGCCGTCGCGAGCGGGTTCCCGGAGAGCGTGCCCGCCTGGTAGACGTCGCCGGCCGGCGCCAGCCGGTCCATCACGTCCGTCCGGCCGCCGAAGGCCGCGAGCGGCAGGCCGCCGCCGACGATCTTGCCGAGGACGGTCAGGTCGGGCCGGACGCCGTACCGCTCCTGCGCGCCGCCTCGGGCGACGCGGAAGCCGGTGATCACCTCGTCGAAGACGAGCAGCGCGCCCGCCGCGTCGCAGAGCGCGCGCAGCGTCTCCAGAAAGCCGGGGGCCGGCGGGACGACGCCCATGTTCCCCGCGACCGGCTCGACGATCACGCACGCGAGCCCCTCGCCGTAGCGGACGAACGCCTCCGCCGCGGCATCGGCGTCGTTGTAGGGGACGACGATCGTGTCCCGGACGGCAGGCGACGGGACACCGGCGCTTCCGGGCAGGCCGAGCGTCGCGACTCCCGAGCCGGCGCTCGCCAGCAGCGCGTCGGCGTGCCCGTGGTAGCAGCCCTCGAACTTGAGGATCCGGTCGCGGTGCGTGAAGCCGCGGGCGAGCCGGATCGCGCTCATCGCCGCCTCCGTGCCCGAGGAGACGAGGCGCACCTTCTCCACCGACGGCACCGCGTCGACGATCTCCGCGGCCAGCTCGACCTCCGCCTCGGTCGGCGCCCCGAAGCTCGTCCCGCTCCCGGCCGCCTCGCGCACGGCCTCGACGGTCTCGGGGTCCGCGTGGCCGAAGAGGAGCGCGCCCCAGGACATCACCCAGTCGACGTAGCGATTCCCGTCCACGTCCTCGAGGTACGCCCCCTCGCCGCGGCGCACGAAGACGGGCTCGTCCATCCCGACGGCCTGCATCGCCCGCACCGGCGAGTTGACGCCGCCGGGGATCAGGGACCTGGCTCGGCGCCAGAGCTCCGAGCCGGTCCTCAGAGCCACCGCGCGAGGTCCTTCGTCCAGTAGGAGACGACGAAGTCGGCGCCGGCGCGGCGGATCGCCGTCAGCGACTCGAGCGCGGCCTGCCGCTCGTCGAGGTAGCCCTTCGCGGCCGCCGCCTTGACCATCGCGTACTCGCCGGACACGTTGTAGGCGGCGAGCGGCGCGTCGAAGCGCTCGCGGGCGGCGCGGATCACGTCGAGGTTCGGCAGGGCCGGCTTGACCATCAGCACGTCCGCGCCCTCGGCGAGGTCGAGCTCGCACTCGCGCAGCGCCTCGCGCACGTTCGCTGGATCCATCTGGTAGCCGCGCCGGTCGCCGAAGGCGGGCGCCGAGCCCGCCGCCTCGCGAAACGGCCCGTAGAAGGCAGAGGCGTACTTGGCCGAGTAGGCGACGATCGGCGCCTGCGGCAGCGCCTCGCGGATCGCGCCGACGCGGCCGTCCATCATGTCGCTCGGGCAGACGGCGTCCGCGCCCGCGTCGACGTGGCTGCCAGCGGTGCGCGCGAGCAGCTCGAGCGTCTCGTCGTTGTCGACCTCGCCGTCCCGGATCAGCCCGCAGTGGCCGTGCGACGTGTACTCGCAGAGGCAGACGTCGGTCAGCAGGACGAGGCCGGGCGCGCGCTCGCGGAGCACCCGCAGCGCTCGCTGGACAATTCCGTCGTCGTCGTAGGCGCCCGTCCCCTCGTCGTCCTTCTCCTCCGGGATCCCGAAGAGGATCACGGCCGGGACGCCGAGCGCCGTCAGCTCGTCGGCCTCGGCGGCGAGGTCGTCGAGGGAGAGGCGGCTCATCGCGGGCAGGTCCTCGTTGCGCTCGGTCTCGGGGGCAACGAACAGCGGCAGCACGAACTCGTCGAGGGAGAGGCGCGTCTCGCGGACGAGCGAGCGGATGCCCTCGGTGCGCCGCAGCCGGCGCAGCCGGGTGACCGGGAAGCTGCTCACGGCGAAAGAGTAGTCCCCTCAGAACGTCTCGACCGCGATGTCGGCGGCGCGGGCCAGCTCGGCTTGAGAGCGGTCGAGCGTGTAGAGGGTGCGGCCGGTAGCCGCTGCGGTGGCGGCGATGAGCAGATCGGTCGCTTTGGCCGTGCGCCGCTGGGAGCGGGCAAGCGCCAGAAGCTCCCCGTAGCGCTCGGCCACGGGCTCGTCCACCGGGAGCGGAGCGAAGGCCCCTCGGATCGCGTCGAGTCGCCTCTGGCGAAGCTGCCGAATCGACTCTTCCGGCGCCAGAAGCACCCCCGCACGCAGTTCGCCGACTGTGACAACCGAGATCGCCGCGACCGACGGAAGCTCGAAACCCGAAGAGTCGGCCGCGATCAACACGCTGGTGTCGAGCAGTCCGTCGCTCACGCGGGCGCCCAAGGATCGCCGAGCGGCGCCTCGGCGGCCTCGAGCTCGGCGGCAAGCTGATCATCTACGGGTAGGGCCAGGATCCGGCGGATGCTCTCACGGTCGACGTCGACCCGCGGCTCCCCCGGTTCTCCGGCCGGGACGAGGCGGGCGACCGGCTTGCCCCGGACCGTGATCGTGAACGTCTCGCCCGCTTCCGCGGCGCGAAGAACGGCGGAGATCCGATTCCGGAGCTCGCGCTGAGGGATCAGCTTGTCAGCCATGTGCTACAGACTGTAGCAGTTATGTGAGGAGGCGTCGGGCAGCGACGCGCGCCAGCGACCCGTAGACGAGGCCGAGGCCGACGAGCCACGCCGTCGCGACGCCCACGTCGCGCCAGGGGTCGCTCTCGTAGAGCGAGGCGGCGAAGAGGTCGACCGCGTGGGCGAACGGGAAGGCGTCGCTGACGCGGGCGGCGAGCGGCGAGACCTGCTCCGGGACGAGCCCGACGAGCAGGATCGGCAGCACGGCGAGCACCGCCACGAGCGAGGCCGTGCGCCCATCCCGAGAGAGCGCGCCGACGAGCGCGCCGAGCGCGCCCGCGGCGGCGCCCGCGAGCGCGAGCCCGGCGGCGAGCAGCGGCAGCCGCTCCCACGGCTCGCCTCCCGCCACGCCGCCGATCTCCACGGCGGCGCCGAAGACGACCGCGATCGCGAGCCCCAGCACGAGGGCCACCACGGCGGCGAGCGCCACCTTGGCCGCCACGATCCGCCCCAGCGGGACGAGCCCGCGCGCCAGGCGTCCGATCACGTTCTCGTCCCGCTCGGCGGCGAGGGCGCCGGCGGCGAGCACGAGGCCGAGGAAGGTGATTGCCAGCGCGAGCCCGTAGGCCTGCACCTGGGCCGACAGGGCCCAGGCGCGGCCCCGGTCGGCCGCGATCCGGAGCCGGATCGGCGCAGCGGTCGCGCGCAGCGCGTCGCCCGTCTGGCCGAGCGCGAGCCCGGCGACGGCGACGAAGCTCCGGATCTCGTCCACGCGCGGGTCGGCGGGCAGCTCGCCGAGCAGCTCCCCGGTCCGCTGGAGCCGCTCCCGCAGCTCGTCGACGTAGCCCAGGTTGGCGGCGACGATCGCGTCCTGCAGCTCGAGGTTCAGGTTGAAGACGAGCGCCTCCATCTCGCGCGTGACGATCGGCGTCAGGCCGCCGCGCCCGCGCTCGAGCACGAGCTCGGGGCTCCGCGACGCGCGCAGCTCGCCGACGAAGCCGGGCGGCACGACGACCGCGGCCACGACGCTCCCCGTCTCCAGACGGCGCCGGGCCTCGTCCAGCTGCATCGGCACGAGCTCGACCTCGTCCGCCACCTCGTCGATCAGCGCACGCACGTCGAACGTTCGCCCCGCGAGCTCCACCCGCGGTG
Source organism: Gaiellaceae bacterium (assembly GCA_040905885.1). Taxonomy (GTDB): domain Bacteria; phylum Actinomycetota; class Thermoleophilia; order Gaiellales; family Gaiellaceae; genus JACVRU01. Next base: position 11,893 of record JBBDQR010000166.1, on the reverse strand, counting down.
GCACGCCGTCCAGGTCGACGAAGGCGACGCGCGGGCGCGTGTTCGCGTAGCCGGCGACGACGCCGACGAGCAGGGCGACGAGCAACGGGTAGGAGACGAGGATCCCGAGCAGCGCCGGGGAGCGGCGCAGGACGAGCAGGTCCTTCCGCAGGAGCGCGCTCATTCGAACAGCCCCTCGTAGGGAACGAGCTCGCCGTCGCGCAGCGCGACGATCCGGTCCGCGTGCCGCTCGGCCTCCTCGAGGTGCTGCGTGGCGAAGAGGACCGTCCTGCCGTCGCCGACCGCCGTCTCCCAGAGCCTGCGCCGCTGGGCCGGGTCGAGCGAGGCCGTCGGCTCGTCGAGGAGCAGGACCTCGGGCTCGCCGAGCAGCGCGATCGCGACGTTCAGCCGCTGCCGGTTGCCCACGGAGAGCTGCTCGCTCGGCCGGTCGGACGGCAGCTCGAAGCGCTCCAACAGCGCCTCCGGGTCGCCCGCACCCTCGAGCCGCGCGAACAGCTCCAGGTTCTCGCGGGCCGAGAGGCGCCCGTACTGCGCCGGCCGCTGGGGCGCCCAGCCGACGCGGACGCCCTCGGCCCACTCCACCCGCCCCGTGCTCGGCTCGAGCGCCCGCGCGAGCAGCGAGATCAGGGTCGACTTGCCGGCGCCGTTCGGGCCGACGAGCGCCACCGTCTCGCCGGAGCCGAGGTCGAGGTCGAGAGGAGCAAGCGCGTGGCGGCGACCGAACCGCTTCGCGACGCCGCGGGCGCGGACGAGAGTCCGTCCGTCCGCGTTCGTAGGGTGGGTCTCGTGACGGACCCCGCCGGGCATGGGGCCGATCGTACAGCCGAGGTTCGGCACATCCGGCCACCCGACTGGGACTGGTCGTTCTTCGAGGACGGCAGCCTCGCGCTCGACCCCTGGGCGGAGCCCCCTTCGTTGCGGCGGCGCCGGAGCTCCGCTACCGTCCCGCGCATGCCGCAGCCCCGAGTGCCCGGGCACGCGCGCGCCCACCGCCGGACCGGCACGCGTCGCCTTCGACGCTTCGCCGGCCTGACCGCGGTCGCCGCGGTCCTGGTCGTCACGCTCCTCCTGACCGCTTTCGGCTCCCCGTCCGGCCCCGCCGGCATGGGCGCGAGCGTCGTGCCGATGCGCTCGGAGGCCGCGTCGGGCCTGCCGCTGGCGCAGATGGTCGCGACGCAGGGGCCGCTGCGGCTCCAGCTGCCGATCGCCCAGTCCCACGTGACGGCGATCGGCTACCACGCGGCCGGCGAGGACGCGCTCCGCCTCCAGCCGCTCGGGCGGAGGGGGAACCAGGGCCTGCTCGGCCGCCTCCGCGACCGGATCTTCGGCTCGGACGGCAACGCGCTCGTCTGGTACCAGCTCGCCGGCGGGCGCGGCCCGTCGAGCTCGTCGCTCGACGTCGGCGCCGCTCCCGGCACGGACGTCTTCGCGCCGGTGGACGGCACGATCGTCGGCATCCAGGACGTCGTCCTCGACGGCCGCACCAACGGCGTGCGCGTCGACGTGCAGCCCACCAGCGCCCCGTCGCTGATCGTCTCGGTCAGCCGCCTGCGTGCCGACCAGGCGCTGACGGTCGGCTCCTCGGTGTCCGCCGCCACGACGCGGATCGGAACCGTCGTCGACCTGACCGGCGTGGAGCGGATGGCGCTCGCCCGCTTCACGCAGGACGCGGGGAACCACATCTCGATCGTCGTGCGGCCTGCGGCGACGCTGTCGTTGCCCTGAAAGTCCTCTTCGTCGCGGACGTGAACGGCGCGCCGGGGCGGCGGGCCGTGGAGACTCGCCTCGCCTCACTGCGGGACGAGCTCGGCGCCACGTTCTGCGTCGTCAACGGCGAGAACGCGGCCGACGGCCGCGGCCTGACCCCGAAGCTGGCCGAGAAGCTGCTCGCCGCGGGCGCCGACGTGATCACGCTCGGCAACCACGCCTGGGCGCGCCGCGAGCTGCTGCCCTACATGTCCGGCACCGACCGCGTGATCCGGCCCGCGAACCTCTCGCGCCACGCGCCCGGGCGCGCGCTCGCCGTCCAGCCGGCTGCCGACGGGACGCCCGTGGCCGTGATCCAGCTGCTGGGCTCGCTCTACCTGGAGGTCGCCGAAGGGCCGTGGGAGGTCGTCGACGAGCTGGTCGAGGAGGCCCGGGCCCACTCGGACGTCGTCATCCTCGACTTCCACGGGGAGGCGACAAGCGAGAAGGTGGCGATGGCGCGCTGGCTCGACGGGCGCGTAACGGCGGTGATCGGCACGCACACGCACGTCCAGACGAACGACGCGCGCGTCCTGCCGGGCGGCACGGCGGCGATCACGGACGCGGGCATGACCGGCCCGCACGACTCCGTGATCGGCGTCAAGGCCGAGCTGGCGATCCAGCGGATGCGCACCGGCATCCCCGTCCGCTTCGAGACGGCGGAGGGCGACGTCAGGATCGAGGGGCTGCTGGTGGAGTGCGACGGGGCGGGGCGGGCGGTCGCGTGCGAAGCCATCCGCGTGCCGGTCGACTGAGGACGACCAGGAGCCCGACGAGAACGAGGTCGCGGGCGAGGACGAGCCCGGTCACGGTGCCGTCGAACTCCCTCGCGTACTCCCAGTAGCGATACGGGAACCAGGTCTGGGTGAGGACGAGCGCCGCGGTGAGCGTGGCGGCGGCCGGCAGACCTGCGAGCGGCACCAGCGGGACGAGCCAGACGAGGAACTGGGGCGAGAGCACCTTCCCGAGCGCGACGAAGGCCACGAGCGCGAGCGCGGAGAAGCGGACGAGCCGCTCGCGGCTGAGCTCGCCGCGGGCGAATGCGAGCCAGAGCGCGCAGAGGACAACGAGCTGGACGGCGGTCGTCGCGGCGCCGACTGCGTCGCCGAGCGCGCCCGCGATGTTCTGCGACCCGTGACCGGAGGCCATCTCCACCCCGAGCCCCGCGACGTGGTGGAGCGCCACCAGGACAGCCGCGCCGAGGCTCTCGATCTGGAGCGGCCGGGAGAGCTGCTGGCCCAGGCTCTCCCCGAGGCCGCCGGGGCCGAGCGCGGCGAAGGGCAGGAAGGCGGCTGCGACGACGGCCAGGAAGATCGCGCCGCAGGCGAGCGCTGCTCGCCGCCCGCGGCGCCGCCAGACCCAGACGGCCAGGAGCGGGGCGAGCACGACGGGGAAGATCTTCGCCGCGACGGCGGCACCCAGGACGCCCGAGCCGAGCCGGTGGCGGCCGGCGACGAACGCGGCCATGGCGCCTGCCGTCAGCGCCGCCGGCCAGAGGTCGTAGCGGGTGAGCACGACCGGCCCGAGCGCGAGCGGCCACAGCGCGGCGAACCCGAGCACCGCGGCGAACCGCGCGGGCCCGGCGCCGAGCGCCGCCAGCGCCCCTGCGGTCAGCAGCACCAGCGCGACGCCGCACGCGGCCATCAGCCAGCCGAACGAGCGCTCGTAGTCGTCGCCCACGAGGGCGGGGACCACGAATACCGGCATCGCGCCAGGCGGGTACTCCGGGCGGAAGTCGCGGTAGGGCACGTCCCCCGCGGCCATCGCCTCGCCGTAGCGCTCGTAGACCGCGGTGTCCTTGATCGCGTCGCGCTCGTAGAAGCCGTAGTGGAGCGCGACCCAGGAGCCGAGGAAGACGGCCGCGGCCGCCGCCGCCACGCTAATCCTGATCGCCACGGGCCAGGAAGGCGATCGCCGCGAAGGGGAAGAACCAGGGCAGGTAGAGGTAGAACCAGTGCGTCTGCACGAGCTCGAAGCCGGCGATCAGCACGCCGGTGAGGGCGGCGAGCTGGAGCGGCGACTTGCGCCGCGGCACGAAGGCGACGGCGAGCGCGCCGACGACGAGCAGGATCTGGAGGGCGAGCTGCGCGAGGTGGAGGTCGGGGATGCCGGCCGCGTGGTACTGGCCCCAGCCCCAGATCGAGAACGGCGACTCGCGCCCGATCTGCCAGACGAGCGACCGCTCGCCGAACGTCCTGGCCGCCTCGAGCGGGTTCGGCTCGAGCAGGAGGATCGAGAACGCGACCAGCGAGGCGGCGAGGAAGCCGCCGACGAAGCGCCACTTCGGGCGCCGGTCCGGGTACGTCGCCCACAGGGGCGCCACGATCAGCGACGCGAACTTCGTCCAGCCGGAGAGGGCGGCGAGCGCACCGCGGGCGCCCGGTTTCGAGACGAGCCAGAACCCCCAGACGAGGAACGCGGGGAGGAGCGCGTCGTTCGTGTTCGCGCTCGACACGTACTGCGTGAACGGGTACGCCGTCCAGGCGAAGGCGAGCGTCGCCGCGAGCGCGCGGCCGCCGAAGCGCAGCCCGACGAGGACGAGGCCGGCGAGGGTGAGCAGGTCGAAGGCGACCGCCGTGAAGTGCGCCGCCGGGAGGTCGTCCCAGTCGCCGCTCCAGCCGAGCAGCCAGTAGCCGGGGAGGTACGCCCCGTAGGCGACCGGCCCGTACGTGTCGCCGTGCTCGTTCGCGTGCTCGCAGCGGCCGTTCGTCTGGATGCGGTCGCGGATGTTGCCCTCCCCGTCCGGCTCGCCGCAGGCCTCCCGTCCGGTGGCGACGGGCATGTGGCCGTAGGGCATCTGCCCGGTCGCGATCCGCTGCGCCCCGATCACGCCCGAGTAGCCAACGTCGATGACGTTCGAGTCGCTGTAGTTCAGAGCGATGCGGAAGCCGGCGAGGAAGACCACGGCGGCGGCGAGCGCCCAGACCGGCCAGACGACTCCCCCGCGCGGGCTCCGGCCGCGCGTCCCGATCCACGCCAGCCGCGCGATCACGTACGCGAGCGGCACGTAGGCGAGCGGCATCGCCGTGAAGATGTCGCCGGCGTTGAAGAACCAGAGGGACGCCGAGAAGGAGACGAGCGCGACGAGATCGAGCGTGCGGAGCGACAGCGGCCGCCGCCAGTCGATCAGCCCCACCAGGAAGAGCGCGACGAAGCCGAACCAGACGACGGCGCGGTTGATCGTCCGCCCGCCGAACGCGCCTTCGGATCCGCGCGCCATCCCCCAGGCGACCTGCGGCCCCGTCCACGCCTCCGTCACCGCGCCGGCGAGGTCGTCGACCTCGCCCTTGGCGATCTGGCCGGCCTCCCCGGACCAGATCCCGACCTCCCAGGTGCGGTCCGTGTCGTCGAAGGTCGCGTCGGTCTCGGGGTCGGGCGGATAGCGGTCGAGCCAGGACGCGACCTTGGGATGCCGGCGGAAGAGGTCGGTCGCCGTGCGCTCGGTCAGCCGCGGCGCCTCGGGGGTCGGCGCGTACGGCGTGTCGACCAGGTTGCCCTTCGCGCCGTAGACCGGCGCCGTCGGCTCTGCCGCAGTTGCCGATGCCGCGAGGAAAGCCGCTGCCGCGGCAACCACGATCAGGCTCGAACGAAAACGCACTCCCCTCGGACGAAATCCGTTCAGGATTTCGTCCGGAAGGACCAGAGCTTGTTGCCGACGAAGTTGAGCGGCGTCACAAGGATGATCGCGATCGCCTGGGCGGAGATCTTCCCCAGGCCCACGCTGACGAGCGCCTCGAGGAAGAGCAGGTTGGCGCCGAGGGCGCTCACCGACACGACGAGGAAGCGCATGCCCTGGTACGCGACGTGACCGCGCTGGTTCCGGAAGGTCCACAGGCGGTTCCAGGTGTAGTTGTTCGTCACGGCGACGAGGAACGAGCACACCGCCGCGACGAGGTAGTGCAGCCCGGCAACCTCCACGAGCGCCGCATAGACGCTCAGGTTGACGACGTACCCGCTGGCGCCGACGGTCGCGAACTTGGCGAGCTGGAGCCAGTTCTGCGGGCGTCGGAGCGCACGCCCCGCGCGGGTGCCGGCGATCACCGGCGCGAGGGTACCGGACTACGCGGCCGACGCCTTCGGCGCGGGCGAGATCGTGACGCCGGCGCTCTCGTGCAGCAGGGCGCCCGAGCCGTTCGCGCGCGCGGCCACCGCCTCGACGGTGCCGTCGGGCGCGACGACGAGGTCGACCAGCTCGCCGAGCAGACGTCCCCCGCGCTCCACCGGCGCGCCGATCAGGGCGCGGAACGTCCGCGACCGCGGCCGGTAGAACTCGCGGTGCTCGCCCTCGAGCAGGATCAGCGCGGAGCCGACGGCGACGCGGTCCTCGCGGATGCGGGCCGCCGCGAGCGGGAGGAACCTGCGGGCCCCGTCGGCGCACAGGACCTCCAGGCCCACTACGCGAAGCGACTCCGTGTCGAGGACCGCGTCGCTCGGATCGCCCAGCCGCATGCCCTTCAGCATGACCGGCCGGCCCAGCAGCGCTCGGAGGGAGAAGCTCCTGCTGGTCACGGCGCCGTTCTCCCCGCTGCGGGGTCGGCGAAACGCACGCCGGGATCGTAAGGAGGGCGTCGGCCGTCAGGCCGCGAGCGCCGCGCGGGCCCCGAGATGACCGAGCGCGAGCGAGGCGACGTCGGCGATGCGCTCGGCCTCCCCCTCGACGCCGACGGTGAGCATCGGCACCTCGGAGTCGCCGGCGGTGAGCGAGCCGTGGCTGCCCCCGCCTGCGTGATGCCTCCCGCCCAGGTCGCAGAACTCCCAGCCTGGGGCAGCCGAGACGAGCACGTCGCCCGCGTTCGGGTTGCGCAGCGCCGCGAGCAGCCGGGCCCGGCCCTCGGGATGGGCGTCGACGTCCCCGACCGGGACGAGATCGCCGTCCTCGAGGTACCCGGCCACGTCGACCGCGGGGTGACCCTCGAGCCGGCGCGCGAGCGCGGCGGGGTCGTCCCCGTAGACCATCGCGGCGCGGTTCGACGCCGCGACCCGCACTCCCGGCACGCCCGTGAAGGCGTCCTCGAGCCGGGCCGCCTGCGCCACGGCCGTCTGGCCGTGGTCGGAGCAGACGATCACGCCGTAGCGCGCCAGGAACTCGTCGAGGCCGCCGGCCGCCTCGACGAGCGCGGCGACGCGCGCGTCCGCCCGGGCGAGCTCGCGCCGCACGTCGTCCGGGCCGAGTGCGTGCGAGGCGAAGTCGTAGTCGGAGAGGTAGTAGACGAGGAGGTCGAAGCCGTCGCGGGTGACGAGCCAGCGGCCGACCGCCTCCGCGTATCCGTCCACCGTCCCCGAGGCGCGGCTGCGGACGGCGAGCGGCGCGCCCGTGGGGTCGGACTCGAAGAGGTTGTAGAAGAAGAAGCGGCGGGGCCCGAGCACGGAGGGCACGCCGGGCAGGATCGCGGCGTGCCGCGTCCGCCCGCGGTAGCAGGTGAAGTTGACGGCCGCGGGGACGAGCCCGGCGTCCTCCACCGCCTCGAAGATCGTCACGGCGTCCCGACCGAGGTGGCGCCGGTTCATGTCGACGATCGTGTCCCGCAGGGAGCGCGTCAGCCCGGCGGCGCGAAGGGCGCCGAACGAGGATCCGTATTCCACGAGGCGGCGCTCGCCGCGATGCCACCAGACGAGGTGCGGGATCTCGTGCACGTCTGGGCCCGCGCCCGTGGCGAGCGTCGAGAGACAGACGGGCGTCAGCGAGGGGAAGGACGAGACCGCGCGGCGGTAGCGGCCCTCGCGCGCGAGGAGGCCCAGCATGGGGGCGTGGCCGTCCTCGACGGCCGCCTCGAACGCGGCCGCAGTGAGCCCGTCGATCACGATCAGGACGAGCTTGGTCACCTGAGGATGCGGAGCCCGGCGTAGGTGCGGCCGGCACGGCGGCTCAGCCGGCGCGCCGCGGCCGGGACGACGACGGCCTCGACGTAGCCGAGCAGGGGCACGAGCGCGAGCACGGCGAGCACGACCGCGCCGAGGGCGACCAGCACCGCGGTCGCGCCCCGGGTGCCGCCCCGGCCGAGCGCGCCGCGAACGAGCTGGACCGTCCCGAGGCCGCCGAGGGCGCCGCCGAAGCCGCCCGCGGCCGCCTCCTCCCAGCCCCAGGGAAGCGCGCCGATCAGGGCGCCGCCGGCCAGGCCGGCGAGGAAGGCGACGAGCACTCCTCCCCGCACCGTGGCCAGCAGCCCCGCCACGAGGACGCCGAGCGCCAGGCCGAAGCCCGCGACGAGACCCGCCGTGTACCACGTCGCCCCGAACACGCGCGCAGCTTAGTGGTCGTTTGCCCGACCTCCGCGCGGGGAAGGACTGTTTCGTGGTACGCGACGCCCGGCCCCTGCTCGTGTTCTTCTCGCATGCCCGCTCCGGGCCGGCGAGGCGGATGGAGAGCCTGCTCGCCCATATCGCGCGCAAGGAGCGAACCCGGCTGCGCGTGACGCGCGTCGACGTCGACGACCGGCCCGACCTCGCCGAGCGCTTACACGTCGCGGAGGTGCCGGCGCTCGTGCTCGTCAAGGGGAAGCGCGCGGTCGCGCGCATCGACGGGAGGACGAGCGCCCCGCGGATCGAGCAGATGCTCGAGCCGCATCTCGACGACGTGGTCAGCGCCGTCTAGGTATCGGGCGGGGGCGCCGCAGGTCCCCCGCCCTCCCTCGCGCCCGGACTAGGGCGTGTTCCCCCGGATCTCGCCGCCCGGCAGCTGGTCGGTGTGCACGTTCACGTAGCCGCCGCCGTTCTGGAGCAGCTCCAGGACATCGGCGAGGTCGTCCACGCCCCCCGGGCACGTTGCGCTCGGCGCGCGGTCGATCACGTTCGCGTCCGTGAACGTGCCCTGCGAGAGCACGCCGTCGTGGCGGCCTGCCCCTGACGGACCGGCAACCGGCGCCGTGCTCGGGTAGAGCCAGACGACGATCGGGCCGTTCACCGTCGGCGAGCCACAGTGGATGTGCCCCATGAACGCGTTCTCGATGTTGGAGCCGATCAGCTTGTAGGCCACCGACTGACCGTCGTCGGCGATGTGGAAGATCGCCTGGCCCTGCGCGTTCGTGTCCCGCATCGGCACCTCGAACTTGCCGGCCAGATGGATGCTCGAGTTGTTGTTCAGGCCGGCGAGGGCCAGCCCACCGAGCGAGATCGCCACGAGCCCGGCGATCAGGAACGCCACGGTCCGCTTCATACGCATCCTCCTTCCCCCCGGATTCCGGTTTCGAGAGGGGATACGGGCCTGAGCCGGGGCCGGATTTACCCCTCTTCGAGCCGCCCGATCACGGCGAGCCCGAACTCGGCGGCGCGCTTGCCGTAGATCACCCGGTGGTCGAACGTCACGGAGACGTTGCCCATGCGCCGCGCCGCGACCTCGCCGTCGCGCACGACCGGCCGGTCGGCGATGCGGTGGACGCCGAGGATCGCCACCTGCGGCGGGTTGATCAGCGGCGTCACGAGGAGCCCGGCGAACTTGCCCGCGCTCGTGATCGTGAAGGTGCCGTCGCGAAGCTCCTCGGGCTTCAGCGTCCCGGCCCGGGCCGCCTCGGCGAGCCGCCTGAGCTCGGCGTCGAGCTCGTCGAGCGAGGCCGTGTCGCAGCCGCGGACGACGGGCACGACCAGGCCTTCCTCGGTGGCGACGGCGACACCGATGTCGTAGCGGTCGAGGTAGACCAGGTCGTCGCCCTCGACGCGGGCGTTCAGCTCGGGGAACTCGCGGAGGGCCTCGGCGCAGGCCTTCAGCACGAGCGGGACGAGTCGGTCCAGGTCGACGCCCGTGAAGTCGCACTCCTCGACCCACGTGACCGCGGGGATGTCCTGGTGCGAGCGCGTCATGTTCTCGGACATCAGCCGCCGGACGCCCCGGATCGGCTCGCGCCGCCCCTCCTGCGGCCCGGCGGCGCCGCGAACGTCGTCCTCCGTGATCCGTCCCTGCAGGCCCGTCCCCTTCAGCGCGTCGAGGTCGACGCCGAGCTCCTGCGCGAGCTTGCGGACGAGCGGCGTCGCGCGCGCCTTCTCCACCGGCGCGGCAGGTGCCTCGACCGCCCCGTCGCCGCCGATCACGACGAGCACGGTTCCGACGGGGACGACCGCGCCCTCCTCGACGAGGATCTTCGAGACGACGCCCGCCGCCGGCGAGGGGATCTCCACCGTCGTCTTGTCGGTCTGGATCTCGACGAGCGGGTCGTCCTCGGCGATCTCCTGGCCCTCCTTCACGAGCCAGCGCGCGATCTCGCCCTCCGTCAGCCCCTCGCCGAGGTCGGGCAGCTTGAACTCGTACGCCATCAGAAGTCGAGGAGCCGCGTCGCCGCGTCGACGACCCGCTCGACGGACGGCATGTACGCGTCCTCGAGCTTCCAGTACGGGTACGGCACGTCGTAGCCGGTCACGCGCAGCACGGGCCCGCGCAGGTCGAGGATCGCCTTCTCCGCCAGGACGGCGGCGAGCTCTGCGCCGTAGCCGGCCGTGCGCGGCGCCTCCTGCACGATCACGACGCGGCCGGTCTTCGCCGCCGAGGCGAGCAGCGCCTCCTCGTCGAGCGGCTTCAGCGTCCGCACGTCCAGCACCTCCACCGACGCGCGGTCGGCCAGCGCGTCCGCGGCCCGCTCCGCGACGCCGACCATCGTCCCGTAGGCCACGATCGTGAGATCCTCGCCCTCGCGGGCGAGCCGCGCCTTGCCGAGCGGGACGACGTGCTCGCCCTCGGGCACCTCGCCGCGCGCGGTTCGGTAGACGAGCTTCGGCTCGAAGACGACCACCGGGTCGGGATCGCGGATCGCGGCGGCGAGCAGCCCCTTCGCGTCCGCGGGCGTGGACGGGATCGCCACCTTCACGCCGGGCGTGTGCACGTAGTACGTCTCGGGCGAGTCGTCGTGGAGCTCCGGCGCGCGCACGCCGCCGCCGTACGGCATGCGCACGACGATCGGGAAGGTCATCTTCCCGCCGGTGCGCCAGTGGTAGCGGCCGACGTGCGTGATCAGCTGGTCGAGGGCCGGGTAGCTGAACGCGTCGTACTGCATCTCGCAGACCGGACGCCAGCCGGCCATGCAGAGGCCGACGGCGCTGCCCATGATCCCCGCCTCGGCGAGCGGCGTGTCGACGCAGCGGTCGGGGCCGAAGCGGTCGCGGAGGCCGGCGGTGGCCCGGAAGACGCCCCCGGCGCGGCCGACGTCCTCGCCCATCACCAGCACGTCGTCGTCGCGCTCCATCTCGACGTGGAGCGCGTCGTTGACCGCCTCGACGAGGTACTTGTCAGCCACCCAGGATCCTCCGCAGCTCCGCGAGCTCGTGCTCGAACGACTCGGGCGGGTTGGCCAGCGCGTGCTCGAACACGAGCCCCACGTCGGGAGCCGGCTCGGCTTCCGCCGCGGCGATCCCGGCTCGCATCACGTCGGCGGCCTCGGCCTTGATCTGCTGCTCGTGCTCGTCGGAGAGCACGCCGAGCCGGCGCAGGTACCGCTCGTACCTGCCCAGGCACTCGTTCGCGCGCGCCTCCTCGACCCGCTCCGGATCGATGTAGGCGCGCGGGTCGTCGGCCGTCGCGTGCGGAGCGGCGCGGTAGGTGACCGCCTCGATGAAGGTCGGTCCGTCACCGGCGCGGGCGCGGGAGACCGCCTCGCGCGTCGCCTCGTAGACAGCCAGCACGTCGCCGCCGTCGACGCGCGTGCCCGGAATCCCGTAGCCGACCGCCTTGTCCACGAGCGCCTCGGCCCGCGTCTGCGCCGACACCGGGGTCGAGATCGCCCACTGGTTGTTGTTGCAGAGGAGGATCAGCGGCGCCCGCATGACGCCGGCGAAGTTGGCGCCCTCGTGGAAGGAGCCCTCCGACGTGGCGCCGTCGCCGAAGAACGTCAGCGCGCAGGCCGACTCCCCGCGCAGCCGCTTCCCCCAAGCGAGGCCGGCCGCGTGCGGCACCTGGGTCGCGATCGGGACGCAGATCGACGCAAGGTTGTAGTCGGCAGGGTTCCACCAGCCGGCCGGATGGCCGCGCCACCAGGACAGGATCGTCTGCGGCGGCATCCCGCGCAGCAGGCCGATCGCCGACTCGCGATAGCTCGGGAAGATCCAGTCCTCGTCCTCGAGCGCATGGAAGGCGCCGGCCTGCATCGCCTCGTGCCCCCAGAAGATCGCGTAGGTGCCGATCCGGCCCTGCCGGTGGTAGATGACCGACCGCTCGTCATAGGTCCGC
>JBBDQR010000165.1:0-16015 GCA_040905885.1 Gaiellaceae bacterium | reverse complement strand
CCCCCCCCCCCCCCCCCCCCCCCCCCCCCCCCCCCCCCCCCCCCCCCCCCGGGACCGAGCCAAAGGCTCGCGCCTTCACTGGGCCATCTCCTTGGTCCATTCGATCAGAGCCGACCCCCACGTGAGGCCGGCACCCATTCCCGTCATCAGCACCAGCTCGCCCGGCTTCAGCCGGCCGTCCTTCTCCGCGTCCGCGAGGGCGAGCGGGATCGAGCCCGACGACGTGTTGCCGTACCTGTCGACGTTCACCACCGTGCGCTCTTCAGGGATGCCGAGCTTCTTGCGCGCGTGGTCGATGATCCTGACGTTCGCCTGGTGCGGCACGTAGACGTCCACGTCGTCGACCGTCTTCCCGCACTCCTCCAGCAGAGTCTCCGCCGAGCTGACGAGCACGCGGGTGGCGAACTTGAACACCTCGCGGCCGTTCATCTTCACGAGCCGGTCCGGGTCCTCGAAGACGCGGGAGCCGCTGCCCGGCAGCCAGAGGTGCACGCCTCCGCCGCCGTCGGCGCCGAGCTCGAAGCCGAGGAAGCCGCCGCCGTCCTCGACCGCCTCCATCACGACCGCGCCGGCGCCGTCTCCGAAGAGGACGAGCGTCGAGCGGTCGCTCCAGTCGAGGATCTTGGAGAGGACGTCGCCGCCGACGACCAGCGCCTTCCTGGCGAGGCCGCTCGCCAGCATCCCGTGCGCCTGCGCGACCGCGTACATGAAGCCGGTGCAGCCGGCCGAGAGGTCGTAGGCGGCCGCGTCCGGCATCCCGAGGCGGTCGGCGACGAGGGCGGCCGTCGAGGGGAACGTCATGTCGGGCGTGACCGTGGCGACGACGAGGAGGTCCACCTCGCGGGGGGCGACGCCGGCCTGCTCCAGCGCGATGCTGCACGCAGGCACGGCCAGGTCGGACATGGCCTGCTCGGGGGCGGCGATACGCCGCTCCCTGATTCCGGTACGCGTCATGATCCACTCGTCGGAGGTGTCCACGAGAGTCGAGAGCTCGTCGTTCGTGAGCACCCGGTCGGGCACGTAGCAGCCGAGCCCGGTGATGCCGGTCCGCGGCCTGCCGTTGGCCCGGGCAATCATCGGGGCCCCCGCGGAATGCGCAGCATTTCGTGGGGAAGGGGCATCAGTCGGACACCGCGAAGGTCAGCGTCCCGCGAACGGCCAGCTCTCCGTTCACCGTCGCCCTCGCCTTTCCCCTGCCGACCGGCCCCCGAACCGTCTCCAGGTCGCACTCGAGCCTGAGCTCGTCGCCGGGGCGGACGATCCGCTTGAAGCGGACATCGTCGATCCCGGCGAAGAGCGCGAGCTTGCCGCGGTTCTCCTCTTGCGAGAGCACCGCCACGGCGCCGGCCTGCGCGAGCGCCTCGACCATCAGCACGCCGGGCATGATCGGGTTGCCGGGAAAGTGGCCGGCGCAGTTCGCCTCGGTGACGACCTTCCGCGCCACGACGCGCGAGCCCGGCTCGAGCTCGAGCACGTCGTCGAGGAGGAGCATCGGGTCGCGGTGGGGCAGGATCCGCTCGATTTCCGCGCGTCCGAAGGGCGGCTGCATCAGCACGTCACTAGACCGTGCGCTCGACGGCTTCGAGCCGGGCCCGAAGCCTCGCGCGCGCACGGTGCGCGTAGCACTTGGCCGTGCCGACGGGCATCCCCTCGAGGGCCGAGATCTCGTCGAAGGAGAGCTCGAAGGCGTCCTTCAGCACGACGACCTCGGCCTGGCGGCCAGGCAGGCCGGCGAGCGACTCGCCGAGCTCGGCGCGCAGCTCCGAGAGCGCGGCGGCGCGTGCGGGATCGCCGTCGGGGGCCGCCCGAGTGTCGTCGGGAAGCTCCTCGCAGCGTCGCAGCCGCTGCCGCTCGGCGACGTCGCGGCACGTGTTCACGACCAGCCGGTGCAGCCAGGTCGAGAACCGCGACTCGCCGCGGAACTGGGCGAGGCGGACGCAGACCTTCGCCAGGGACTCCTGGGCGGCGTCGCGGGCGTCCTCGTTGTCGCCGAGCAGGTGGCGGGCAAGCCGCTCGACCTTCTCCGCGTGCCGCTCGCAGAGCGCGGCCAGCGCCTTGCCGTCGCCGTCCTTCGCGCGCTTCACCAAGATGGGATCGCTCAGCCTCTCGTAGTCCAGCGGCCGCTCCGGCCGCGGGGGTTGTGCGATTCGACGGGGCTTCCTGAGAGGCGGTTGCACTCGGCGCCTAGTGTAGAGGGGCACATGGACTCTCTTGCGCCCGAGCGCGTGGAGCCGCTGCTGACCGGGCGGCTGGGCAGGCCGTACCGGTACCTCGAGTCGTGCGGCTCGACGCAGCGCGAGCTGACGGACGCGGACGCCGAGGGCACCGTGGTCGCCGCCGGGCACCAGACCGAGGGGCGGGGCCGGCTCGGCCGCACCTGGGAGGACGAGCCGGGCACGAGCCTGCTCTTCTCCCTCCTCCTGACGCCGCACGTGCCGGCCGAGCGGCTGCCAGAGCTGACCGTGCTCGCCGCCGAGGCGGTGGCGGAAGCCGTGGACGGCCGGGTCAAGGAGCCGAACGACGTGCTGCTCGGCGGGCGGAAGGTCGCGGGCGTGCTGGGCGAGGCGAGCGAGGGCCGCGTCGTGCTCGGGATCGGCGTCAACGCGAACCAGACCGCCGGCCAGCTGCCGCCGGAGATGCGTCTCCCGGCCACATCGCTCCGCGTGGAGCGCGGTGCGCGGGTCGACCGGGCGGAGCTGCTCGCCGCGGTCCTGGCGGCGCTCGAGCGGCGCTACGACGCGTGGCTCAGCGCCGGTAGCTGACCGGCTCGCTCCGGTTGCCGGCGGCGTCCTGGGCGACGACGCGCAGGCTTCGCACCACGGCGGACGACGGGATCGGGACCAAGCCCGCGCGCTTGCGGTCGATCGCGCTCCAGCGGCCGTTCAGCTGCACGATCAACCGCACGGGCTCGAGCACGCGCACGCGCAGCGGCCGCAGCGAGAAGAGCCTGGCCGACGGGGCGCGCGTGTCGACGCTGAAAGCGGCCCGCTGGGAGACCTGTCCCAGGTCGGTGGTGGCCGTGGCCTCGACTTCGTAGTCGCCGTCCCGCAGCCTCCCGTGCGGCTTGCGGCCGTCCCACTCGACGATCTGCTCCCCCGGGGAGCGCTGGCCGTTCGCGAGCGTGGCCACCCAGGCCTGGCCGCGGACGACTCGCACGCGGACGGCGGCGGAGGAACCGAGCAGGAACGAGAACCTGATCCGGTCCAGGCGCCCGTCGCCGTTGGGCGAGAAGGTCGCGTCGGAGGCCCCGAGATACCCGAGCGCCCGGGTCACGGTGACCGGCACCTCGGCGGTCACCTCCTTGCCGCCCCCGTTCTGCGCCACGATCATCACGCGGTACGCGCCGTCGGGAACGGCGTCGGGGGACAGGCGCACCGCCTGCTCGCCGGCCGTCCGCGGCTCGGGCGCGAGCAGCGTCGAGACGACGGCGCCCTGGGCGTCGAGCAGCCGCGCGCTGACGGTCGCCGGCGCGCCGAGCACGAACGCGATCGCGGTCGAGTCGGCGTGGCCGTCCCCGTTCGGCGAGACGACGGCCGGCTCGGCCGTCACGCGCGTCAGGGAGAGCGCCCCGGTCTTGCCGCCGATCGTCCCTCGCGCGCCGCGAACCGTCGGGCCGGCCTCCATCGTCCAGCTGTACACGCCCACGGGAGCCGAGGTCGCGTCCCAGGTCCAGTCCACGGCGGCGCCCGTCCCCGCCCCGGAGGCGATCCGGTTGCCGGACGAGTCGGTCACGGCGACCGTCCAGGGGAGCGCGCTCGAGAGCCGGCCCGTGAAGCGGATCGGTCCGCCCAGCGAGCCCCTCGCCGCCGGCGCGTACAGCTTCGGCAGCCCGGTCTGGCCGATTCGCCCGGCGAGGTCGTTCAGCTGCGCGTAGAGGGCATCGCCGGGACACTCCGTGAACCCCGTGTCCCGATGGCCGGAGACGGTGCGCAGGAAGACGGGCACGCCGCGCGGGAAGCGCGCGTTGCCGCCGGACGGCCAGGAGAGGGTCGCGAGCGGATCTACGTGCGCGACGTCGAGCCGCCACGCGATCAGCAGCGCGAGCGAGTCGCGCGCCGCGGCGCTGATGCCCGAGCCCGTGTACGTCCCGATCACGGCCACGCCGACCGAGCCGGTGTTGAAGCCCTCCGCGTGCGCGCCGACGACGTTCTGCTCGAGGCCGCCGTAGCGGCCCTCGAAGACCTGGCCGTACTTGTCGACGAGGAAGTTGTAACCGAGGTCGTTCCAGCCGTTCGCCTTGACGTGGTAGGCCTGGATGCCGCGTACGATCGCGGCCGACTCGGCGCGGCTGTAGTTGTTCGACCCGGCGGTGTGGTGGACGATCGCGAAGCGCAGGCTCTCCGCGTAGTACGGGCCTGCGCGCCGGATCGACTCGTTCGCTCCCCAGGACAGCCGCGGCACGATCGCGGGGGCGGCGGCGAGCGACAGCGTCCGCGGCGGGACGCTCTCGGCCGGGCTCCAGAGGTAGAAGGCGCGGACCCGCCGCACCTTCCCCTTCGTCCGAACCTGGAGCCGGTCGGACGGCCCGGCCCAGTACGGGTTGCCGATCTCCCAGCCGGGCACGGTGCGCTCGCGGGCGCCGAGGTCGGGCCGGTCCTCGTCCTCGGGCGCCGCCGGCCGCCACGAGCTCCACCTCGCGTCCAGCCCGCGCGTGCGGAAGGCGACGCTGCCGCGGCCCTGCCAGTGCAGCCCGACCATCGTGAAGCGGGGCGCCGAGACGCCGGCGAGCTGCCGCTGCGCCGCGACGAGCGGGACGTCGCGGGCGACCATCGTCGGCCCCGCCGCCTGGGCGGCGGCAGGGGAGGCGAGCAGGAGCAGGAGGGCTGCGCGAACGAGCTTCATCACTGGTGACCCTCGGCCAGGGTGCCTGGGGGTACCCTTCTCACTCAAGGGATCCGCCCCTTCCCTGATGAAATCCTTACGAGTCCTCCCGGCTCTGATCGCGGCTCTCGTCGTCCTTCCGGCCGCCGCCGCGCAGACGCCGCGCGTGCTGGCGATCCACTTCGACAACGACGTCAACCCCGTCACGGCGGACTACGTCGTCGGCGAGCTCGAGCGGGCCGAGCGGGACGGGTTCGACGCGGCCGTGATCGTCCTCGACACGCCCGGCGGCCTGTCCGAGTCGATGCGCGACATCTACCAGAAGGAGCTGGCCCTGACGGTGCCGGTGATCGTCTACGTGCCGACCGGCGCCCGCGCGGCCTCGGCCGGTGTCTGGATCGCGCAGGCCGCCGACGCGCTCGGGATGGCGCCCCAGTCGAACCTCGGCTCGTCGACGCCGGTCGCCGTCGGCGGCGGCGAGATCCCCTCCGACCTCAAGCGCAAGGTCGTCAACGACGCCGCCAAGTCGCTGCGCGCGATCGCGGAGGAGCACGGGCGGAACGGCGACTGGGCCGAGCAGGCCGTCCGCGTCGGCTCGAACCTGACCGCGCGGGAGGCGCTCGACCAGAACGTGATCGACGTGGTCGCCGCGACGCTGCCGGCGCTGCTCGAGGAGGTCGACGGCCGGCGCTCGCAGCCGAAGGGGCTCGTCCTCCACACCGCCGGCGCGGAGATCGTCAACGTCGAGATGTCCCTCTGGAAGCGCATCCTCGACACCGTCATCGACCCGAACATCATCGTCCTGCTGATGTCGATCGGGCTGCTGGGGATCACGCTCGAGCTCTACAACCCCGGGCTGATCTTCCCGGGCACGGTGGGCGCGATCTGCCTCGTCCTCGGCCTGTTCGGCCTCCAGGTGCTGCCGATCAGCTGGGCCGGGATCCTGCTGATGCTGCTCGCGCTCGGGTTCTTCGTCGCGGACCTGGTCGTCACGAGCCACGGCGCGCTCACGCTCGCAGGAGCAGTCTCCTTCGTCTTCGGCGCGCTGATCCTGTTCGATCCCGCCGGTCCGCTGTACGACGTCTCGCTGGCGGTCGCCGTCGGAATCGCGGGCACAATCGGCCTGATCACCGCCGTTGCGCTGACGAAGGTCGTGCAGGCACGCCGGCGGCCGGCCGAGGTCGGCGCGCACAGCGTCGTCGGCATGACGGGTACGGCGCGCTACGGCGGGCAGGTTTTCGCGAACGGCGAGCTCTGGCGCGCGCGCACCGTCGACGACTCGGAGCTCGTCCCGGGCGAGCCGGTGGAGGTCGTCAGGGTCGATGACTCCCTCACGCTCGAGGTGCGCCGAGTAGGATCGCCCTAGCGTGGTCGTCGCCTACGTCATCGCAGCCGTCGCGCTCGTCGTCATCCTCTTCCTCTTCGCGGCGATCAAGGTGGCGCGCGAGTACGAGCGCGGCGTCATCTTCCGACTCGGGCGACTGCTGCCGGAGCCGAAGGGCCCGGGCCTGTTCATCCTCATCCCGATCATCGACCGGATGGTGAAGGTCGACCTGCGGACGATCACGCTCAACGTGCCGCCGCAGGAGGTGATCACCAAGGACAACGTCCCCGTCCGGGTGAACGCCGTCGCCTACTTCCGCATCATCGAGCCGAAGGCGGCGATCGTCCAGATCGAGAACTTCATGGTCGCGACGTCGCAGATCTCGCAGACGACGCTGCGCTCGGTGCTCGGCCAGCACGTGCTCGACGAGCTGCTCTCCGAGCGGGACAAGATCAACGCGATCCTCCAGCAGATCATCGACGAGGCGACCGCGCCCTGGGGAGTCAAGGTCTCGATCGTCGAGGTGAAAGACGTCGAGATCCCGGCCAGCATGCAGCGCGCCATGGCCCGCCAGGCCGAGGCCGAGCGCGAGCGGCGCGCGAAGGTGATCAACGCCGAGGGCGAGTTCCAGGCCGCGGAGCGGCTCAAGGACGCGGCCCTCGTGATGACCGAGCAGCCGATGGCGCTCCAGCTGCGCTACCTCCAGACGCTGCTCGAGATCGGCGCGACCAATGCGACCACGATCGTCTTCCCGGCGCCGATCGACCTGCTGACGCCGTTCCTGGACCGCGGCGACAAGACCTGAGCCGGAAGCTCCGCGAGGATCCGCTCACCGGCCGGCGCGTCGCCGTCGCGCCCCGCCGTGCTGAACGGCCAGGCGGAGGCCACGTCCCCGAGGACGAGTGCCCGTTCTGCGCGGGCCGCGAGGACCGGACGCCGCCCGAGACGCTGCGGCTCGGCGATCCCTGGCGAGTGCGCGCCTTCCCCAATCTCTACCCGGCCTTCGAGCGGCAGGAGGTCGTCGTCCACTCGCCGGAGCACGTCCGCTCCGTCGCAGAGCTCGGCGAGGAGCAGCTGGCGCTCGTCGCGGAGGCGTGGCGACGGCGGCGCGAGGCGGAGCCGGCCGGGTATCTCCACGCGCTCGTCAACGAGGGCAGGGAGGCCGGAGCGAGCCGCGAGCACACGCACTCGCAGCTCGTCTGGCTGGACGGCGCGCCCCCGGAGACGGCGCATCGCGTCGATCGCAAGCGCTGGAGCGTGGTCGCCGAGCGCGACGGGCTCGTGCTTGCGTGCCCATACGCGAGCCGGCTGCCCTACGAGCTGGTGCTAGCGCCCGCGGGGCCACGCTCCGGCGCCTTCACCGACGCGCT
The DNA here is from genome assembly GCA_040905885.1 of Gaiellaceae bacterium. Classification (GTDB taxonomy): domain Bacteria; phylum Actinomycetota; class Thermoleophilia; order Gaiellales; family Gaiellaceae; genus JACVRU01. The sequence continues at coordinate 8,500 of JBBDQR010000165.1, read as the reverse complement.
GCTGCCGGCCGCGCTCGTCCTGCTTGGCGACGCCGTCCGGCGGCTTCGCGCGGTCGATGCCGACGTGCCGCTGAACGCCTGGCTGCACGACTCGGACGACTGGCACCTCGAGGTGCTCCCGCGACGGGCCGTGCTCGCCGGCGTGGAGCTCGGCGCGGGGATCTACGTGAACGCGGTCCCGCCCGAGGAGGCCGCGGCGAGGCTCCGGGCGACCTAGCTAGGCGAGCACGTCCATCGCCGCGGCGGCGACCTTCTCCCGCTCGCGGTAGTGCTTGGCGGCATCAATCGCCGCGCTCAGGTTCAGGCCCTTGTCCTTCGCCTGCTTGATCAGCATCACGAGCTCGAGCGCCTCGATGTCGTAGATGCGCTGCTTCTTGCCCTTCGTGGGGATCTGGGCCTTGTTCGTCCAGTAGTCGAGCTGCATCTTCGAGATCCCGGCGATCTGGCACACCTGGCCGAGGTAGAGCTCGACCTTGTCGAGGCGCTCGGCCAGATTTATCGGTTCTAAAAGATCGACTTGTCTACTGACAGCCATGTCCCACTACTTTCGAATGCCGGCCAGAAGGCCCCCGCGTCTGAGTTATACGCCCTTGCCGCAGGTTTGTGAAGGGTACACCCGACAGCTTTGGCGAGAAAAACCTACTCCGAAGCGCCGGAGTCGTCGGGGCCTTCGACCACCTCGCCGACGACCTCGGAGTCGTCCTCGGACTCGACCACCGGAGCGATCGCGGAGACCCGCTCGTCGCCCCTGAGCCGCACGACGATCACGCCCTGCGTCGCGCGGCCGAGCCGCTTGATGTCCCCCACCGGCATCTTGATCACGGTGCCGCCCGTCGAGATCAGCATCACCTGGTAGCCCTCGCGCACCACGCGCGAGCCGGCGAGCTGCCCCTTCGTCTCGGTCAGCTGGACGGTTTTCACGCCGAGCCCGCCGCGTCCCTTACGCGGGTAGTCGGCGACGCGGGTGCGCTTGCCGTAGCCCTGCTCGGTGACGACGAGCAGGTCGGCGTCGTCCTCGGCGATGTTGACGCCAATCACCTCGTCGCCCGCGCGCAGGCGCATGCCCTGGACACCCGAGGTATCGCGGCCCATTGCGCGTACGTCCTTCTCGGCGAACCGGATCGCCATCCCCTTGCGCGAAACCATCAGGATGTCGTTGTCGCCGGTCGAGTGCCGAACACCGACGAGCTCGTCGCCCTCCCGCATCTTGATCGCGATGATCCCGTCGGCCTTGAGCGGCGTGTTGTAGGCCTGCAGCTCGGTCTTCTTGACGACGCCCTTCTTCGTCGCGAAGACGAGGTACTTCGCCTCGTCGAAGTTGCGCGTCTGAACGACCGCGCGAACCTGCTCCTCCTGCGTAAACGGAAGCAGGTTGATGATCGCTCGGCCCTTCGACTGGCGCGAGCCGAGCGGCAGCTCGTGCACCTTCAGCCGATAGACCTTGCCGACGTTGGTGAAGAACAGGATGTAGTCGTGGGTGGAGGCGACGAAAAGGTGCTCGATGTAGTCGTCCTCCTTCAGCTCCATCCCCATCACGCCGATCCCGCCGCGTCGCTGCTCCCGGTAGGCCGTCACCGGCAGCCGCTTGATGTAGCCGGAGCGGGTGATCGCGATCACCATGTCCTCCTCGGCGATCAGGTCCTCCAGCTCGAAGTCCTCCTCGGCGGTCATGATCTCGGTCCGGCGGTCGTCGGTCTTGCCATAGATCTGCTTGAGCTCGAGCAGCTCGTCCTTGACCACCTGGTCGATCCGGGCCTCGTCGCCGAGGATCGCCCGCAGCTCGGCGATCTGCTCCTGGAGGTCGGCGAACTCGTCCTCGACGCGCTTGCGCTCGAGCGCGGTGAGCGCGCGCAGCCGGAGGTCGAGGATCGCCTGAGCCTGCACCTCGCTGAAGCCGAACTGCTCGATCAGGCCGGCGCGCGCCTCGTCGGTGTCCGCGGCGGCGCGGATGAGCACGATGATCGCGTCGAGGTTGTCGAGCGCCTTCAAGTACCCCTCGAGCACGTGCGCTCGGCGCTCGGCCTGGCGGAGCTGGTACTTCGAGCGCCGGGTGATCACCTCGCGCTGGAAGCGCAGGTACTCGCGGATGAGCTCGAGCAGGGACAGCGTGCGCGGGTGGACGCCGTCGACGAGCGCGACCGCGTTGTAGCCGAACGTCTGCTGTAGCGACGTGTGCTTGAAGAGCTTGTTGAGGACGACCTGCGGGATCGCGTCGCGCTTGAGCTCGACCTGGATCCGCATGCCGGTCCGGTCGGAGTGGTCCTGGAGGTCCGAGATCTCCGGCAGCACCTTCTCGTGGACGAGGTCGGCGATCTTCCGGATCACACCGGAGTCGCCGCCCTTCTTCACGCCGTACGGCAACTCGGTGACGATGATCGCCGTCTTGCCGCCGCGCAGCTCCTCGATGTGGGCGCGGGCGCGCATGACGATGCGGCCGCGCCCCGAGCGGTAGGCCTCCCTGATGCCGGCGCGGCCGACGATGATGCCGCCGGTCGGGAAGTCGGGGCCCTTGACGTGCTTCGCGAGCGTGTCGACAGACGCGCTCGGGTCGTCGATCAGCGCCACGATCGCATCCGCGACCTCGCTGAGCCGGTGGGGCGGGATGTTCGTGGCCATGCCGACGGCGATGCCGGCGGAGCCGTTGACGAGCAGGTTCGGGAAGCGCGAGGGGAGCACGGACGGCTCGCGGCGGGACTCGTCGTAGTTCGGGACGAAGTCGACCGTGTCCATGTCGATGTCCCGGAGCATCTCCGTGGCAATTCGTGACAATCGGCACTCGGTGTTGTGGCTGACGAACCCGTTCGTCAGGAAGGAGTGGTCGTCGGTGTCGACGCGAAGCGAGTAGACCGGCTGGACGCCGGCGTCCTCGACCGCCGCCACCTCGGCGTAGTAGTAGTCGCCCGTCACGAGCGGCTCGACGACGGCCTTCACGTCCTCCGCGCTGATGCGCTCGAGGATGGCGGTGCCGCCCTGCTCCCAGCGCTCGATGCGATCGACGTTGTGGCGGCGGAGCCAGCGCTCGTCCAGCGCGTCCGAGCCCGAGTCGGAGCGGATGTAGTCCGCCACGAAGGGCGCGTGGTCGCTGCTCAGCGCCCGGCTCTGCTCGGGAATCTGTGAAAGGTCGCGCTCGAGCTTGCGCTGCTTCGCGCCGAGGAAGCCGACGTTGCGGGCGAAGAGTCGGGCGTCGCGCCGGTTGGTGATCACGACCTTGACCTCGCCCTTCTCGTAGCGGCAGAGACGGCTGATCACGCCGAACTCGAGCAGGAGCAGCTGGACGTCCTTGGCGAGCTGCTCGCTGCACGTCGAGTAGGAGACCTGAATCGTCTTCCGCGGCAGCAACGAGGAGGAGCCGTCACCGGTGAAGGTCGACTGGAGGAAGACGCGCTTGAATGCCTGGCTCCCACGCCAGACGCGTTCGGGAACGAGCTTTCTCCGGCTATAGACGCCCTTCAGCACACCGAGCGGGCTTGCGAAGAACCGGTTGAAGTCGAGGACGTGCAGCCGATGCAGGGCGCGACCCGAGGGAAGCTGTTCCTCGTAGATGCGTCGACGCCCTCCTACAACAGCGTCATAGGCGGCGGCAACCGCTTCGAAGAAGTCGCGATCTGTGTTGGCGAAACCGGCCCCGCTATCTGCGACCCAACCCTCGGAAACAAAAGCCCCGAGTAGAAGCGCCACGTCTCGATCGCAATCGGCAAGCTCGACCTCGACGGGTCGCGGCGTCCGGTTGATCAGGACCCGGTCGCCGGGCTCGATCTCGTCCAGCAGCTTCCAGAGCAGCATCGGCAGCCCGAGCAAGTTGACGAGGCAGAGCACAGGGTGGTTGTACGTGCCGGTCAGCTCGTAGCCCTCGCGGGTCCGGATTCGCAGCGTCGGATGATCGCCCGAGTGGAAGAGCTTCGAGACCTGGACAGGATGGCCGAGTCGGTCGAGTACCTCGATATCGACTTCGTTGTCCGACTCCGGCTCCGCGCCAGGCACAATCGAACCAATCTGAATCGTCCCGCCAGACGCGGCAAGCCTTGTGTCATTTGCAACGCAGTACCTCATGGCGGCTGCGGGATCGTCGTCCACCGAGCCGAAGTTGCCCTGGCCGTCGACGAGCGGGTAGCGCAGCGAGAACGGCTGCGCCATCCGCACGAGCGTGTCGTAGATCGCCGTGTCCCCGTGCGGGTGGTACGAGCCCATGACGTCGCCGACGACGCGGGCGGACTTCTTGTAGGGCCGGTTCGGCTGCATGCCGGCTTCGTGCATCCCGTAGAGGACGCGCCGGTGCACGGGCTTGAGCCCGTCGCGGACGTCGGGCAGCGCGCGGCTGACGATGACCGACATCGCGTAGTCGAGGAAGCTCGAGCGCATCTCCTGCTCGAGCATCCGGTCCTCGATCCGGCCGGGATCGAGCGCGCCCGTCTCGACTTCAGACATCGAGGAACCTCACGTCCTTCGCGTTCGCCTCGATGAAGTTGCGGCGCGGCTCGACCTGGTCGCCCATCAGCATCGCGAAGACCTCGCCGGCCGCCATCGCGTCCTCGACCTGCACCCGCACGAGCAGGCGGCGGGCCGGGTCCATCGTCGTCTCCCAGAGCTGCTCGGCGTTCATCTCGCCGAGGCCCTTGAAGCGGGAGAGCTGGATGCCCTCCTTGGCCAGCTCGAGGGCCTCCTCGCGGAGCTCCTGGTAGGTCTCCGCCGTCTCGAACGTCTTGCCGTGCGCGAGCGTGAAGGGAGCGAGCCCGACCGCGTCCGCCAGCTTCGCGTACGCGCGCCGGAGGTTCTCGTAGATCGGCGAGGCGAGCAGCGTCCCCGGCACGGTCACCGTCTGCGCGGTGTTCGTCTCCCGCTCGACCACCTTGATGCGGTAGGCCTCGTCGCCGCCCTCCTCGAGCGCGAGCGTGTAGCCGTTCTCGCCGACGGCCGTCAGGGCCTTCCGGAAGTCCTGTCCGGCCGCGCCGTCGACCTCGACGAGGCGGTGCCTGACGACGAAGTCGGCGGCGTCGGCGCCGAAGTCCGCCCGCAGGCGGGCGAGCCAGCCGTCGAACTCCTGGAGCACCCGCACGAAGCGGCTCCAGCGAGCCTCGGTCATCTTGACGGCCTCGCCGCCGCGGTCGCGGATCTCGAGCTCGCCGACCCGCTCGCGGACGAGCAGCTCCTCGAGCTGCCCCTCCTTCTCGAAGTAGAACTCCTGGCTGCCGACCTTGACCTTGTACAGCGGCGGCACCGCGATGTAGATGTGACCGCGCTCGAACAGCTCCGGCATCTGCCGGTAGAGGAAGGTGAGGACGAGCGTCCGGATGTGGGACCCGTCCACGTCGGCGTCGGTCATGATGATCACGCGGTGGTAGCGCAGCTTGGCGATGTCGAACTCGTCGCCGATGCCGGTCCCGATCGCCGTGATCATCGCCTGGATCTCGATGTTCGAGAGCACCTTGTTGATCCGGTTCTTCTCGGAGTTGATGATCTTCCCGCGCAGGGGCAGGATCGCCTGGTACATGCGGTCGCGGCCGGCCTTCGCGGAGCCGCCGGCCGAGTCGCCCTCGACGATGTAGAGCTCGGCCGACTCGGGATCGCGGATCGTGCAGTCGGCGAGCTTGCCGGGAAGCGAGGAGCCCTCGAGCGCCGACTTGCGCCGCGTCAGCTCGCGCGCCTTGCGGGCGGCCTGGCGGGCGCGGGCGGCCGCGATCGCCTTCGAGACGATCTGGCGCCCCTCGGCCGGGTTCTCCTCGAGGAACTCCGCGAGGCGCTGGTTGACGGTCTGCTTGACGAGGCCCTCCATCCAAGGGTTGCCGAGCTTCGTCTTCGTCTGGCCCTCGAACTGGGGCTCGCGGAGCTTGACCGAGATGATCGCGGCGAGGCCCTCGCGCACGTCCTCGCCCTCGAGGTTCTCCTCCTTCTCCTTGAGCAGGCCCTTGTCGCGCGCGTACTTGTTCAGGGTCGCGGTCAGGGCGCTCTTGAAGCCCGTCAGGTGCGAGCCTCCCTCGTGGGTGTTGATGTTGTTGGCGAACGAGAAAACGGACTCGACGTACGAGGAGTTCCACTGCATGGCGACCTCCACTTGGGCACCCTTCTCGTCGTCCTCGCCCTCGAAGTGGACGATGCGCTTGTGCACGGGCTCCTTGGAGCCGTTCACGTAGGCGACGAAGTCCCGGATCCCGCCCTCGTAGTGGAACTCGATCCGCTCCTCGCCCTCGCGCTCGTCAAGCAGCACGATGCGCAGGCCCCGGGTGAGGAACGCGGTCTCGCGCAGGCGCTGCGCCAGCGTCTCGGTCGTCAGCTCGAGCTCCTCGAAGACCTCGCCGTCGGGCAGGAACGAGATCGTCGTCCCGTGGTCGTCCTCGCCGGCGTCGCCGACGACCTCGAGGTCGGTGGTGGGGACGCCGCGCGCGAACTCCTGGCGATAGACCTTGCCGTCCCGCCGCACGTCCGCGACCAGCCACTCCGAGAGCGCGTTGACGACGGAGACGCCCACCCCGTGGAGACCGCCGGAGACCTTGTAGCCCTCGCCGCCGAACTTGCCGCCGGCGTGGAGCTTCGTGAGCACGACCGTCAGCGCGGAGAGGCCCTGGTCCACGATCACGCCCACCGGGATGCCGCGGCCGTGGTCGGTGACGGTCACCGAGTTGTCGGGCAGGAGACGCACCTCGACGAAGTCGTTGTGGCCCGCGAGCGCCTCGTCGACGGCGTTGTCGACCACCTCGTAGACGAGGTGATGGAGGCCCCGGGGGCCCGTCGAGCCGATGTACATGCCCGGCCGCAGGCGCACCGGCTCGAGGCCTTCGAGGACGGTGATGTCCTTTTCGGTATAGGTCGCTTTGGCCATAAAAAATCCCCGCAAATTGCTGGTTTACGGGTGGAGTGAAGTGTACCAGACCTAGCGGTCGGACCGGCGGCCCGCGAGGCTCGCCGCGGCGGCTCTCGCGACGAGCTTTCGGAGCTCTTCGTCCTCGATCTCGGCACTGATCGCGGCCGCCAGCTCACGCTCTTCCGGTGTAGGGTCCGGAGGCGGGCGAGGGGCTGTGGTCCCCCCACCCTGGGCGGGGGATTCCGGCAACGGGCCGGGCGAGAATTTCAACGCTTTCGGCGCACTCTCGTCGAGAAGCGCCCTCAGCCGGGCGAGCAGGTCCGGGGCGAGATGGGCAAGCTCGAACGCCCACGCGGACGAGCTCGTCGACACGTGCAGCGTCCCGTCACGGGCCACGCGGGCCGGCCACGCGTTGCGCGCGATCGCCTCTCCGACCGCCGCCGGCCACGCCCCGACGATGTCCGCCATCGCACCCTGAGGGCCGAAGCGGCGCAGCTCGCGTGAGACTCCGTCGCCGAGCCGGTCCATCAGCCGCGGACCACCTCCCCGGGCGACACGTGGAGCAGCAGATCAGGAGCGATCGGAAGGAAGGAAGCGTCGGTCGCGGTCACGAGCGCCTGCCCGCGCCCGCCGAGGAGCCCCGCGAGCGCCCTGCGCCGCTCCGGGTCGAGCTCGGAGAGCACGTCGTCGAGGAGCAACAGCGGCGGCGCGCCCCGGCGCTCGGCCAGCACGGCCGCTTCCCCGAGCAGCAGCGCCAGCACCGCGAGCCGCTGCTCGCCCTGCGAGCCGTAGAGCCGCAGGTCGCGCTCGCCGGCTAGCACCCCCACGTCGTCCAGGTGCGGCCCGAGCCCGGTCGAGCCGCGCTCGAGATCGCGCTCCACCCGGCCAGCGAGCGCGGCGACCTCCACCGGCTCGCCGCGGTACTCGAGCCGCAGCTCGGGCAGCCCGAGCGCGTCTCCCGCCGCCGCCGCCCCGGGCCCGAGCACCAGGAGAGCCTCCTCGCGGGCAGCGACGAGCGCTGACCCGAGCTCCGCCGCGCGCTTGGTCCACGGCTCGAGGGCGTCCCGAGAGGAGACGCCGAGCGCGACCCGCCGCAGGGCCGCGTTCCGCTGCCCGAGGGCGGCCGCGTACTCGCCGGAGAGGTCGGCGCGGGCGGGGAAGAGGCGCGCAAGCGTCCGGTCGAGGTACGCCCGCCGGACTGCGGGGCCGCCCTTGATCACGGCCAACCGGTCCGGCGTGAACACGAGCGTCGCCACCTCCGCGCGCAGCTGCTCGGCCGACCGCAGCGCCGCCCCGTTCAGCCGCCCCTGCTTGCCCGCGCCGGCGCGCAGCACGACCTCCAGCTCGAGCCCCGCCTCCGCCTGCCGGCCACGCAGCGCGACCCGTGCCCCGCTCTGGCCGAAGCGGATCAGCTGAACGTCCGAGCGCGTCCGCGGCGAGAACCCCTGCGTGCCGACGTGCAGCGCCTCCAGGAGGTTCGTCTTCCCGGCGCCGTTCGCCCCGACGACGAGCACGACACCCGGCTCGAGACCGAGCTCGAGGCGTGCGTACGAGCGGTAGTCGCGGAGCGAGACCGTCTCGACGATCAGTGGTCGCGACCGTGAGGTCGTTCCCGTCCGGGCGTGCGAAAACCGTGCAGGCCAAGGACGCAGGGAGCGCCCGTAGCCTCTGCGCTACGGGCGCGACTCCCGGGGCCCGCGCCCC
>JBBDQR010000164.1:1085-2735 GCA_040905885.1 Gaiellaceae bacterium | reverse complement strand
CGAGCGTCATCAGGATCCCGAGCGCGTAGAAGAAGACGAGCGGGTGGAAGTCCCGGATCACGTACTTCTGCCCCAGCCGCCAGAAGAAGCCCTTCACGAGCAGCCAGGAGATCGCCGGGATCACGCGCCAGTAGCGGATCCCCGAGCGCTCGCCGACGCCGTAGACCGGCCGCGACGGGAAGTCGCGCACGCGCGCGTTCCAGACGTTGAGGTGCACGAGCAGGTCGTTGGGGAAGCCGTAGCCGCGGTAGACGCGGTCGAGCTCGAGCTCCTCCAGCACGGGCAGCGCGATCGCGGTGTAGCCGGACTGCGAGTCGGCGACGTGCCAGTAGCCCGAGGCGATCTTCGTCAGCATCGACAGCACGGCGTTGCCGAGATAGCGAACGCGCGGGATCAGCTTCCACGCCTGGCCGGTGAACAATCGGTTCGCCTTCGCGTAGTCGACCTCGCCGCGGGCGACGGGGACGACCAGCGACTCGAGGTCGCCCGGGTCCATCTGGTTGTCGGCCGCCATCACGGCGGTGACGTCGATCCGCTCGGCGAGCGCCCGCTTGTACCCCGTCACGATCGCCGCGCCCACGCCCCCGTTCCGCTCGTGCCGGATCACCTCCACTCGACCGTCGCCCACCTCCCGGGCGCGCTCGCCGGTCGCGTCGCGCGAGGCGTCGTCGACGACGTAGATCCGGTCGACGAACGGCGGGATGCCGCGCAGCGTGTCCTGGACGAGGGCCTCCTCGTCGCGTGCCGGCACGACGACCGCGACGGACTTGCCCTCGATCACAGCCGCGCGAACCGGCGGGCGGCCGGATCCCACGCCAGCGCCGCGACGAGCCCGAGGAGCAGCCCGATCACGCCGCCGACGACCAGCTGGTTCCGGCGGCTCTGCGCCGTCACCTTCCTCGCCACCGCGGGCTCGACGATCCGGGCCCGCTCGACGTCGATCGCCTGCGCGAGCAGCTGCTGGCGCGTCCCCACGTCGGTCTGCACGGTCGTCCGCCGCTGCTCCGTCAGCCCGAGGTTCGTCAGCAGCACTAGCTTCTCGATCGCCGAGAGGCCCGAGTCCCCGAGGGCCTGCTGGGTCGCATCGACGCGCGCGTCGATGCCGGCGAGCTCCCGCTGCCCGGCGGCGATCTGGTCCTCGAGCGCGGAGATCTTCGCATCCGCGTAGCGCGAGATCCGGGACACGACCGCCTTCGCCAGCTCGTTCGCGGCGGCGGACGTGCGGCGGGGAGCGTCGCCGGTGACCACGATGTTCACGAGCTGCGACTGGCCGAGGCGCGCGACGTTGCCCGCGACCGGCTGGACGGAGGTGTTCGCGCGCAGCCGGGAGGGCGACCCGTACTCGCTCGCGTTCGAGGCGCGGCGGATCGCGGCCTCCGAGCGGACGATCTCCCGGATCGTGGTCGGATTCGTGGCGAGGCTCTGCACCTGCGACGAGCCGCTCGGCGCCAGCGTCTGACCCGGGTAGACGAGCGCGGAGGCGCGGTAGACGTCCTTGCCCCCGACGGAGATGAGGAGGGCGACCACGATGCCGACGGCGAGCCCGAGCGGCAGCAGCCACCAGCGGGCCGCGACTGCCGTCGCATACCGGCCGAAGTCGACCTCGGCTTCGCCCTCAGGAGCCTGGCTCATACCCGCACCGGGGGGGGG
>JBBDQR010000164.1:0-1075 GCA_040905885.1 Gaiellaceae bacterium | reverse complement strand
CGGCAAAGCCGGCGCCTCCGCTCTCTGTTCGCCTCCGTCGAGCCTACGGCTCATGGGCGCCCACCCTACCCAACGCCCATTCCCACTGGGCCGCGAGGCCCTGCTCGAGCGGGACTTCCGGCGCCCAGCCGAGCTCGGCCTGGATGCGGGCCGTGTCGGCCTTCGTGCGCCGCTGGTCTCCCGGCACGGCGGGCTCCCGGCGCACGTCGAGCGGCCGGCCCGCGATCCGCTCGAGCAGCGCCAGCGCCTCGTTCAGCGTCGCCTCCTCCCCGCCGCCGACGTTGTAGAGCGCACCGGCCGGCGCGCGCCCCATCGCGTCCACCGTCGCGCGGACGACGTCTCCGACGTAGGTGAAGCTCCGGCTCTGCTCGCCGTCGCCGAAGAGCGCGAACGGGCGGCCCTCCGCGAGCGCCTCCACGACGGCCGCGAAGGCCATGTCCGGCCGCTGCCGCGGCCCGTAGGCGTTGAAGTAGCGGAGCACGACCGCGTCGAGCCCGAAGCTCCGGGCGTAGGCGGACGCGAGGTGCTCGCAGGAGAGCTTCGTGATCCCGTAGGGCGACACGGGCCGCGGCGGGGTCTCCTCCGGCGTCGGGTAGCGCTCGGCCTCGCCGTAGACCGACGAGGAGGAGGAGAAGACGACGCGGACGCCGGCGCGGGCGGCCGCCTCGAACACGCGCTGGCTCGCGAGCACGTTCCGCTCGACGTAGAGGCCGAAGACGTCGCCGAAGCTGCGGACGCCGGGCTGCCCGGCGAGGTGGAAGACGCCGTCGAAGCCGGCGAAGTCGAGCTCGTCCGCGGCCAGGTCGAGCCTGCGCACGTCCAGGCCGGCCGCGTTCTCCTCCTTCAGCCGCGGGTCGTAGTAGTCGGTGAAGGAGTCGATCCCGACCACCTCGTGGCCCGCTGCGAGCAGCGCCTCCGCGAGGTGCGAGCCGATGAACCCCGCCGCGCCTGTGACGACGTAGCGCACGGGCGGGAGCCTAGTGGTTCCGACCGTGAGCACGTTCCGTCCCGGCCGAGCGAAAACCGAGCAGCTCAAGGACGCAGGGAGCGCCCGTAGCCAAAGCAACGGGCGCGA
>JBBDQR010000163.1:0-16788 GCA_040905885.1 Gaiellaceae bacterium | reverse complement strand
TCCGCACGTCGGGAAGGCGCCCCTCCTTGTCGAGGTAGCCGGCCTGCTTGCCGACACCGACGAGCGTGCCCATCGTGTCGAAGAAGTCGGCGAGGAAGAGGGTGAAGACGAACGCCAGCGCTCCGATCACGCCGAGCTTCGCCGCCGAGAACGCGTCGAGGCTGACGTCTCCCATGAGCGAGAAGTCGGGCGACTGGAAGACGTCGCCGGGCCACCAGCCCCAGCCGGTCTCTCGCGCGTAGACGCCGTCGTCGGTCGCGTAGTTGAGGATGGTGGCGAAGACCGTCGTGAGGACGATCCCGATGAGCAGGTCGCCTCGGATCCCCATTGCCCGCATGCCGATCGTGACGACGATCCCGAAGATCACGACGGCTACAGGCCAGCTCGTGAAGTCGACGAGCTGCACCGGGGGCCCGGCCCCGGCCTCGGCCCGCACGAGCAGGCCGGACGCGTCGAGCCCGATGAAGGCGATGAACAGCCCGATGCCGATCGCGATCGCCTTCTTGAGCTCGAGCGGGATCGCCTCCATCACCGCCTCCCGCCAGCCGACGAGGACGAGCGCTGTGACCAGCGCGCCCTCGAGCACGATGATCCCCATCGCCTCGGGGAACGAGAGCCCCTCTCCCGCGACGAGGGTGAACGCGACCGTCGCGTTGAGGCCGAGCCCGGGCGCGAGCGCGAACGCACGGTTCGTGTAGAGACCCATGATGATCGTCAGGACTCCGGCGACGATGCACGTCGACGTCAGCACCGCGTCGAACTCGAGCCCGGGGACGCTCGTGAGGATTCCGGGGTTCACGAAGATGATGTAGGACATGACGATGAAGGTCGTCACGCCGGCGACGGTGTCCCGCGCCAGGGTGGTGCCGTTCTCCGCGAACCGGAAGCGTTGGCCGAGCCGGGACTGCTCCAGGCTCGCCGCCATGCTTGTCATCGCCGCAGCTCCTTTCGATGGGGGTTTGCCGACGTGAATGTAAAGGGCGCGGCGGCCGATTCCAAACGCGTCTTCGACCGGCTCGAGGAGCTCTACCGGCTCGGGGGCGGGCGGGGCGCGAACCGGGCCTCCGGCAGCCCCGCCGAGGACGCCGCCCACGAGCTCGCGGCGGCCTGGATGGAGGAGGCGGGACTGGCGGTCGAGCGGGACGCCGCCGGCAACCTCGTCGGCCGTTTTCCGGGGCGGGGCGGGGAGGTCTGGGCGGGCTCGCACCTCGACTCGGTGCCCGAGGGAGGCCGCTTCGACGGCGCGCTCGGGGTCGTCGCGGCGATCGAGGCGCTCGAGCGGATCGGGCCCCGGGAGCGCCCGCTGGCCGTGGTCGTGTTCCGCGGGGAAGAGGTCGGCTGCGTGGGGAGCAGGGCGCGCTGCGAGGTGGGAAGCCTGCCGGAGACCTTCCTGGAGGTGCACGTCGAGCAGGGCCCGAGGCTGGCGACCGCGGGGGCGCCGCTCGCCGTGGTCACCGGGATCGTCGGCTACGCCCGGCGGGAGGTCGTCATCGAAGGGGCGGCCGGGCACGCCGGCACGACCCCGATGGACGCCCGCGACGACGCCCTCGTCGCCGCGGCCGAGTACGTCCTCCGCGTCCGCGACGCGGCGCGCGCGATCCCCGAGGCGGTGGGCACGGTCGGGGTGGTCGAGGCCGAGCCGGGCGGCGTCAACGTGATCCCCGGCCGCGTCCGGCTGACCGTCGACGCCCGGGCGCCGGACACGGCGCGGCTGGACGCCCTGCTCGACGTGCTCGGACTCGAGCGCGAGCCGCGGACAGAGCCCGCGGTGATGGACGAGGGCGTGCGGGCGGTGCTCCGGGGGACGCTCGAGCGGAGGGGACTGCCGGTCGTGGAGCTCGCGTCGGGCGCCGGGCACGACGCCGGCATCCTCGCCTCGCACGGGGTGCGGGCCGGGATGCTGTTCGTCCGGTCGCTCGCCGGCGGAGTCAGCCACTCGCCCGACGAGGACTCGAGCCCCGAGGACGTCGCGCTCGCCGTGGAGGTACTGGGGGACGCACTCCGAATACTCGGGGCATGACCCTCGTCTGGTTCATCGTCTGGCTGATCGCGAACAACGTCGGCGACCCGAACGGGCTCAACTTCGATCCCGTCAACTGGTGGGCCGGCGGCCTGCTGCTGGCCGCCGCGCTCGACCTCGCGCGGCAGCACGCCGCGCGCTAGCGCTCAGTTCGCTTCGCGGAAGCTGATCGGCTGGGCGCCCTCCCAGAGCGTCAGCCTCCCCAGCTCCGGCAGGTGCTCGTGCCCCTCGACGAGCGTGGCGAAGTGGTTCCCCGCCAGCTGGCCCGCCTTGCTGGCGAAGCAGCAGTGTCCGTAGGGAAAGAGGAGCTCGGTCTCGCTGATCCCGCCCGGGTAGAGCAGCAGCTGGCCCGGCGCCGGATAGCTGGTCGCGTTCTCGGGGCCGACGCCGAGCTCGCGGTCGCCCCACGGGATCCAGCTCGACTCGCCGCTCCACCGGCAGTGGATGATCCGGTCCTCGAACGGCAGGATCCGGCGGAACGCGGCCACGGTCCGAGGCGCGGCCTCCTCCTCCCAGCGCGCGAGGAAGCGGAACCCGGCGGCCTCGATCTCGATCATCCGTCCGAGCGTAACGCCCAAGCCACGAGCGAGTCACGCTCCTCGACCGTCATCCCGGTCACGTTCCCCGGCGGCATCGCCCGGGTGGAGAGCTGGGTCGCCACGTCGCCGCGCCGGGCCCGCAGGACGGTGTCGTCGTCGAGCCGGAGCCCCGCCTGGGCGGTCGCCCCCGCATGGCAGCTGAGGCAGCGGCCGTCGACGATCGCCCGTGCCTCCTCGAAGGGGACGGCGCGCCCGACCGGGCGCTCGTCGGCCGGCCGCACCCAGACGGCGATCGCCGCGATCGCCAGCGCAGCGGTGAGCGGGATCTCCCAGACGTTGCGGCCCGCGTGGCGCAGGTTGAAGAAGACGCGGATCCACGCGCCGACCGCCATCAGGGCCACGACCGCGGCCCAGCCGTGGCGATTGCCCGTGACGGACGGGAAGTGCCCGGCGATCATCGTGAAGACGACCGGCAGCGTCAGGTAGTTGTTGTGCACCGAGCGCTGCTTGCCGCGGCGGCCGGCCTCCGGCGCCGGCCCGCGCAGCAGCCGGCGGTGCGCCGGGATGATCACGAAGAGGACGTTCGCGGCCATGATCGTCCCGAGCATCGCCCCCACCTGGAGGAAGGCGGCCCGAGGCGCGTAGAGCTGGGAGACGGCGTAGGTCGTCGCGGTCACCAGCCCGACGATCGTCACGGCGAGCAGAAGCTCTCGCCCGGCGAGCAGCCGGCAGAGCAGGTCGTAGGCGAGCCAGGCCGCCGCGAGCAGCGCCACGCTGACGACGACGGCGGTGCCCGAGGACACGTCGGCCACGCTCCGGTCGATCAGCGCCTCGTCCGCATGGACGTAGTAGAGGACGACGAAGAGCGCGAACCCGGAGAGCCAGGTCGTGTACGCCTCCCACTTGAACCAGTACAGCGGCCGCGGGATCTCCGCCGGCACGCCGCGCAGCTTCACGACCCGGTAGAAGCCGCCGCCGTGGATCTCCCAGGCCTCGTCGGCCGGCTCCTCCTCCCGCTCGGCGGGCCGGAGGTGGCTGTCGAGCGCGACGAAGTAGAAGGAGGTGCCGATCCAGACGATGCCGGCGACCACGTGCAGCCAGCGGAGGAGGAGGTCGAGCCAGTCGGTTACGTACGGGTCCATCGGTCCCTCGCGATCGCGACCAGCTCGCGCAGCCCGGCGGCGAGCTCCTCCTCCCGCGTGCGCTCCAGCCGCTCCCGCAGGACGGGCACGAGCTCGCCGCGCGAGCGGCTCGCCACGAAGACGACGAACGGGAAGCCGAACTTCTCCTCGTAGGCGCGGTTGAGCTCGGCGAGCTCCTCCGGGACGTCGCCGTGCTGCTCCGGCGAGGTGGCGCCGATGCGCGGATGCGTGCTCAGGGCGGCCACCTTGTCCTCCTCGGGGAGCGCGGCCGCCACCTCGTCGGCGACGCCGAGCGGGTCCTCGCGGCCGGCGAGCTCGGCGACGAGGCGCGTGCGGCCCGAGAACAGACGCGCCAGCTCGTCGGCGTCTAGCTGCCGCGGTAGGTCACGCACGCGAATGAGGAAAGCAGCAGGGGTACGTGGTAGTGCTCGCTCGGGTCGCAGACGATCGTCAGCTCGACCTTCTCGAAGAAGCCATGCTCGACGTAGAAGACGAGGCGGTACTCACCCGGCGGCAAGCCGTCCTCTCCGAGCTCGGCGATGCGACCGTCCTCGTCCGTTTCGCGAAGCGAGATGAGGTCTTTGCCCCGGAATAGGCCGACCTTCACGCCTGCGGCCGGGATTCCCTGCTCGGTGTCGAGGATATGCGTCGAGATCATGCGAACCTCCTCGCCTGCTTGCGATGCTCGCGCAGGATCTCCTCCTCGTCGAAGGAGACTTCGGTGCCGCCGACGACGAGGCGCGCGACGCGCTGGGGCCCGCCGAAGACGAGCGCGGCGACCGGATCGTCGGCGCCGGAGAGCGCGAGCCCGTCCGGGTCCCAGACCGCGAAGTCGGCGCACTTCCCCGGCTCGAGCGAGCCGATGTCGTCGCGGCCGAGCACCGCCGCACCGCCGCGCGTGCCTAGCCGCAGAGCCTCCCGCGCCGTCAGCGCCTCGGGCCCGCCGCGCGCTCGGGCGACGAGCAGCGCCTGCTTCACCTCGAGCCCGAGGTCGGCGCGCTCGTTCGACGCGGAGCCGTCCACGCCGAGCCCGACGCGCACGCCCGCGTCCAGCATCGCCCGCACCGGCGCGATCCCGGCGCCGAGGCGCATGTTCGAGGTCGGGCAGTGGGCGACGCCGACGCCGGCCGAGCCGAAGCGGCCGACGTCCTCCGCCGACAGGTGGACGCAGTGCGCGCACCAGACGTCGCCCTCGAGCCAGCCGACCTGCTCCAGGTACTCGACCGGACGGCAGCCGAACAGGCCCTGGCAGTACTCCTCCTCCTCGACCGTCTCGGCGAGATGCGTGTGCAGCTGGAGCCCGAGGCGCCTGGCCAGCTCCGCCGACTCCATCATCAGCCGCTTCGTCACCGAGAACGGCGAGCAGGGCGCGACGGCGATCTGGGCCCACGCGCCGGGGCCCTCCTCGTGGAGGACGGCGAGCCCCTCCGTGTCGGCGAGGATCGCGTCGAGCTCCTCGACGAGCGAGTCCGGCGGCAGGCCGCCCAGCGACTCGCCGAGGTCCATCGAGCCGCGGGAGGCGACGATGCGGACGCCCAGCTCCCGCGCCGCCTGGATCTCCGCCTCGACGAGCCCGGTCGTCCCGCGTGGGAAGACGTAGTGGTGGTCGAAGACGGTCGTGCAGCCGGAGAGCGCGAGCTCGGCGAGGCCGAGCCGCGCGGCCGCGTATTCGGCCTCGGCGTCGATCCCGGCCCACACGGGATAGAGCGTCCTCAGCCACGTGAACAGGTCGGCCTGCTGCGCCCGGGTTCGGGTGAGGTTCTGGTAGAGGTGGTGGTGCGTGTTGACGAGGCCCGGCGTGACGAGGGCCCCACCCAAATCGACGACATCACCGAGGTCGACGCGCTCGCCCTCGGGCGGCTCGCCGCCGCCCACCGCCTCGACGAAGCCGTCGCCGTCCACTGCCAGCCAGCCGGCAGCATGCTCGGTGCCAGCATCGTCCATCGTGACGACGTAGGCGTTGGCGTAGAGGGTGCTCATGCCTCGAGCGGCACGAGCTCGAACCGGTCGACGTCCACGAGCCCGCGGTCGGTGATCTTCAGGCTCGGGATCACGGAGAGGGCGAGGAAGGACATGGTCTGGAAGGGCGCCGCCAGCTCGCAGCCGAGCCTGCGCGTCGCGGCGACGCAGGCGCGGCTCGCCTCGAGCACTTCCTCGAGCGGCGCGTCCGAGAGCAGGCCTGCGACCGGCAGCGGCAGCTCTGCGCGCACGCCGCGGTCCTCGACCACGACCTCGCCGCCGCCGAGCTCGGCCAGCCGCGTCACCGCCCGGGCCATGTCGTGGTCGTCGACGCCGACGACGACGATGTTGTGCGCGTCGTGGGCGATCGTCGAGGCGAGCGCGCCGCGCTTCAGCCCGAAGCCGCGGACGAGCCCGACGCCGATCCGGCCCGTGCCGAGATGGCGCTCGATCACGGCGACCTTGGCGAGGTCGCGCGCCGGGTCGGGGAACGGCGGCTCGGCGGTCAGTGCCTCCGTGACGATCTGGCCGGGGACGACCCCGATCACGCGGGCCCGCCCGCGCAGCTCCGGCAGCGCGAAGTCCGCCGCGCCGACGTGCTGGACGCGGACGGTGTGCTTGACCCACTCGGGCACGTCGGGACGGGCGATCTCCCCCACGGGCGCGCCGCGCTTGAGGACGAGCTCCGGCTCGAAGCGCTCGAGGTCGCCGAGCAGCAGCACGTCCGCCTGGTAGCCGGGGGCGACGGCCCCGAGATGCGCGAGCCCGTGCCAGGTGGCCGCGTTCAGCGAGCCCATCACGAGCGCATCCTCGGGCGGGACGCCGAGCGCGACCGCGTCGCGGACGATCGCGTTCACGTGCCCGTCGTCCGCGATGTGGTCGGGCTCGCGGTCGTCGGTGCAGAACGCGATCCGGTGGGGGCCGTACTCGCGGGCGAGCGGGATCAGGTCGCGGAGGTTCCGCGCCCCGGACGCCTCGCGGATCAGCAGCCACATGCCCGCGCGCAGCCGCTCGCGCCCCTCCTCGAGCGTGTACGCCTCGTGGTCGGAGCGGATCCCGGCGGCCGCGTAGGCGTTCAGCGCCTTGCCGACGACCCCGGGCGCGTGGCCGTCGACGTGCGCGGCGCCCTGGAGGGAGAGCTTCGCCAGCTCGTGCGGGTCGCCGCCGATGACCCCGGGGAAATTCATCATCTCGGCCAGGCCGAGCACGCGCCGGCGGCGGAGCATCGCCTCGAGGTCGCCGTCGAGCAGCGGCCGCCGCGGGGACTCGAACTTCGACGCGGGCACCGAGGACGAGGCCATGAAGTAGACGTCCAGCGGGAGGTCGCGGCAGGCGTCGTGGAGCCAGTGGACGCCGTCCGTGCCGAGCACGTTGGCGATCTCGTGCGGGTCGGCCACGACCGTCGTCGTCCCGAGCGGCAGCACCAGGCGCGCGAACTCGTCCACGAGCAGCTTCGAGGACTCGAGGTGGAGGTGCGCGTCGACTAGCCCGGGGACGACCCAGCGCCCCGACGCGTCCACGACCTCCCGTCCCTCGTACTCGCCGAGCCCGGCGACGTAGCCGTCGGCCACGGCGACGTCCGTCTCCAGCCACTCGCGGGTGAAGACGCAGAGCACGCGACCGCCGCGGATGACCAGGTCGGCCGGCTCGTCCCCCCGGGCGACGGCGATCCTTCGGGCGAGGTCTGCCACGGGCCGACGATATAACGGTCGCATGAGGGGGCGGGCCCCGTTGGGGATCCTCGCGCTGCTGGTCGTCGCGTCGGTCGTGGCGCGCTCGCTGGCGGGCCTCCGGATCGACGGGCTCTGGATCGCCCCGGACGAGATGATCTACGGCAGCGTCGGCCGCAACCTCTGGCAGCACGGTCGCCTGAGCCTGTTCGGCGAGGAGCCCGCGATCTTCGGCGTCGTCTACCCGGCGCTCGTCGGCGGGCCGCTGGCTCTCGCCGGCCTCGAGCGCGGCTACGACCTGCTCATGGTGCTCCAGCCGCTGGTCATGTCGGCGACCGCGGTCCCGGTGTACTTCTGGGCCCGGAGCCTGTCGGGGGCCCGCTGGGCCCTCGTCGCGGCGGCGCTGACGCTCGCCGTCCCGGGGCTCGCCTACTCGGGGCTGCTGATGAGCGAGGTCGCCTTCTACCCCGCCGTCGTCCTGGCCGCCTGGGCGATCGCGGGGGCGCTCGAGCGCCCGACTGCGCTCCGCCAGGCGCTCCTCGTGGCGGCGTTCGCGCTGGCCGCCGCGACCCGCCTCCAGGCGCTCGTCCTGCCGGCGGTGCTGATCGCCGCCGCAGCCGTCCACGCGCTCCTCGTACGCGACGTCCGGCGGCCGCTCAGGCTCTGGCCGAGCGTCGCCGCGCTCGCCGCGATCGGAGCCGGCTGGATCGCCTACCGGACGGTGGCGGCAGGCTCCCCGCGCGACGCGCTCGGGGCCTACGCGGTGACGAGCGAGGCCGGCTACTCGGCGGGAGAGGTGGCGCGCTTCGTCGCCTTCCACGCCGCCGACCTCCTCCTCGTGACCGGGATCTTCCCGCTCTGCGCCGTGGCTCTCCTCGTCTTTGCGCGGCCGCGGTCCGACGCCCTCTCCGCGTACCTCGCGACGACGATCGCGCTGGTTCCGCTCGTCGTGCTGCAGGTCGGCGCGTTCGCGTCCGAATACATCGGGCGCCTCGGGGAGCGGGCGCTGCTGCCCCTCGCCCCCGTCCTGTTCGTGGGCCTCTCCGCCTGGCTCGCCCGGGCGGGACCGCGTCCTCGAGCCCGCACTGCCCTCGTCGCCCTCTCGGCGCTCGCGCTGCTCCTCTACCTGCCCCTGCGGGAGCTCGTGGTCGACGCCGCCGTGCCGGACGCGTTCACCCTCGTCCCCTTGCTCTGGCTGCGCGAGCACGCGGGCGACGAGCCGCTCGAGCTCGCCGTCTGGGGAGGGGCGGCCGCGGCGCTGGCCCTCTTCGCGCTCCTTCCCCGCCGGCTGCTGGTCCTGCTCCCGGCGCTCGCCCTGGGCGCGCTCGCCTTCGCCTCCTTCGCCTCGACCCGCGAGGTGCAGCAGCGGGCCGAGTTCGACCAGGTGAACCTCCTCGGCGGGGAGCGCGGCTGGGTGGACGAGAGCGTGGACGAGCCGGTCGCGTA
Source organism: Gaiellaceae bacterium (assembly GCA_040905885.1). Lineage (GTDB taxonomy): Bacteria > Actinomycetota > Thermoleophilia > Gaiellales > Gaiellaceae > JACVRU01. The sequence continues at coordinate 8,012 of JBBDQR010000163.1, read as the reverse complement.
CGTGCTCATGAGCGAGAAGGAGCACAACCTCGTCTGGCAGCAGCTCTTCTGGAACGAGCGCATCCGCCGCGTCTACGTGCTCGCGGGCTCCGAGCTGCCGGGAGAGCCGCCGCTCGCGCGCGAGATGGGCGTCCGGCCCGACGGCACCCTCGAGCCTCCGCCCGAGGAGCGGCTCGTCGTCGCGCCGGTGGAGCTCGAGTTCCGCGGCGAGCAGCTCCGGCGCACCGAGATCCGGGAGCACGAGCAGGCCGGGCTCGGGCTCTGGCGCCTGGAGGCGCCGGCCCGGCTGTCGTCGATCCGGGCCGGCGTCGGCTGGGACGGAGACATGCTCGGCCCCGCCGCGCTGCGTGCATACGCGTGTCAGGAGGGGCGGCTCGAGCTGACCCTCCTGCCCAAGCTGAGCACCCGTGTCGAGCTCCGCGTCAACGGCGCCTACGTGCGGACGCTGCAGTTCTCCGGCGAGGAGTTCGTGAACACGACGGTCTTCCCGCCGCCGGGCGACCCGGCCTGCCTGTTCGAGGTGATTCCGGACAACCTCCTCGGCTCGACCCGGTTCGAGTTCGTGCGGGACTAGGCTAGGCCCATGGAGGTGCTGACGCCGCGTACGCTCGACGAGGCGCTGAGGATGAGGGCCGAGGTGCCGGGCGCCCTCCCGATCCAGGGGGGCACGGACGTGATGGTCGAGCTCAACTTCGACCGCGCGCGGCCGGACGCGCTGCTGAACCTGAACGAGGTCGGCGAGCTGCGCGGCTGGTCGCGGGAGAACGGGACGCTGCGCCTGGGCGCGGCGCTCACGTACACCGAGGCGATGGAGACCGAGCTGGCCGAGCTCCTGCCCGCCCTCGCCGAGGCCTCGCGGACGGTCGGCTCGCCGCAGATCCGGAACCGCGGGACGATCGGCGGCAACCTCGGGACGGCCTCGCCCGCCGGGGACGCGCTGCCGCCGCTGCTCGTCGAGCGCGCGGTGGTGGAGCTGGCGAGCGCGCGCGGCGAGCGGCGCCTCCCGCTGACCGAGTTCCTGCTCGGGGTGAAGCAGAACGCGCTCGAGGCGGACGAGCTCGTGCTCGCCGTCCACCTCGCGCCGAGCGGCCAGCCGCAGACGTTCATGAAGGTGGGGCCGCGGAACGCGATGGTGATCGCCGTGTGTTCGATTGCGATCCTGGCGGATCGCAATCGGGGGGAAGTCAGGGCGGCCATCGGTTCTGCAGCGCCGGTGGCGACGCTCGTGACGGCGCCGCTCGACCAGGCGGCCGACTTCCCCGAGATCGTGGCTGCCGCGGCGAGCCCGATCGACGACGTGAGGGGTACCGCCGCGTACCGTCGCCACGCGCTCGAGGTGCTGGCCGCGCGCGGGCTGGAGAGGTGCCTGGCCGCATGAGGATCTCGCTCGAGATCAACGGCGAGCGGCGAGAGGCGGATGTGTGGGAGGGCGAGAGCCTCCTCTACGTGCTGCGGGAGCGTCTCGGCCTGCGGGGCTCCAAGAACGCGTGCGAGCAGGGCGAGTGCGGCTCGTGCTCCGTCTTCCTCGACGGGACGCTCGTCTGCGCCTGCCTCGTCCTCGGCGTCCAGGCGGACGGCCACGAGGTCGTGACCGTCGAGGGGCTGGCCGAGGGCGACTCGCTCCACCCGGTCCAGGAGGCGTTCGTCGAGACCGGCGCCGTCCAGTGCGGCTTCTGCACGCCGGGCCTCGTCGTCGCCGCCGTCGACCTCCTGCAGCGGAGACCCCAACCCTCCGACGACGAGATCCGCGAGGCGCTCTCCGGCAACCTCTGCCGCTGCACCGGCTACCAGAAGATCTTCGACGCGGTGAGGGCGGCCGCCGGATGAGCACCACCACCCCCTCGCGCGTGCTCCCCCGCACGCGGCTCGAGCTCGGGCGCGTCGGCGAGACCGCCCGCCGGTCCGACGGCGTGCCCAAGGTGGCCGGCGAGTTCGCCTATTCGTCCGACCTGGTGGCGGCCGGGATGCTCTGGGGGCACACGTTACGCAGCCCCCACGCCCACGCGCGCATCCTCTCGATCGACGTCTCGGAGGCCGTCGGGATGGCGGGCGTCCACGCCGTGCTCACCCACGAGGACGTTCCCGGAGAGAAGACCTACGGCCTCGAGTTCCCCGACCAGCCGGTGCTGGCGATCGACCGCGTCCGCTACTTCGGCGAGCCGGTCGCGGTCGTCGCCGCCGACCATCCGGAGCAGGCGCGCCGCGCCGCCGAGCGAATCCGGGTCGAGTACGAGCCGCTCGAGCTCGTCGTCGACGCCGGGCGGGCGACGGAGTCCGAGCCGCTGCATCCCGTCGGCGTCACCTCCGGCCACGGCTACCTCGACGACCCGCGGCCGAACGTCCTCCGCTCGATTGTGATCCGCCACGGCGACCCTGACGCGGCCGGGGACGTGTCGGTCGAGGGCGAGTACGAGCTGGGGATCCAGGATCAGGCCTTCCTCGGCCCCGAGTCGGGGCTCGCCGTCCCGGACGGCGAGGGCGGCGTCGACATCTACGTGGCGACGCAGTGGCTGCACGTCGACCGGAACCAGGTCGCGCCCTGCCTCGCCCTCGAGCCGGAGCAGGTGCGGATCCACCTCGCCGGGGTCGGCGGCGCCTTCGGCGGCCGCGAGGACCTCTCGATGCAGCTCCACTCCGCGCTGCTCGCCCTCCACACGGAGCGGCCGGTGAAGATGGTCTACAACCGGGAGGAGTCGTTCGTCGGGCACGTCCACCGGCATCCCGCGCGGATCTGGATGGAGCACCGGGCGCGCCGCGACGGGAAGCTCGTCTGCGTGCACGTGCGGATCCTGCTCGACGGCGGCGCCTACGCCTCGAGCTCGACGGCGGTGATCGCGAACGCCTCCTGCTTCGCCTGCGGTCCCTACTCGGTTGACAACGCGCTGATCGAGGGCTCGGTCGTCTACACGAACAACCCGCCCTGTGGCGCGATGCGCGGCTTCGGCGCCGTCCAGGTCTGCTTCGCGCACGAGGCGCAGATGGACAAGGTCGCGCGCGCGCTCGACATCGACCCGGTGGAGCTCCGGCTGCTGAACGCGCTGAAGCCGGGGGACATGCTGCCCACGGGGCAGGTGGTCACGGGCGCGATGCCGGTCGCCGAGGTGATCCGGCGCTGCGCCGAGCTCGAGCCGCCGCCCGCAGAGGAGCTGCCGCGGGACGCGATCCGGCTGCCGGGCGGGGCCGGGAACACGACCCGGGGCGAGGGGATCCGCCGCGGCGAGGGGTTCGCCCTCGGCTTCAAGAACATCTGCTACTCGGAGGGCTTCGACGACTTCTGCGCCGCGCGGGTGAAGCTGCGGGCGGACGGCGGGGCGGAGATCCACTGCGCCGCCGCCGAGGTCGGCCAGGGCGTCACCAACGTCATCCTCCAGGTGGCGCGCACCGAGCTGGGGACGGACGACGTCGTCCTCGCGCCCGGCACGACCGCGACGGTCGGCTCCTCGGGATCCTCCTCGGCGTCGCGGATGACGTGGATGGCGGCCGGGGCCGTGCGCGACGCGTGCCGGGCCGCGCTCGCGGAGCGGGAGGCGAAGGGCGGCGGCGAGGTCGACGTGGAGCGGGTCTACCGGCACCCCCGCACGACCCCGCTCGAGCCGGAGACGGGCCAGGTCACGGGCGAGCGCGCGCACGTCGCCTTCGCCTGCTCGGCGATGAAGGTCGTGGCGGAGGTGGACGTCGAGCTCGGGCTGACGCGCGTGGTCTGGATCGGCACGGCTCAGGACGTCGGCAAGGCGATCAACCCGCAGGCGGTGGAGGGCCAGATCGAGGGCGGCACGGCGCAGGGGCTCGGACTGGCCCTGATGGAGGAGATCCTCACCCGCGACGGGCGGATCCTGAACCCGAACTTCACCGACTACCTGATCCCGACCGCGCTCGACATGCCGCCCGTGCAGTCGGTGCTCGTGGAGGACCCGGAGCCGGACGCCCCCTACGGCCTCAAGGGCGTCGGCGAGCCGCCGACGGTCGTCTCGACGGCCGCGATCGTGGCCGCGCTGCGGGACGCGACCGGCCGTGAGCTGGCGCGGGTGCCGGTCCGGCCGGACGATATCGTCGGTCTGTAATGCCGCGCTGGGCCGTCGTCGTCATCTTCGTGGTCGCCGGCCTGGCGGTGATCGCCGGGCTCTACTTCGCCTTCAGGCCGGCCTCGGAGACGACGGCGCCGCCGGCCACGACCGCTGGGACGACGGAGCAGACGGCGACCACCGAGGAGACGACGACGCAGGAGACGACGACCGAGGCCGAGCGCGCGACGCTGCGCATCACGGTCCGCGGGGGCGAGCCCGTGGGGGGCATCCAGCACCTCACGGTCCGAAAGGGGCAGGAGGTGCGCGTGCGCGTCGAGGCCGACGTCGCCGACGAGGTGCACGTCCACGGCTACGACCTGATGCAGGACGTCGCGCCGGGCGAGGAGGCCAGGATCGAGTTCGAAGCGACCATCGTCGGCCGCTTCGAGATCGAGCTGGAGGACCGCGGCGTCCCCATCGCGGAGCTCGAGGTCCGCCCCTGACCGTAGCCCACGGGATCGGGGGCATCCGCGACCTTCCGGTCCCGGCGTGGCTCTTCCTCTACGGCGCGAGCATCGTCCTCGTCGCCTCTTTCGTCGCCCTCGCCGCGCTCTGGCGCGGCCCGCTGCTCGAGCGCGCCGCGGCCGGCCGGGAGCTCCCGCTCTCGCTCCAGCGCGTGCTGCTCTCGCCGGTGCTGCGCGTGCTGCTCGGCGCCCTCTCCACGGGCCTCTTCCTGGTCGTCGCGGCGGCGGCCCTCGTCGGCGACGAGCGCGTGCTGGAGAACATCGCGCCGACGTTCATCTGGGTCGTCTTCTGGGTCGGTCTCGTCCCGTTCGTCGTGCTCTTCGGGAACCTCTGGGCCGTGCTCTCCCCGTTCCGGGCCGTGGCCGACGCGGTCGCCAGGACGGCCGACCGGCTGGGCGTGCGCTGGCGGCCGGAGCCCTACCCGGAGCGCCTCGGCCGCTGGCCGGCGGCAGTGCTTCTGTTCGCCTTCGTGTCGATGGAGCTCGTCTACGAGAACCCCTCCGACCCGAAGGCGCTCGCGCTCGCCATCTACCTCTACTCGGCGATCACTTGGCTCGGGATGTTCATTTTCGGCCGGCGCGCGTGGCTCGACGCCGGGGAGATGTTCCACGTCTACTTCGGCCTGCTCGGGCGGATCGCGCCGTTCGCGGTCGTGGACGGTCGCGTCGTGCGGCGGGCGCCGCTCTCCGGGCTGGCGACCGTCCCGGTGACGCCCGGCACGCTCGCGTTCGTCGCCGTGATGCTCGGCTCGGTCGGCTTCGACTCGGTCAGCCGCACGTCCTTCTGGCTCGACCTCCAGCTCGAGGCGGGCGGAGAGCTCGGCCGGACGGCGCTCGGCTTCGCGGGCCTCCTCGGTACGGTGCTCGCGGTCGCGCTCGCGTACCTCGCCGCGGTGGCGGCCGCGGGTGCCCTCACGGGGCACCCGGAAGGCCTCGCGACGGCGTTCGCGACGAGCCTGGTGCCGATCGCGCTCGTCTACGTGGTCGCCCACTACTTCTCGCTGCTGCTCCTCCAGGGCCAGTACCTCGTCCCGCTCGTCTCGGACCCCCTCGGCCGCGGCTGGGACCTGCTCGGCACGGCCGGGTTCCAGCCGAACCTCGGCCTCCTGACGCCGAACGTGGTCTGGTACGCGCAGGTGGGCGCCCTCGTCGCCGGCCACGTGGCCGGGCTGGCGCTGGCGCACGACCGCGCCGTCGGCCTCTTCCGGACGCCCGGCCACGCGACGCGCAGCCAGTACGCGATGCTCGTCCTGATGGTGCTCTACACGGTCGGCGGGATGAGGCTGCTCGCTACTTCTTGAGCGACAGCGCCGCACCGGCGGCGAGCAGCACGATGCCGAGCGCCCGCGGCCACCCGATCGGCACGCGGTCGAGCCCGAGCAGGCCGAGGTGGTCGATCAGGGCGCCCATCACGAGGTTGCCGGCGATCAGGATCCCGAGCGTCGCCGCGATTCCGATCCGCGGCCCGGCGACCGTCATCGCGAGGATGATGAAGAGGCTGATCGCGCCGCCGCTCCACAGCCAGGCGGGCTCGCGCAGGGCGTCCCGGACGCCCCACAGGCTCGAGCCCGCCGCGTAGAGGACGACGATCCCGAGCACGAAGGCGACGATCCCGGAGAGCGCGATCGCCGGGAAGACGCCCGAGCGCTCGCCAAGCTCGCCCATGACGGCGATCTGGACGGCGCCGGCGAGGCCGGCCGTCGCCGAGAGGGCGACGGCCAGGGCCGTGCCGCCCGTCACGCCGCGTTCTCGTCGCTCTGGTAGAGGCTGAACGCGTTCCCCTCCGTGTCCCGGCAGCGGGCGAACCAGCCGATCTGCGGGATCGGCTCCTTGTCCTCTGCTTTGCCGCCCAGGTCCCGGACACGGGCCACGTCGGCGTCGATGTCGTCGCTGTCGAGGTAGATGATCGGCCCCTGGCCGGCCTGCTCCTCGCTCGTCCAGACGGCGCCTCCCCAGCCGCCGCCGTCGAACATCCGGTAGTCGATGCCGGGCATGCCCACGTCGTTGAAGGACCAGCCCGCGAGCTCGCTCCAGAACTTCTCGCCGCGGTCGCCCTCGGCGGCCGGGAACTCCACGTGCACGATCTTCTTGCCCATCTCGTCCTCCTCCTCGACCTTGTACGCTCAGCGCATGGTGAAGGCGATCATTCTCTACGAGCAGGAGCCCGACTCGGAGCGCTACGCGGAGCACGTGGAGACCTACGCCGGCAAGGTGCCGGGCGCGACCTTCCGGCACGGCAAGATCTTCGCCGCGCCGATCGGGGACAAGCGCTACGCGTACTACGGGGAGTTCGAGTGGCCCGACATGGAGTCGTTCCGGGAGGGCTCGGGGAGCGAGGAGTTCAACGCCTCCGGCCGCGACGCCATGCAGATGGGCATCCCCTTCCACGTGTACCTGCTCGCGGCTGAGTGACCGAGCCCGCCCGCCCGGAACCGCGCTCCCCCGAGGAGCTCGGCTTCGAGACGATCGTCTACGAGAAGGCGCCGCCGCGGGCGACGATCACGCTCAACCGGCCGGAGGTGCTGAACGCCTTCGACTTCCGCATGCTGCGGGAGCTGGCGCGCGCCTGCGAGGACGCGTCCTGGGACGACGAGATTCGCGTCGTCGTCGTGACGGGCGCGGGCCGCGCGTTCTGCGTCGGCGCCGACCTCAAGTCCTGGGGGGCCGACCTCGTCGGCAACCCGCGCGAGTACTGGAAGTGGTTCGGCGCCTTCAAGGACATGCACGACCGGCTGCGCGAGATCGGGAAGCCGACGCTCGCGCGCATCAACGGGATCGCCGTCGGCGGGGGCAACGAGCTCCAGATGGCGTGCGACCTCGCCGTGATGGTCGAGGACGCGTTCATCCGGCACGTCGGGCTCGAGCACGGCTCGGTGCCGGCGGGCGGCGCGACGCAGTGGCTGCCGGTGATGGTCGGCGACCGGCGCGCGCGCGAGATCGTGCTCCTGTGCGAGGAGCTGCCGGCCGCGAAGGCCGCGGAGTGGGGGCTCGTCAACTGGGTCGTCCCCGCCGCCGAGCTCGACGCGAAGGTGGACGAGGTGGTCGAGAAGCTCGCGACGAAGCTGCCGCAGACGACGCGCTATGCCAAGCAGCAGCTGAACTGGTGGCGGGACATCTCGTGGCACGAGACGATCGGGCACGCGCGCGACTGGCTCGCGCTCTCGATGCTGGGCGACGAGGCCCAGGACGCGATCAAGAAGTTCCTGGAGCGGTAGCGCGATCCCCCCCCCAGGGCGGCGGCGGCGGATAGCCCAGCGCGGCTAGCGCCCCGGGGTCATCCGGCTTGGCGGCCAGCGTCTTGGCGATCCGTTCTTTCAGCGCGTCCAACTGGTAGTACGCCTCGAGAAAGTCGGCCCCCTGCGAGACGATGCTGTCGCGGTAGCAGATCAGGTTGCCCGGAATGCTGCCGCTGCGCGAGCGGGCCAGGCTCTCGATGCGCCCGGTAGCCAGATCGATCTTGGCCACTTCGGCCGAAGAGAGCGGC